>CAZCJJ010000023.1:0-27062 GCA_964499045.1 uncultured Opitutales bacterium | reverse complement strand
CTTCGCCAGATGGGCACTTTGTAGGTCAATTTTGAAAGATTTGTAAAGCGCATCCTCATTTAGGAAAAAGATTTACAAAACAGGTTCAATGAATGTAAATGCTTCTGATTAATCGTCATTGAATACTTTCCTACATCAAAGATGCCCACTTTCGCGCCCTTATGTTTTCCTGGAGTCTCCAAACCCATAAAGCAAAGGGTAATCGGCGGAACGGGGTGTTTTTTCTGAACCTCTACTGATGCTTAAATCGAATACCAAAGGACTTTATCTGGAGTTGTCTGATGTTTCGCTTCTGGCCGCCCGCACTTCGGGCCTCAAACCGCCCTTTGCACTGGAGGCAATCGACGAGATTCAACTGAACCAGGAGGTGGAATCGATCCGGGCTCAACTGTTTGCCCTGATGGGTAATCCGAAGGTTCCTTACCTTCCGGCCATTTGTGCGATGTACCCCCCTTCGCGTCTGGTTAGGAGGGTCACACTCGACAATCCAGCCAAGGCCAGGGACCCTGCATTTCTGGCTGATCTCATCACGAATCAGTTCAAGGTGAATCTGGAAAGTCACATGATCACGGTCATGACGGCGAATGAAGGGTCCGAGTTTCAGCCGGAGAGGGTACTGGCTAAGGAAATCGTTTTCTGCGGTGCCCCGCACGAAGAGATTTTGGAGGTGCAGAATACCCTTGTTGAGTATGGGGTTTATCCTGAGCGGTTGGAAATCGGTACCGTTGCCACGCTGGGGGTGCTGATGGATATGATGGAACGGGCGAAAACCAAAAACCCGATTTTCGTGTTGGAGATAACCGACGAGAGTTCACAGGTTTTTATTCTGCAAGGAAAACAGCTGGATGTTGCCCGTCCGATACCTTTCGGCTTCAAGAGCATGTACCCGATTATCAAAAAGGAACTGGGACTGAAAGATGAAGAGTCCGCACAGAAGCTGTTCAATTCAAATACCTTTGATTTCACTGAAATGGGGCCCTTGCTCCTGCGCAAGATACTCAAAGAGCTTCAGGCCTCTACCGGGTTTTATGAAGTTCAGACCGGGCAGACGATCGGACACCTTTTTGTTTCCATGCTGCCCGCCAACCTTGCCTGGATTCCAACCACACTTTCCCGTTCACTAGGGATGGAGTTGTACCCGGTGACGGTGCCGTCATGGCTGGAAAGTCAGGGGATCGAAGTTGATTCCTCCATCCCGGCAACCGAGCTCGGGTCCAGGTGGTTGGGTCTGTTCAGCCTAATGGGTATCTTCGGACAGAAAAAGGAAGGAGGGGAGAATGGCCGCTAAGAGTCCCAGAGAAGCGAAAGCCGCTTTCTCCAACTGGCATCCCGATTTTAGAATAGCGGATCGTCTGCCGGATGTAAAAGTGGTGCGGACAGGTTTTATCATCAATTTTGTAGGGGTGACGCTTCCGCTGATCCTGCTCGGCCTGCTCATCCACAACCATATTTCGCTGGGCAATTACCAGCATTCCATTGCGGAGCTGCAGTCGGAGATTCAGGCGGAAACCAGTGCCAATGAAGCGAATCTAAAGGCCAGCCAAGCCTTCACCGCAGAGTCGGCGAAAATCACGGATCTGGCCAGCTTTTACAATCGGGGCTTTGATCCTCTGCCCATCCTGATGGAACTTTTTGAAAATAAACCACCGAATATTGCAATGCGGCGTATTGAGTTGCGCCCATTGACGGAAACCGTGGATAAAAAACAGGTGCAGCGCACCCAGATTGTACTGGCCGCCTCACTGCAGGGTAGTACGGCTGATGCGCTTGAGGATCTCAACCACTACCGTTCACAGATCATGGAGCTGGAAGCGATCGCTCCTCAGGTGAACCGCATTGAAATCGTCCAACCTCGCCGGAATCAGAATGAGGATCTCTTTGAATTTTCACTGCTAATCGTGCTCAACCGGTAATCATGAATAAGGAACTAATCATTCAGATTGTCAGGAAATACCCCATTGCCGCTGTGGGGCTTGTGGTGGCGATCCTGCTGGGAGGGGTTCTCTACCTTCGGTCCGGTACGCTGCCGGAAGAACAGAGCAAGTATGAGGAACTTGAAAAGACGGTTGAAGTGATTCGTCGCAACAAAATCAGTGCTGTCAATCTGGAGCAGAACCTGGAGGAGATCCGTGGCCTTGTTGCCGACATGGAATCCCGCCTGATGCGAGAGGGTGCCCGCACCGACCACCTGCGCTATTTCTTGCGGCTGGCTGAAGATTCCCAAGTGGAAATGTCGGACCCCTTGAATACCGGGCGTGTTGCCCCCGGTGCCAAAGCACCACTGAAAATCTATCCTCAGTTGGAATGGCGTATAACTGTTCGTGGCAATCTGGCTTCTGTTCTCGATTTTATTCACAAATCCAGAACAGACTTCCATCCCGCCAGCCTGCAAAGCCTGACGCTCTTTCCCGTTCAGGGAAGCCGGAGCGACGCCGTTGCAGCAGAGCTTAACTTGAGTGTATTGGCGCGCCCCTGAGTATCATGAATTTCATTAACCACCCTATTATTGGCTTTTTCCTCCTTCTGGTTCTTTTCCCCGGAGCGGGAGAGCTTTGGGGACAACGGGGAGCCGTCGTTGCCCCCCGCAGCCGTGACCAGGCACTTGCAAATGCCCGGAGTCTTCTCAATCCGGAGGATACTGGAATCCATGCTCGTTTACTTGAGGTGGACTACCCCTTTGATTTCTACCGCGCACCCGTTGAGATGGCTACTGAGGTCGCTGAGGAAAAACCCAAGGTGGTTGAAGTTACTTACTCGGACGAAGAGGTTCTGCAGGCGGTCGCTGCAACGATACGGCCTTCCGGTATGGTGATTAGAGGGACACAACGTATTCTAGTGCTGCCGAATGGAAATTTGGCCGAAAACTCCACGCTGAATGTCAATTTCCGGGGCCAACCGTATGAGATCCTTTTAGAGCAAATCCGCATCGACGGTTATGTATTGCGTCTGAATGAGGCGACCCTCACCCGTCATTTTGACGGAAACCAATCCGGAAGAATCCAGAGGGATCCTCAGCCTGAACCCTGACTTTTAACTACCGCGAATATCATCAATCCTCAATCATAACTCAATATGTCCAAGTCATTCTTTTACGTGCTACTCCTGTCCGCCGGCGGTGTATGCCTCCTTGGAGCGCAGGAGAATCAGAACAGTGCCGAAGTCAATGAGGCACTTTCAGGAGGCGACCCCAATGTTGTGGTCGATATTCAGCCGGTGGACGTTGATCCAACGGACCAGCCCGGAATCAGCACGCCTCAGGAAGAGCCTGAAGCTTCGTCTTCCATGCAAGTACGGCCTCTGGCAACAGCGCCTATGCCGACTGAAGGGGAGGTGGCACTGCCCGGCCCGGAGGAGAGCTACGCGCCCACTGACACTTCCGTTTCATCGGGACTGAACATCAATCTGCCCGCTTCAGGCGAGGTCACACTTGCGTTTCCCGCCGATGTGAGAACACAGAGTGAGTCTGCGATGACTGAAAGTGACACCATCTCGGTTGATTTTCCGAATGAGGAGGTGAGAACGATAATCCGGAATGTGGCTGATCTCTACGACCTGAATGTAGTCATCCCTGATACGCTTATCGGCAATACCAGTGTCAAGCTTCGTAATGTCACCTGGCGTCAGGTTTTTGACGTTGTTTTGGAACCCTTGGGGTACACCTATATTGAGGAGCGCAATATCATTAAAATCCGCAGCCGTTCCGAATTGATGCAGGAACCGCTGGATACCCGCGTTTTTGTCATCAACTATGCGGTGGCCGGTCAACTACAGGCTTCGCTGGCTCCTCTTATCGATGCCGCCAGTGGTGGTCGTATCCAGGTGGATGCACGGACCAATGCTTTGATCGTAACCGAACGCCCTTCACGGATGAACGGTGTTCAGGAGATTATTGAGCGCCTGGACCGCCCGAACCATCAGGTTATGATTGAGTCCAAATTCATCGAGGTGACCGATGTCAATGCTCAGGATGTGGGCGTCAATTGGTCATCGCTGCAGGCTTACAATGTCAGCGTTGGACCCTTTAGCAGCAACATTACGCCCTCATTTGATCCGCTGAATACCGCGGTTTTCTCGGCGGATGCGTTCTCGGCGGTCCTCTCTCTTTACGCCCAAAATGACAAGACCAATCTGGTTTCCAATCCGACAGTGGTAACTTTGGACGGGGAGCAGGCTCTCATTTCAATCGGCCAGCGTTTCCCGATTCCGAATTATACCTACAATCAGGAACGGGGTATTTTCGAGGTTTCCGGGTTTGCCTATGAAGATATCGGGATCAATTTGCTGGTTCGCCCGCAGGTGAATGCGGCGGGTTTCATTCGGCTCGATATCCGGCCGGAAGTGAGCAGCATTCTCCGGGAAGTCAACTTCGGTGGTGCCTCGGGTGCCTTGATTCCGGTTATTGCATCCCGCCGTACCGAATCGCAAGTCATCCTCAAGGATGGTTACACTCTGGCAATCGGTGGTCTCATTGAGCACGAGGAAACCATGGTGGACCACAAGGTTCCCTTCTTCGGCGATATTCCCTTGGTCAAGTATCTCTTCACGGGTAAGAGCAATGAGCTGAATCGCCGGAATCTCGTGATCTTTATCACCGCACGGACCCTTAATCCTGACGGAAGTACCTATAAGGAAATTCTTGATCCGCGCCTGCTGAGTGATATGAAAATACTGGAATCCGACATTCCTGGCTATGAACTTTCCCAGCAGGAACTGGAGCGTCTTGAGCAGTTGGATAAACTGCGTCAGTCCGCCCGGGACAAGCAGTTCGTCAAGCAGATCGAGCAGGAGAGTCAGACAATTGAGGCGGACACAATCCGGGAAACCCGTACAGCTCCAAATATTATCCGTCGCGCCCGTTGAGGGCGCAGACTTCCCGATAGTCTTTTTTGATTGATCATCGCCTTATTGGGCACATCAATCATTCTTATGATGGATTCTTCGCTATATCTTAACCGGCCTTTGGGGCCAGTGGGTTTTCTCGTTTATCTGGTGCTGGTCGGTGCCGCTGCGGTGGGACTTTGTTTTGGAGCCTATTATGGTCTGAAACCGAACCACCATTTCTACAGTCTCTCGATTTACCTGTGCATCCTGATTGGCATTTTTGCTACTGGCATTCTTGTGATGTATGCATTGAGGAGACTACAAGATCAGGCGGTTGCGGGGATCTGGGTTTTGTTACTGGTTTTTCCTTTGGCCAATATTCCATTGTTCCTTTTTCTGGAGCCCAAGGTTATTTTCAGCAGTGGTTTCGTCCTGATCCCGGTACTCGGCCTTCTGTCTCTGGCCCGCTTTCTGCTGCCGGGGAAGAGACGGGAATGACGGACTGAGGGTCCAGCAGTCTGACAGTCCAACAGCCAACAGCCAACGGTTCAGCCCCGAGCAGGCAATATTTCCTAATTTATTCAGCGGGCCAGGGCACAAATAGGGGGAATCCCTGACTTAATGAAGGACCGTCTTGCAATGTGGACATCTCCTTGCACATTGAAAGGAGCGGTCATTATCCACATTTAAGCATTTCATTCATGAGTCAAACCCCGGCCAAACCGATTCCCGCCCCTCGTATCAAAGAAACCTTGGAGCGTCTCAAGGCGAACATTGCGCAAGTCATCCGTGGCAAGGATGATGTTATCGAAGAGGTGGTGGTTTGTCTGATCGCCGGGGGGCATGTACTGATTGAAGACCTTCCCGGTCTGGGAAAAACGACCCTGGCCTATTGTCTGGCCCGTTCGATTGATTGCTCATTTTCGCGGATTCAGTTCACGAGTGACTTACTCCCGAGTGACGTCCTGGGGGTTTCGATTTATGATGAGCAGTTGAAGGAGTTTGTTTTCAAGAAGGGGCCTGTTTTCGCAAACATCGTGTTGGCGGATGAAATTAACCGGACCACACCCAAAACACAGTCCAGCCTGCTGGAAGTGATGGACCGTAGCCGGGTTTCCATGGACGGGCAGACCTATCCGGTAGGGAATCCGTTCATGGTTTTTGCCACACAAAATCCGGTCGATTACGAAGGGACCTTCCCTTTGCCGGAAAGTCAAATGGACCGCTTCCTGATGCGTCTGCACATGGGGTACCCGGAGTACCGCTATGAAATGGAAGTACTGAGGCGTGATTCCAATCACCGGGGCTACGATAGTATTGATTCCAACCCGGTGGTCACCCGAAAGGAAATTCAGGAGATTCAGCACTATACGCCTCAGGTCTTTGTCGAGGAGAGCGTGCTCGACTACATACTGAAGCTGGTAACAGCAACACGGACTGAAAGTGAGTTTCATGGCGGGGTCAGTACCCGTGGGGCCTTGGCACTCAAGCTGACCGCCCAGGCCAAAGCCTTGTCGGACGGCCGCGGATTTGTAGTTCCGGAGGATGTCTCGTCTGTTCTGCCCAGTGTCTTCACTCATCGCCTGAGCCTACGGCGTCAGACCTCCGACCCATTGGAGGAGAGGCGCCTGATTGAGGGGATTCTTGGTAAAATTGTGGAGGCTGTTCCTCTGCCCAGTTGAGAAGAGTCATGGCAAAGGCTGAATACCATCTGGCCGGGAGAATGCTTGAGGGTGACTGGTACAATGCCCGCAGCTATCGCTATGCGACCAGCAGGGGTGGGAGAGTCTGGCGTTTTTTCTGGTACATGGTGGTGCCACCGGAGGGGCACCGCATCGTTCCGACTCCGGCAGGCTATATATTGCTCCTCGTCATGCTTGGATTTGGCACGGCAGCCTACAGTACATCCCACAATATCCTTTTCATGGCTCTGTCGCTGATCGTTTCCAGTTTTATCCTCAGCGGGGTACTCAGTATGATGAATTTCAAGGGAACCCTTTGGAGAATGACACTACCTCCTGTTTTCAGGGTAGGTGAAGAGGCGATGATGGAGATCGAGGTCTACAATACGAAGCGCATTCTTCCCACTTACAGTTTGTCTTTCAAAGTGCAGGCGGAGACTGCCAAACATCAGTCAAAAGTACATCTGGAAGAACGTTTGGATCCGGGAGAAAGACGCCTTCTGAACTGGCGCTTTCATCCAGTTCAGCGTGGGCGGGAGAAACTCCAGATATCCGGGCTGGAGTCACAGTTCCCCTTTGGCTTTCTACGTAAAACCGTTGGGGGCGGGATCAAACGTGAAGTATTGGTTTTACCCCGACAGATCGAGTACGAGTTTGCTCCACATACGGGTCGGAATATGCCCCGGCAGGGGCAGGCAATCCATCATTATGGGGTGGGGAGTGAACTGATCAATATCCGTCGTTATCGGCAAGGAGATGCTCAGAGGCAGGTGCACTGGAAAGCGTCTGCCCGTCTGCGCCACTTGATGGTACGCCAGACTGCGGAGGAAAGCCGTGAAAGTTTTGTTCTTTTTCTCGAGGTCTCCGCCTCTCAGTGGAGAGAGAATGCACAATTTGAACGTCTATGCTGCTTTGCCAGCAGCCTGGCTGAGGATCTTTTCCGGCAGGGGCGCTTGTCCGCCTATGCGATCAACGGAGAGCCGGTACGCCTCGTCAAACGTCTGCACGACCTGCATGCTCTGTTGGAACGTCTGGCCTTGCTTAAACCGGTTTCCGATTATCGCTGTACAACGGAGGTGAAGGGAGTCAATGTTCTGACCTTTCGTCCGGGCACACAGCAACAAGTGAATCTTTTCCTGGCAGACAGCCAAGTGGGGGTGGCCTGATGGCACATAAGATTAATCTCACGACATTGGAACTGCATCAGTTGAAGTGGTTGCTGGGGCAATGGATGTTGTTTATCGCCTTCTGGGCATTGATGCAGCTTGATTTTGGTACTCGTCCTATCCTCCTGCTTGGCTTGTTGAGCACGATGGTGACCCTCATTCGCCCAAGTTTGCCCGGACGGATACCAAGCTTCGTCTGGAAGGGGGCAACTTCTGCATTGGTCCTCATCATCCTGCTGGACTTTATTATGAACAGCTCGGAATTGATGCTACCGATGGTGAGGATGATTGTTCTTCTCGCGCTCTACCGGAGCCTGCAGTACCGGAAGCGACGGGAAGATTTGCAAATGCTGCTGCTGGGCCTGTTTATGCTGGTGATCACAGGTGTGCTGACTGTTTCGCTGCTTTTTGCTGTTCAAATCCTGATTTTTACCCCATTGGCAATGGCCCTGCTTTTTGTGGTGAATCTGCTGGAGTCTTCACATAACCGCGTGCTTTCCAAGGACGACTGGGATCATTTCCGGTGGGGCTATTTCCTGAGCCGGATCAGAAGGGGGATGGACTTCAGGATGCTGGCCTTTTCCACAGTGGTATTTGTGGCGGTAGTTGGTATCAGCAGTTTGGTCTTTGTGCTCTTCCCCCGCATCCGGATGGATCAGGCATTGCCATCGTTCATGCAGATGCGGGCAATGGGGAAAACCGGATTTTCCGACCGGATCTATTTTGGGGCAATCAAGCAGCTGATTAGTAACAGTCAGGTTGCGATGCGGGTGGAGGTATCCAATCGCTTCAGCATTCCGTCCCGTCCCTATTGGCGCATGGTGGTACTGGACCAGTACTATTACCGCAACCCGACGGAACCGGGTTATTATGGTGATTCCAGCTTTGTCTCAACTATCAGTCAATCCGGCTCCGGATATGGGGAGGAAATTGAGCAGCCGGATTACAATTATTTGTATGGCCCGCGTAAGAGTTCGGTGAACTATAATACAGATCAATGGACCTTCTTTCTGGAAGGAGACACCAGCGCTTATCTGCCGCTGTTGGGGCCTTTCCAGCGGATTCGCTTTTCGAAGAAAAGCAAGTTCTGGGTTTATTCTGAAATCAACGTATTCAAATTGAGTTCAGTCAGTGGCAACGTCCTGGGGTATACGGTCTCCGGAATGGAGCAGGCGGATAAACTGCAGGCCACAGCCGAAGAAATTAACGCGTTTAAAGATGCAGTTCCCACCCCGCAAACCTATACGATAGACGGTATTGACAACACCCGTTATCCTCTAACCACCCTGATTCTCCCTCCATTGGAGGCAGACCGGGAGTATCTTCAGCAGATCCTCGATCAGACGGGCTTTGAGGAGGGAATGAGCCTCGAAGCTTTCAACGGAATCATTCTTCCGTGGTTGCATGGAAACTACACCTACGATTTGGCTACCGATATGGAGCGGCGACGAGGGCGCAGGTTCCGCGGTGATGGTGATGAGGATTGGGATTGGGAGCGAAGACGTGGCCGCGATTCCTTGATCCGCTGGATGCAGGATTCGACGGCCGGTTGGTGTGAACATTTTACGGGCAGTTATCTCCTGTTGGCCCGGGCCGCAGGATTCCCCTCCCGGGCCATTGCCGGCTTTGCCGGAGCTTCCTGGAATGAATACGAGAATTACCTTGTGGTGCGCAATAGCCATGCCCATGCATGGGTTGAAGTCTATGATCACGAGGGAAGCTGGGTCCGGGTTGATCCTACCCCTGGAGTGGATACTGATGTGGAAGAGAACTCCTTGCTTTCCGCCAACTTGGGGATGGAGACTGGTTGGGAGGCCTGGGTCGACAGTCTCCGGATGGTTTGGTACCGGAAAGTCGTTAATTTCGACCAATCCGATCAGTTGCAGATGGCATCCAACATTCGCCAGTTTGGGGGCGCCATGCTGGAGGAGATGAAACATACTTTTATTGGCTGGTGGAAGGATGTCCTTGATTGGCTGACTGGAGGATGGGATCGGGACAAAGTCATACGTGTTGCCGCGTCTGTTGCCGTCATCGGCTTCTTGTTACTGGCTTTCCGTCTGTTTTACTGGTGGGTGCAGGATATGTGGCAGCGGGGCCGAATCGTCTCCCCATGGAGTAGAAAATTGCATCCCGTACGTCGTAAGGCCGGTCGTCTGCTAACTGAAATGCGTTCCTTCTCCGGAAATGAGAATGAGAGGGAAAAGGAGCCCGAACGAATTTATTCCGAGTTACGGACAATCCGTTTTGGTCCAACAGAGGAATGGCCGGATTTCCGAAAAACCTTTCGTCAGGCCAGGCGTATCCTGCGAAAAGCCCGTTCTGAGTAGTCAGAGTGGACAGCCCATAAGCGGATCTTTGGTTAAGGGTAGGGGCAGTGCTTGGATTAGTTTTGCTAATTCTATATCAGCATGCTATTAATAGAAGTTATTTTTAGTTTGCATGGCTTAAGGAAGCCTAATTATAAACGGCCATAAGAACCATTCCTTATTATGAACGTATATTATTATCTCTCCCTCATTCCGGAGTCACTGGTGGCCTCCATGTTACCTCCGGATGAATTCGGAACTTACTATGCCATTGGCTCTCAAAAACGTTCGCGCGGGCAGGCGATCTTTTTTGAGCTGGATCCGGCAGTTTTGGGCGACCTGATCGATCAGGATTTTGTCCGTGAGCGCTGCGTGCCGCACGAGGATGGCAGTCCGCGGAAGTCCACCTACCTGAAGATTTACCGGGTATTGGAAAGCATCCCGGTCGATGCGATCAAACGTCTCTACCTGGTGACAGAGGATGGTCGGGTACTGGGTTTGGAACCGGGTAAGTATGAGCCGGAAGCGGACCGCAAGGTGCATCTGTATCAGGAGCTTTGTCCGGTGACACCCCGGGTGGTCAGCAAGTTGAACCCGGCTGATTTTTGCAAGCAGATTACACGTGTGAGCGAGCCGGTATCGGTTCCCCGCATCATATTTGCCGAGATGAAGCTGGAGGCCCTCGCCCAGGATCCAGAAACGAAGCAGATTGATAACCTGCCTTATCCGAATATTGAGCACCTGAGGGACTGTATCCGTGAGGTACAGAACGACTATGCCAAGCCGAATAAAACGGTGATCCGCCAAATGAAACATGATTTTCTATTCCGGACAATTCGGGGTGGTTTCTTCATCGGGGATGCGGATCATTTTGTTTACTTCCCGCTGCCTACGCAGAGGGAACTGGAAGATGAACACTATTCTTGGTGGAGATCGGCTCAGGCGTCATTTGGAAGCTAATCAAAAATCGATATCTTTATCATTAGTATTATTATTTATAATTTCGAATCATTTAAGCACTGAAGGACTTATGAAAGTCTGAAAGTAATATACTGAGAAAATAAACAATGAATATGCCTATTTTTTGGATCGTTCCGGTAAGTGCCGTTCTGGCTCTTGCCTTTGCCTGGCATTTCTTCCGCTTCATGATGGGGCATTCGGAAGGTAATGAGAGCATGATTGCCATTGCCGGCCACGTTCGCCGGGGAGCCATGGCCTACCTGAAGCAGCAGTATAAGATTGTGGGGCTCTTCTTCGCTGTTGTGATGGTGCTCTTCTGTATCCTCTCCTATGGCCTGGATATGGGAAACAAGTGGGTACCCTTTGCCTTCATTTCCGGAGGATTCTTTTCTGCTCTGGCGGGCTTTCTCGGAATGAAGACGGCAACGTACGCTTCGGGCAGGGTTGCCCAGGCTTCCAGTGTATCTCTCGACGGGGGGTTGAAGCTGGCTTTCCGCTGCGGAGCAGTCATGGGGCTGGTTGTTGTCGGATTGGCATTGCTGGATATTTCCTTCTGGTTTGTCATGTTGAGGTACTTCACTGAATCCGATGTTCCCGGACAGGAGTTACTCATGATCACGACAACGCTGCTGACATTCGGGATGGGCGCTTCTTTGCAGGCACTTTTTGCCCGGGTGGGTGGAGGCATCTTCACTAAAGCGGCGGATGTAGGGGCTGACCTGGTTGGCAAGGTGGAAGCCGGAATTCCGGAAGATGATCCCCGCAATCCGGCAACGATTGCTGATAATGTCGGCGATAATGTCGGTGATATAGCAGGTATGGGGGCCGACCTCTATGAATCCTATTGCGGATCCATTCTGGCGACTGCGGCATTGGGTGCGGCCGCATTTCTGGGTCTGGGTGAAAACTTTGATGCGGCTCTACAGTACAAGGCGGTGATTGCCCCGATGCTTATTGCCGCAGTTGGAGTCATCCTCTCGATTATTGGAATTTATGTTGTCCGCACACATCCTGGAGCGAGTCAGAAAGAATTGATGAATGCTTTGGGTAGGGCCGTTAACGTGAGTTCATTACTGATTGTTGTGGCATCCGCAATTATTCTGAAGATGCTCGGTCTCCCGAATTGGGCCGGGATATGGGGTGCGGTTGTAACGGGTCTGGCAGTGGGTATCATTATTGGCAAGTCCACTGAATACTATACCTCACACGAATACAGGCCTACCCGCAAAATAAGTGAATCGGGCAAGACAGGTCCCGCCACTGTTATCATCTCCGGATTGGGAGTCGGCTTTATTTCCACCGTGGCTCCGGTGGTCACCATTGCCATCGGGACCATTCTGGCATACGGATTTTCATCCGGGTGGGCCTTTGGCAGTAGCTCATTGGGCTTTGGTTTGTATGGCATAGGCATTGCTGCAGTGGGTATGCTTTCCACTCTGGGACTGACATTGGCCACGGATGCCTATGGTCCTATTGCAGACAATGCGGGAGGAAATGCTGAGATGGCCCGCCTTGGACCTGAGGTTAGGCGCCGTACCGATGCCCTGGATGCCTTGGGGAATACCACGGCGGCCACGGGCAAGGGATTTGCCATCGGTTCGGCCGCTTTAACTGCGTTAGCCCTTTTGGCCTCCTATATTGAAGCCATCAAGGTGAGTTTATCCGAGATGATTGGAGAAGGTAAAAGCTTTGAGTTTCCCAATGGTTTGGTGATCGATTCCGTGGATAAACTCGCCTCAGTGGACATGTACCGCTTCATGGAGTACTTTCAGGTCAACCTGATCAACCCCAAGGTTCTGGTTGGAATTCTGCTTGGCTCCATGATGTCATTCCTGTTTTGCGGACTGACGATGAATGCGGTAGGCAGGGCAGCACAAAAAATGGTCGAGGAGGTACGCCGTCAGTTCCGGGAAATCAAAGGTATTATGGAAGGCGCCACCGAGCCTGATTATGCCCGTTGCGTGGCGATTTCGACCAAGGGTGCTCAGATTGAGATGATTGCGCCCGCACTGCTCGCGGTTCTGATGCCTGTTATCGCTGGTTTTATTCTTGGTGTTCCGGGTGTTCTTGGTTTGCTGGCAGGTTCACTGGCCACAGGCTTTACCCTGGCGGTTTTCATGGCCAACAGCGGGGGGGCTTGGGATAATGCCAAGAAGTACATTGAGGAAGGACACTTTGGCGGCAAGGGGTCCGATTCGCACAAGGCCACGGTTATCGGCGATACCGTTGGCGATCCCTTCAAGGATACCTCCGGTCCTTCGCTGAACATCCTGATCAAGCTCATGAGCATGGTGGCCATTGTTACCGCCGGCCTGAACGTGGCAATCACCTTGTTTTAGCCCGTAGGGCTTGGATTTCAGGCGATTTTGCATCATTTCCGTGCCGTCGGGTGTCTCAGATATCCGACGGCATTTCTGTTCTGGGCTTTCCTAATGTCAGCAATAATGGCTCTTGCCTTTTCCAGGAATGTTGATTGTCTTAGTTATTATTGATCAGGTCATTAAATTACCCTGTTCACTTATTGATTCGTTATTCGTATAATTATTAACCGGATACAAACTGTACAAACTATGAAAACATCTAAGAAAAAAAGACCTGTGCTTTGGTTGGCAGGTATTATGAGTGCCGCCCTGCTTTTGGCGGGGTGTTCAACGACGGAAACGACCCATGGAACAGGTTTGCCCAATGAGCCTGGCCGCGAGGTCAAAGGCTATTCCCAAGAGGGAACATCAGCCACCGCTGCTCCGGTCAGTTCAGGGGAGATGGTATCTTCGGATGCCGTGGTTGCCTATGAGGACCATCTGATCCGTCTGGAGAAGCAGTATGTATCCGGATCGATGGCTGGTAGCGAGTTTACCTATAACATCCGTGTTATCGCCAAGCGTGGCGTAGCCAACGTGGTGGTGGAAGAGATTCTGCCACAGGGTGTGACCTTTGGCAGCGCAACTCCCGCGGCAACTAAAAATGCCGATGGCAATCCTGCCTGGAAGCTCGGTTCGATGAATCAGGGCGAGACCAAAACCATCGCGGTAAAGGTAACACCTACTGCCGTTGGTGAATATTGGGTATGCAGCGTAGTCCGTGCCGATCCCAAGCTTTGCCTGCCGATTCAAGCTGGTCTTCCCAAGCTGACGATCGCCAAGGTCGGCCCGGCGGTGGTTGAGGTCGGTGAAGACATCATCTGGAATATTTCCGTCACGAACACGGGTACCGCCGTGGCTCAGGGTGTCACCACTCAGGACCTGTTGCCTGAGAAGTTCACTGCGGTCAGCCCGCTTTCCAAGAACTTCGGCAATATCGCCCCCGGTGAAACCCAGACTCTGGCTGTAACAGCCAAGGCAACGGCAGTAGGTACCTACACCAACACCGCCACCGCCAAATTCGCCGGTGGGGATGTGGTGGAAGCCACCGCACCTGTCCGTGTTGTTCAGTCCGGCCTCGCTGTTGAAAAGACCGGTCCGGAACGCGGCTACATCTACAATGCCGAAACCTACAATATTAAGGTGACCAACACCGGTGACACCACTCTGACCAACGTAGTCGTGACCGACCACCTGCCGGATGGGGCCATCCTCTACGGTGAAGTGGCCGACAAGGGCGAGGTCTTTGATATCACCGAAGGCAAAACGATTCGCCTTGGTCTGCAGAACGATGCCCGTCGCAGTGTTTATGGCTACTGGCGTCCCGGTGCGGATGCAGCCTCGGATGATACCGCTGATCAGATTGTCTGGAAGATCGACAGCCTGGCCTCCGGTCAGTCCAAGACCTATCAGGTTCGTTACTACTCCAAGGTTCAGCAGACACTCGTCAATCGCGTGACCGCCACATCCGACCGTGGTCTGACTGCGGAAGATACCGCTGCGACCCAGTGGATTGCCGCTCCGGGTGTGAACACCAACATCATTGATAGTGTTGACCCGATCCGTCTTGGTGAAGAAACGATCTTAACGATCACTATCCTCAACCAGTCGAGGTACGAGCCCTTCACGGTGACTGGCAATGTTGTCACGGTTGGCGATGGCCTTAAGCCGATCAGCGCCTCATCCGGCGGTGTTATCGACGGTCAGGTTGTCACCTTCCCGAGTGCTTCCCTGCAGCCTGGACGGACCATCGAGCGTACGATCACGACAGTGGGTGCCAAGACAGGTATCACCACCACCAAGATGGAAACGACCACGAACTTCCGTGACACTCCGGTCCTCGACCAAGAGTCCACCACCGTGTTCTAATCGGATTCCGACCGTACATCAGATTTAACACAAGGCTCGCCGGTATCTCCGGCGGGCCTTTTTTGTTTGGATATTTCCGAACCAAGGAGCGGGGGGTGACCTCACCCCCGTTAGCAAGCGACAATGCGGCGTGAGGTCACGCCGCCTCCATGTCCAGCTTTCCGACCCCCTAAACACCTATTTTCAAATGCAAGGTTGCGCTGAAAGCGTTTCCTGTTGAGATATCCGGTCCATATGGAATTACCGGAAATGAGCCTGCTGGGGAGCCTTGGCCTGATCGTGGTCACAGCGGCGGTTTTTTCATTTATTGGCCGTGCGGTACGGATGCCATCCATCGTGGTTTACATTTTGGCCGGCCTCGCATTGGGCCCCATCCTTGGGCTGATCGAAGTGGATGATTCGCTCGAATTGATCGCGGAGGTGGGCATCGCGTTGTTGTTGTTTTTGGTTGGCCTGGAATTAAGCCTGAACAAGATCCGCGACGTCGGGAAGGTGGCAGTTGTGGCTGGTCTGGGGCAGGTTGCCTTCACCGCAGCCGGAGGCTTTGCCCTGTGCCTGCTGCTCGATTTTTCGGCAATGGAATCCCTGTTTCTTGCGGTGGCACTGACATTCAGCAGTACAGTGGTGGTGGTTAAGCTGCTGGATGCGAAGGGAGACTTGAACAAACTCTACGGTCGTATCGCTGTTGGTATTTTCCTGGTCCAGGATCTGGTGGTGATCGTGGTGCTCACTTTTCTTGCGGGACTGGGGGTCGGAGAAGGTTTGAATGCCGGAACCATTGTTCTCGGAGTGGCAAAGGCCTTTGGTGGAATGACCTTGATTCTACTTGTGGTACTGGTGGCCTCAAAGTATGTGCTCCCTAAACCTTTTGCCTGGGCTTCACGAAATCCGGATACGCTTTTTATTTGGGCTCTCTGCTGGTGTTTTGGGATTGTTCTGTTGGCCGAGTGGTTGCAGTTGTCCCTCGAAATTGGGGCATTTCTCGCCGGCCTGGCCCTGGCCCAGTTACCTTACAATGATGATCTGAGACGAAGGGTGCACCCCCTGATGAACTTTTTCATTGCAGTATTCTTTGTCACCCTCGGCATCCAGATGGAACTAGGGGAGGCCCTGACGGCTTGGCCCGCAGCCATCGCACTCTCCCTATTTGTCCTCATTGGTAACCCGCTGATTTTCATCATTATTATTTCAAGGATGGGCTATAGTGAGAAAACGGCCTTCAGCACCAGTGTGACTGTGGCGCAGATCAGTGAGTTCTCCTTTATTTTTGCTGCGATGGGCGTGACATCAGGGCTGATTGACCCGCAGATTCTTTCAGTAACGGCTCTGGTGGGCATTGTGACCATTGGTGTTTCCGCCTACATGATTTTGTACAGTGACGGTCTCTATGAAATTTGCCGGAAGCTTTGGATCTTGAAGCCCTTCCGCGCGCGGCAGGAAGAGGAAGTCGACAAAGTTCGTATCCGTTCCGGGCACATTATTGTCGTCGGGATGAATGCATTGGGGCGGGCAATTGTCAAAGGGCTGGTTGCCAAGGGCAACGAGGTACTGGCCGTGGACACCGATCCACGGAAATTAACCGGACTGGATTGTGAGATAGAGATTGGCAACGTTGAGTACGAATCGGTTGTCGATGAAATCGGACTCAGGCAGGCCCGCCTTGTTGTTTCCGCTTTACAGATTGAAGATGCTAACAACTTGCTGGCTTACCGTTGCAGACTGGCCGGAGTCCCTTGTGCGATTCATGCGTTTGACGTCTCAGTGGTGGATGACTTGGTGGATCTCGGAACTGACTTTATGATTATGCCATCCGTGGATGGTGTGATTGAGCAGAGACAGGTGCTGGAAAAGGAGGGTATCCTTAAGCCATGACCGGTTTATCCGTATTGCTGTTTTTGGCTGCGATTGCCTTCGGAATATCGCGATGGCTTAAATTGCCCCCCATTCCCCTGCTGCTGACGATGGGGATAGTCTTGCAGTTTTTGTTGCATGCCCTGGGCATTAGGATGCCGGAGGAAATGCTGCAAAGTACGATTGAGCTTGGACTGGCCGTGCTGGTTTTTTCAGCAGGGGTGGACCTTAGTCCGCGGCGGGTGAGGGGCCGGCTGCGCCCGGTGCTGATCGTGTCGATGGCACAATTTTCAGCCTTGGGGGTGGCCGGACTGACCGTCGCCTATCTGCTGGGGTACGATACCATGACGGCCCTTTATTTGGGCTGCGCGCTTTCTGCCAGTTCCACTCTGGTGGTGGTACGGCATTTGCAGCAACGAAGGCAGATGTTTGAACCTTTCGGACGACTCGTCATCGGTGTTCTGCTGCTGCAGGATCTTTTCATCCTCGTTATCATAGTGGTTCTGGTTCGTTCAACAGAAGGTGGAATCGCTGTGTTGACCGGGCTGGGAGCTACGACATTGCTCGGTTTGCTGTCGGCTGCACTGCACCGTTGGGGTGTTCCCTGGGCGATACGTTGTCTGAAGTTTGATGATGAGGGACTGTTGGTTGCGGCCTTTGCCATGCTCTTTGTCTTTGCTGCTTTGGCCAACCTTATGGAGCTGCCTTTCATTGTCGGTGCATTCTGGGGAGGCTTTGTCCTTTCCGCTTTTCCCATGAACGGGCTTGTACGGGGTATGCTGGGCTCTATTTCCGGTTTCTTTCTGGCGCTTTTCTTTATCTGTATCGGGGCAATGATCACGATGCCGGAGGGGGCTTTCCTCTGGCACGGATTCATTTTTGTGGCGGTTCTCCTTGTTGTCACCCTCGTCTTGGTTGCTCTTGTGGCTGAGTATGTTGGACTCTCGACCCGGGCTTCGGTGGAAACGGCCTTGCTGCTGTCCCAGACCAGCGAGTTTTCTCTGGTGCTGGCCATGTACGGCGTGATGTCCGGGCATATCAGCCAGGATCTTTTTTCCATGATCGTCCTGATTACGGTAGGAACGATGACGTTGACCCCCTTCATAGCCCGTGATGCGGTTTCCTGGCGATTGATGCGTATGCACCCGAGATACCGGTCAGGAGAACAGCGTGTTTCAAATTTGGAAAACCATGTCGTGATACTCGGCTTCGGGAGATCGGGGTCGCAGGTACTGAGAACACTTCAGGATGACGGATGTTCGGTGGTGGTGGTCGATGAGGATGCCGCGGTTGTCCGCAGGCTGATTGGAAGAGGGGTCCCCTGCATTCAGGGGGATGGATCGGACGAAAGTATTCTTGTTCAGTGTAATGCCTCGAAGGCAGCGATGGTTATTTGCTCGATGCGCAGGACAGCAGATGCCTTCATTGTGCTGGACTATTTACGGAACAAACCGACCAAAGTACTGATTCGTGTATTTGAGCCGACGGATGCGGATCAGGTCCGGGAAAAGGATGGTATCCCGGTTCTGACATCGGAGGCTTCGGCTTCTGTTCTTTTACAGTGGGTGGAAACGAATCATCCCGTCGATAATCTTGACGGCAGGGGAAGGAGCAAGGAGTAAGGAGTCTGCTTGCCATGCCCGAATATTGCCACCAGCATCCCGTCTGAGTTCAGGCAAGAATACTCATTTCCTTGCCTACTGAATCCTGAGTAGTTGCGTAGTTTCCATGAAAACGACTTTGAAATCCGCCAAAGCACTGAAGGCTTTGAGAAAACACCTGCCTGAAAAGGCCCTGGTGCTTGATGAATGGGAACGCTATGTGGCGTCAATGGACAGTGCCCGTTTTTCAATCCTTCCCGAGGCGGTTATCCGGCCCACTACGACCGAAGAACTGCAAAAGGTTCTTGTCGTAGCGAACCGGTACAGCGTTCCCCTTACCGTACGCGGGGCTGGTTCGGCGACGACGGCGGCGACGACCCCTTTGCATGAGGGATGGGTGGTGGATTTGAATGCCTGGAACCGAATTCGTATCGATGATGTTTCCGGAATGGCCCATGTCGGTGCCGGGGCGGTGACGGCAAAGATCAATGCCGCTGCGGAGAAGAAGGGCTGGTTTTATCCTCCGGACCCTTCGTCCAAGGATTATTGCACCATAGGTGGCAATATCGCCACCAATGCCGGCGGTCTGCGCGGAGCCAAATATGGTGTGACCCGCGATTATGTACTGGCACTGGAAGGATTCCTCCCTACCGGAGAACCCGTCCGCTGGGGCATGCCGTTGCGTAAATTCGCGGCGGGATACAACATGCGTGACCTTTGGGTCGGTTCAGAGGGAACACTTGGAGTGATTACTGGAGCCGTTCTGAAGCTGTTGCCGAAACCGGAGGCTCGCTGGACTTGTCTGCTGGCCTTCGCCTCCGAGGCCAAGGCGATGAAAGCTGTGAAGGCCTTACTTAAAGCCCGCATCACCCCGTCCATCCTCGAATTTCTGGATCGGCAAACGGTTATTTGCACCCGGCGTTTCACCGGCAAAGCGATGTTTGCAGAACATCCGGAGGTACCCTTGCTGTTACTGGAGCTGGACGGACTGGAAGAAACGGTGTCCCGAGGTGTGAAAGGTGTGCTGGCCTGGGCATCGGAGCATGCTCTGGCCTGGCGTGAGACCCGTGACCCTGAAGTTGCAGAGTCCCTGTGGTCCGTTCGCCGCCAGTGTTCCCAGGCGATGTTCCAAATGGGGGATACCAAGCTGAATGAGGATATCGTGGTGCCAGTGCGAAGTTACGAAGCGCTTTTACGTTTTACGCTTCAACTCAAAAAAATCACCGGTCTGGCCACGCCGACCTTTGGGCATGTGGCTGATGGCAACTTCCATGTGCACCTCATGTACAACCACCAGGATGCGGCTCAGGTCAAACAGGCGATTAGGGGGGTGGGGCTTCTGATGGAAAAAGTGGTGGAAATCGGTGGGGCGATCACGGGTGAACACGGCATCGGTTTGGCCAAATCACCCTTTGTCCACCTTCAGCTTGGAAAAGTTGAGTTGGAAACCATGCTCAAAATCAAAAACACACTGGACCCCAATAATATCCTGAATCCTGGGAAACTGTTTAAGCCTTTTCCACTATGGGACCACCCGGCCGATCGCGAACGCCGTTTTCCCTGGCAGAAACACTAGGCAGCGCACCGGCTGGGGTGCCTAAGAAAAAGGTGGCAGGAGTCGGCTTTCTATGCTATCTCCCCCATTAAAACCAACCGCTGCTTATGAGCCTATCCTTCGTACTTTTTGTTGCTATTATTGTTCTTGTCCTGTTCACGGTCTTTTACGTGATCGGGCTCTATAACAAGCTCGTTCGGCTGAGGAACCGCTTCAAAAATGCCTTTGCCCAAATTGATGTGCAATTGAAACGCCGTTATGACCTGATCCCGAATCTGGTAGAGACTGCTAAAGCATACCTTGCACATGAACGTGAAACACTGGAAGCCGTGATTCAGGCACGCAATGCCGCGCAGGCCGCTGGCAAAAAAGCGGCTGCCCATCCGGAGGATGGCGGTGCGATCAAGGGACTGATCGGAGCCGAAACAGCCTTGACCGGGGCCATGGGGCGCTTCTTCGCCCTGGCCGAAGCCTATCCCGATCTCAAGGCTAACCAAAACATGATGCAGTTGACCGAGGAACTAACCTCCACGGAAAACAAGATCGCTTTTGCTCGTCAGGGTTACAATGACTCCGTTATGTCCTATAACACCGCAAGAGAGGAATTTCCGGCGGTCGTGTTTGCCGGAATGTTTGGATTCCAAGGAGCGGAGTTGTTTGAAATCACCGACTCGACCGAACGGGCAATGCCCAAGGTCAGCTTCTGATTTCCTGATACGGATCTCCCATGGACTTCTTTTCCGCGCAGGATGCCGCCCGGGCGAAAACTAAAACATTGATCGTTTACTTCGTTCTTGCCGTCCTCTGTATCATCACTGCCATTTACGCGGTGGCGGTTGTTTCTCTATCCTTTCTGGACAGTAATGCGGGATCTTCAGGACAATATCCGATTCAATGGTGGCAGCCACAGACTCTCCTTCTTGTGGCGGTGGGAATTGTCCTGATGGTGGGAATCGCATCCATGAGTAAAATTGCCGCTCTACGATCAGGGGGTGGAGCAGTGGCAAAGAGTCTTGGCGGTCGCCGTATTGAGCCAAATACGCGTGATCCGGATGAACGACGCCTGATGAATGTGGTCGAGGAAATGGCTATTGCATCAGGTTGCCCAGTCCCTGAGGTGTATTTGCTCGATGGGGAGGAAGCAATCAATGGATTTGCCGCCGGATTCACCCCTGGTGATGCGGCGATTGCGGTCACACGAGGCTGCCTCAAAAAGCTCAGTCGCGATGAACTGCAGGGGGTGGTGGCGCACGAGTTCAGTCACATCATGAACGGGGATATGCGGATGAACATCCGTTTGATGGGGGTTTTGTTTGGGATACTCGTTTTGGCGGTAGCTGGGCGCATCTGTATGCAGGTCTTGTACTTTGCTCCCCGCAGGCGTGGAGGAAAGGATAATTCCGCAGCCATTTTTTTTGCGATTTTCCTGATTGGATTAAGTGTATTTATCATCGGCTACATTGGAGTCTTTTTCGGTCGACTCATTCAGGCGGCCGTTTCACGGCAGCGTGAATTCCTGGCGGATGCTGCGGCAGTGCAATACACGCGAAATCCTGAAGGGATTGCCGGAGCACTCCGGAAAATAGGTGGTTTGGCGGGCTCCCGCATTACCAATCCACATGGGGAAGAGGCAGCTCATTTCTTCTTTGCCAGCTCGCGGCGCTTTGATCTGGCGGGCATGTTGGCCACGCATCCTCCACTTGAAAAACGAATTTCGCTGATCGAAGCGGGAAGGGTGCCTCCGCCGCCGGTGAAAACTCGCCGGGAGCCGGAGGAAAAGAAAACTGCCGCCAGTGCGGTGCAGGGACGTTCCCGGATAGGCCCCCGGGAATTGATTGCCGGGATCGGTATCGTAGGTGCCGCGCAATTGGATTACGCCCGATCATTGCACCAAGGACTGGATGCTGATCTGCAGGAAAAAATCCATGATCCCCAAGGGGCACAAGCGGTGCTCCTGGGCTTGCTTCTGGATGCGGATCCGGGTGAGCGTGCTGCCCAGCTGCGTTATTTGGAAACCGAAATGGGAACATCGGTGAGACCGGTTATGGATGACCTTTTTGTACGACTACGCCGCCTTCCGGTGACTTCCAAACTACCTTTGGTGGAAATAGCGGTTCCCGCATTGTCCATGATGGATGAAGCGGCGTTCAATGATTTTGAACGGCGCTTGCAGGCGTTGGCGGAAATGGATAAGTCCATCTCCCTGTTTGAGTTCGCTCTCCTGCAGGTTGTCCGCCGACAGCTGCGTCGAAAATTCAACCCCGGTCATTCCGGTGCATCCAACAGGAACGCACAGTCGCTGGCACCCGCTTTTTTCCTGGTTCTATCCGCGCTTGTGCATGTGGAAGAACGCTCTGAAGAAGGAAATACGCAGACTTTTCAGGCGGCGGTCAAGGAAGCCCCGCATTTTCTCGGACGCGGCCGTTTGTTGCCTGAAGACGCCATTGAGTTTAAGAATCTGGAAGGCGCACTGGATCAGTTGGCTGGTGCCACGGGTGAATTGAAGAAAGAGATGCTCAGTGCTCTGGCTCATGCTGTTGTCCATAACGGTGAGATCGGGGACAATGAACTGGAAATACTGCGTACCGTGGCTCTGTGCCTGGATTGCCCCCTCCCTCCGTTGAAATAGGAGGTGCTGTCCACCTTCTCACCTCTTCGACAAGCTCAGGACGGGAAAAACGGCTACGTGCAGGATTCCATGGCTTGGCAGGTTGACAGAATACGGGGTTGGGGTTTTATTGCCCCATCTTATGATTCAACTGACTGACAGCGCCGCACGTAAAATCCGAACCATGCATGAGGAATTGGGAGATTCGGAAAAACTCCTGCGCATTTTTGTCGAACCCGGCGGTTGTTCCGGCTTTGAGTACGGGATGTCCTTTGACCTCCCTAAGGCTGACGATCAACGGATGGAAAACAACGGCATCGCTTTCCTCATGGACCCGGCCAGCCTGAGTTATCTGGATGGTTCGGTTGTCGATTTTGATGACGGCCTTCAAGGAAAGGGCTTTGAGGTCCGCAATCCCAATGCCACGAGTACCTGTGGCTGTGGCCGGAGTTTTTCCTGAGTCGACGCTTGGGTTGATTCAGCCGTCAAGATGCCTGCCAAGGGTCATCCCGCTGAGGGCTGCTCCTTCAAGTGTGGCGGGGAGTCCGGTATCCGTCCAGTCCCCTGCGAGCAGAAAATTATCCCAAGCGGTTTCGCGGGCCCCGGGCCGCAGGGAGGCGGTTTCAGGACGGGCGGCAAAGGTGGCATCACGTGACTTGTAAACCAGTGAGCGGGTGATCTTCAGTTCTTCAGTTACGGGGAAGTATTTCCGCAGCTCATCCTGTAGGCGATCCACGATTTCATCGCTTTTCAGGTCCAGCCATTCATCGGCGGCACTGACGACTACGGCGTAGAGGTGTTGTCCGGAATAATGACCGGAGAGGGTGTCGGTTTTATCGAAAATCCATTGCACTGGTGAATCCAGTAAACCGACGAATCCGGAGGGGGTGTCAAAGAGCTTTTGTGATGTCAGCAGGTGGATCCCGAGAATCGGTGAAGACGTGATCCGGTTGACTTTGGCGCGCAAAGCATCCCCTTCAGGCAACAGTCCCCGCAGTGCGGTCCAGGGGACTGCACTGATGAAGAGATCGGCTTCTATGCGTTGGCCGCGGCTTGTTTCCCAGGCCAGCATGCGGGAGCCATCGGTTTCCAGTTTGGTTATCTTGGAATGGGGCTCCCAACTGCCCCCAATGGCCTTCAGGTAACGATCGAGTTCGGGGATGAAAACATCACTCAATCCGACGCGTGCAGTAAGGATAGTGGAATCTTCTTTGCTGCCGAAAAGGGATTGGCGGAGTGTGGCATGAAGGAGGCGTGCGCTTCCTGTGTTCAGAGTCTCATTGAGGGCGGCGATGCAAAAAGGCTCCCAGAGTGCGCGGATACTCCCCGGCGTCTGGCTCATGGATTCGAGCCATTGTGCGGCGGTCATGCTGGCCGGAGGCGGTTTCTGCCAGCGAAGCGCTATCCCGAATTTGAGAATGGCAAACTTGTCTTTGACGGAAAGCTCACTAAAGCCCAGCAGCCCCGTCAACAGATGCCAGGGAGCAGGTAGGGAACGGGCACGAAGACTGGACCAGCGGCTACCGGGAGACACATAAGGAACATTCAAAGTTGGTTGTTTTTCCCATTTATCACTTACCCCCAGAGATTGGCAGAGATGTAGGAAATGATGGTAGCACCCCATCGCGATGTGTTGTGTATTGTCCAATGTGAGGCCGCTTGGCGCATCAGTCAGGCTATGGGCCCGTCCTCCAAGATAGCTGCGCGCTTCATAGAGAAAAGGGGTGAATCCCTGTTCTCCCAAGTGAATGGCAGCGGCGATTCCCGAGACCCCGCCACCCATGATGGCGACTTTGCCGGGTACATGGCGTGTTGGCAGTGGCTTTTTGAGGGAACGCAGGGTTTGCCACAATAGGCGCATTTTTTTCATCTTGCTCAGTCGGACGCGTTTTTCGTCCAAAGCAAAGTTTCGTGCTTTGATGGTCTCAAGGATGGCTTCGTAGAAGGAAGCCATGACTAAGGCGGCTTTCAGGTTTTGCCGTTCGCATTCGGGAAGGAGCCGCCGGGCCTTGTTAAAAAAATGCTTGGCCCGGTAGTAACAAAGCTGAAAAAGTTTACGACAGTTGGGATGCTGGCGGGGGTTGGCCAGGTCGGCTTCACTCACTCCGAAGGCCGCCAGTTCATCCTGTGGAAGGTACACCCGTCCCATGTTCCGGTAATCTTCCACCACGTCGCGGAGTATATTGGTGAATTGCAAGGCGTAGCCCAGCGTTTCGGCATAATCCCGTGTCTGGGGATGTGTGCAACCGAAGATGCGTATTGAAACCAGACCGACTGCGGAGGCGACCCCGTAGCAATACTGGCGCAATGCTTCAAAGTCAGCAAAACGGGGCTCCCCGATATCGGTGGCCACACCGTCGATGATGTCGAGTAGATCCTTCTTCTGAATGTCAAAGCGTTGAATGACCCCGGCCAGTTGCCCGGCATAGCGGAGCGACCCGGTTTCACTTCGGTAGCAGGCTTCGATTTCATCCCGCCATGCCTGTAGCTCCTGCTCCTTCTCCCCATTTGTCCGTCCGGGCTCATCCGCAATGTCGTCCACTTCACGGCAAAAATCATAAAAGACTGACATGGCTTCCCGCCGCTCCGTATCGAGTGAGAGGAAACTGAAAGCCAGATTCGACTTTTTCCGGGCCTTGGCGGCATGCTGGAGATCAGATGACATGAAGTGGTTTAATTCGAATTCAGTACTTCAATCGTTAAAAGTGTGCATGTTTGCGACGATTTTTTTATAATCATACTTCAGGATCGGAAGGAGCAAGGGCGTCGCGCCAGTGATTGCAAAGAATGCGGACACTTGTCCGGCGTAGTTTTGGTGTAGCCGGAAGATGCCCGCGCTCTTTTGGGTACCGACGCGACAAGATATACCGAACTGATTAAAGGTTGAAGAGACCCTGGGCGAGCAAGGTGAGTTTATCGAAGGTGTGGATACGGGGGCGGCGGGCGAGCGTGTCGTAATCCAATTGTCGGATTTTCTGTAGAATGGTTTCACCGCCCAGCCGTGTGAGCCGGATTTCCAGGCTAAGTGGGAATGGGAGGTGTTCGCTGAGGGGCAGGCCTTGCCGGAAAAGGGCTGCCGTGCGGTCAACCTGAAAGCGGATGCACTCACGCATGGCGGGAGGTGTTGTGTTCTGTTCGAACATAGTCTCCTCGACCCCAAAACGTTTCCAGTCCTCTTCCGGAATGTAGATTCTCCGGTCCTTCCGCAGGTCCACCCCGACATCCTGCCAGAAGTTCGCCAATTGCAAACCGGTGCAGATCGCATCCGACCAGGAGAAGAAAATATCTTTGGTTTGGGCATGAAGGATCAGGACCAGCCTGCCGACCGGATTCGCACTACGGCGGCAGTAATCCAAAACGGCGTCATGGGTCTCGTAACGCAAGGTCACGCAGTCCTGTTTGAATGCACTGAGCAGGTCGCGATAAAGCTGGAGTGGGGTTCCTTTCCTTTCGATCGTGTCAGCCAGTGCTTTGAATATCCAGGCGTACTCATCCCGGATGGGCCTGCCTTCTGCAGCGGCGACGAGGTCCTCCTCGTAGGCTTCCAGCCGTGCAACGCGTTCGGAAGGAGTGGGAGCATCGGCCTGATCCCAACCTTCGTCCGCGATATCATCGGCGGTACGCGCAAAAGCATAAACCGCAGTAATATGTGGGCGAATTTCACGGGGAACCAGACGGGCAACCGGAAAATTCTCATAATGTTTACGGGCCAGCTGTTGGCAGCGGGCATAGGATTCCTCAAGAGTCATTTCCATTTTCTCAATGATGACAATAACAGGGGCGGAGTCGTTTTTTACCGCTCATGTGATGCGTACTGCACGATAGTGTTGTGGATGGCATTGGGGGAATCACTTGTCTGCATGCGTCATCTTAAATTAACGGGTTGCTAAGGACTCCAGGCATTCCTCCAGAGGATAACTCCAGATTTCGGACAGAGTGGGGTGGTACCAATGTACCTTGAGCAGATCAGCGATGTTTGCTTTCAAGGTAACCGCCACCGCCAGGGCATGGATGAGTTCCGAGGCATCCTTGCCGACACATTCCGCTGCCAACAATTGTCCGGTTCTGACATCAACCCAGGTTTTGACATACCCGTACCTGGCCTCCATCAAAATAGACTTTCCGTGGTCATCGAAGGGGTAGTCGGCGGTAACAAATTCAATCCCTTCCTCCGCCATTTGTTTTTCGCTCAGGCCGACATGAGCCACCTGCGGATCGGTGAAAACGGCGATCAGCAGATCGCGATAGGAGACTGGCGACGGCTCCATTCCAAGTGCATG
>CAZCJJ010000022.1:0-31462 GCA_964499045.1 uncultured Opitutales bacterium | reverse complement strand
TTAAGCGCCGTCCATCCTCCCAAATGGATTCACAAGCTGGTGAGTAGCCTTTGCGCCCGGTTTTCTGGTTTTCCCAGTAGCGCGGGTAAACATCCGCCCTTGCCACGAAGAGTTTCTCGAAAAGTGCCACGCGTTTTTCCGCTGTATCCGGGTATTCCCGTTCATCGAAAGATAGAGCAGGATTCGGCAGCAGTGACTTTGACTTCCGCTCCCTCAATTCTTCCAGCAATGCGAGCCTCCGTGATTCGACCTCTCGCAGTTCCGTTTCGATGGTTGTGGATGGTCGCAGATCGCTCATATTCAGAAATGTTCCTCACTGAAGTTCCGCGAGCATGAAATGAGCGGCGGTAACCAACTCCTCCCGGAGACGCTGGCCTAATTCTGCATTTGCTTGCAGGAAACTGGCGGCACGCACAGGACCATCCGCGTTTGCCTGACTAAAATCATTCTCCAGAGCCTTCACTGCATAGGGGAAGGCAGCATTGTCCTTTTCCCTCTCATCCCTGAATGCCTGGATCGCTTTGGCCGCACCATCAACATAGCCCGCCACGCATAACAGTATGTCATAGGCATCTTTGGGATGACGCCGTCCGGTCGGGCCGCCGAAGGCATTCAATTTCAAAACCAGCAAAGGACCAATTTCACAAACTGGAATTTCCACACACTGCGTTACCCCATAAAAATCTGTGCCTTCGATTTCAACCAGACGCCTGGCTTCCAGGGCGCGGTTCAGGCCCGGAACAGAGCTGGTTATAACATCACCAACGCGTGCGGTTCCCGACAGCTTGTTACCTGCGTCCGTCATAAAATCCAGGTACATCTTCAAGCCATCAACCTCGCGGACCAGCCGATTTCCGATCTCGTCATCTGGTCGAAATCCGATGCCGCGCATATCGTCCATGATATTGCCATAGCGGTCATCATCTACGACCATTGATAGTCCCAGATCCACATCCATGGTAATCGCTCCTGGCCACGCCTTGTTCTGTCCGCGCGTCAAATAATGTACGGCCAGTCCACCCACCAGAACGACATCATCGTGATGCCGGGCAAGCGTCGGCCAGACGCTTAGCAAAACGGTTTCAGCGGCGGACAATCCCCGCGAAGGATATTGATCGAACTGGTCGTATTTAGACATGCCAACCTCCAGAAAACTCAGCCCAGTTGCGCAGTTCACGGGCAGCCTCGTCACCCCTCATACCAGCGTCAATCAAATCAAGATAGAGTTGGATATCTGAGACCACTGGCAAGCCATTTGAAAGCTGCTTGCCAATGAAAACGCCTTTATCCTTGGGTTCCACCAGTCGCAGCGTACCTCCACTTTCAACCCGGCGCCCCAGTAATTTTTCGTGTATCAACCGGTCTTCGGGGAATGCGTCAACATAGAGCGTGACAATATCGGTAGAGGTGTGCGGTCGCCTCAATAATGCTCCGTACCACTGAGTGAAAGCATGCTCCTGCTCCTCCAGTATCTGATGCAGCTCGTGCGCGATCTGATCCGGATCGTGCTTCAGCAACGAATAATACCTAACGTTTGTCCGTCGCTTCCAGTTGTCAGCTGCTACCCAGGCATCCAGCACAGCTTCGGGTTTGATGATCTTCAATCCGCGATCAGAGTCCTCGGCCCAAAGCTGTTTGAGCAATTCCTTTCGCACTGTACTGACCGTTCCCAGACTGGCGCCGGAAGCTTCCTCCAAATCAACGACTTTATATGGTTTAAGCGGTCCTTGCAAAAGAACCCGAAGCACACGCGATGCCTTGGGTGAAAAAAGGCTCCCTTGCTCACGCTTGGGCTTGTACAGATTCTGCTTCCCTTCCACATGAATATGAATCGTCCCGAAAGCCAAGTGGCAATTCCCCGACAAATCCAGATAGCCAATACCCTCCTCAAGACATAGCTTTGCGCTTTCCGGCGAGATGTAGGGCGCAGCGAATACGCCGTAAATCTTGCGCCCCGGCAATGCCGCCCGCTTCAATGCATATATTGCTTGAGACGCTTGCTTGGGATGCCCAGAGCCTTTTACCTCAATATGCAGCTCCCAGTTTTTTGCCGATGAGCCCGCCAAACGCCAACGCAGGTCAATCCCAGAATCGCCCGATTGATCAGTCTTATTCGTAACCCACTGATCTTCAGATACAAGCACGCCTTTCACACCCTCAAAGATAGTCTTCAAGCGTGATGTGACCGTCTCTAAAACTTCGCATTCTTTCAACATAATTGGCTATTTCAGCAATCACTGAAATAGGCATTAAAACTGAAACCTGTCAACAAAAATCGAAACCCTGAAATGACAGATGATTTGCAAGTCGCTCTGAAACAATGCCATGCCAATTTAGCGGATAAGGAACAAATTGTGAACCCGTAATTTGTTCCAATTGGTTAATAAAGCCATTCAACAAGCTCAGGGCATTCAACTTCGGGCAAATCTCGCGCAACACGATAATCTTGTCCATCCCTTCCTGTCAAATGGCCTGCCATGAGCGTAGGGCCTTAGGAGCCTGTCGAATTTGAATTACCGCAAAAGGGCTTTCTTTTGTGGCTTCTGTGCCTTCTGTGGTTAAAAAAGCGCCAACCCCATTGGCCCACCTCCTCAGAATAAGCACTTTCGAGCAAATGCGAGGCCGGATCCGGGTTTGAGGTAGGTTTCGAAAGTCAGGGCTCTTTTTTTGTCCGGGAATGCTGCGGCAAAGACCACCCGGTAAGGCGCGAAGGGTTGAGTCGATGTGTTTTTACCGGAATTATGCTGATGCAAACGCTGTTGCAGGTTCGATGTGATTCCGGTGTACCCATGGTCCGGGGACTTGATGCTTTCCAGTCTGTATACATACCACCAGCTACCGCCAGGCGGACCCTCTTCGACATGATCGCTGCATTCCTCCCCGAACACAGGACAGTTCACAATATCGGTATAGTTCATCCTTCGCCAAGACTCCCGATGGCCGTGCCATCCGAAGCCTTGGCGAAGGATGGCTGCCCGGGCAGGGATCGAACCTGCGACAAAGTGGTTAACAGCCACCTGCTCTACCGCTGAGCTACCGGGCATCAAAAGACTGCGGATTTAGGCGGGGGGTGGAGACCTTGTCAATGGTTTTTGGAAAGATTTTTGCCAATGGGTGCATCTTTAGATTGCCAAGGGGCGCGGGAGGCCTAAGCTCCCCCACTCTTAAACATCCGGTGGGATTCTCCTGCCGAGCAGTCATCCATACAAAGCACATGAACAACCTGAAATTAGCCGTAACCACACGTGAGGGCAAGGGCCGGGGATTTTCCCGCCGTCTGCGCGCACAGGGATCCATCCCTGCAGTCATCTATGGTAAGTCAGGTGACCGTCCTTTGGCGGTCGTCGAGAAGGACTTCACTCAACTGATGCGGGAAGCAGCCGGATCGGCTTCGGTCATTACGATCGAAGACGACAAGGGCAAATCCACTCTGGCTCTCATTCAAGCAACTCAACGCAACCCGACGACCGATCGATTCGAGCATATCGACTTTCTCGAGGTTTCCGCCGACAAGGCTTTTGTCGCCCACATACCGGTCCACACCCATGGGGAAGCCTACGGGGTGAAGCTCCAAAGTGGGATTCTTGAGGTCGCCGTCCACGAAATCGAGGTACTCTGTCTGCCGAAGGACCTTCCGGAGCACATCGATATTGATATCACCGAAATGAAGGTTGGCGATGCGGTGCACCTCGGTGACCTGAAACCGATTGAAGGTGTCACCTTCCACGGTGATCCGGAGACGATCATCGTCACGATTGTCGGCCAGCGGGTCGAAGAAGAGCCGGTCGCCACCGAAGAAGAGGCTGCACCCGAGGGTGATGGTGAGGCTGATTCCAAGGAAGAAAAGGCCGAGTCCTAATTTTCTCTTACCAGGGAAAGGTCGATTAGCCTTTCCCTGTTGTTCTTTTTCATATGTCGATAAGCGTCATTGCCGGCTTGGGAAACCCCGGACCGGAATACCGGGAAACCCGTCACAATCTGGGCTTCATGGTGGTCGATGCAATGGCTTCAGCATTCGGATGCGTTTTCAAAGAAGAAAAGCGTTTCTGTTCGCTGGTGGCCCGGGCTGTCACTCCGGAGGGCAAATGCTTTCTGGTCAAGCCCCTGACCTTCATGAACCGCAGTGGGCAGGCTCTCGGTCCTTTCGTCCGTTACCATAAATTGCCTGCAAAGGCGGTTGTGGTGATTTACGATGACATCAATCTGAACTTCGGACGGATCAAAATCAGTCTGAAAGGAAGTGCGGGGGGGCACAATGGCGTCGCCAGCTTGCTCAGTCATCTCGGGGATGGGTTTACCCGGTTTCGGATCGGAATCGGCGGCAAACCTCATCCTGAGGCCGACCTGAGCAACTGGGTACTCGGAAAGCTGTCGACAGAAGAGAAAAACGAATTCAACAACAAGATACCTGACTATATAGAAGGTCTGAAAATGCTCCTGACTCAGGGGCCAGAACAGACCATGAACCAGATCCATTCCCGTAAATAACATGAGTGAAGCAACCAACAAAAAATACCGTGCCACCTTTATCCTTGATACCCGTACGTATCAGGAGCCCGTGGAAACATTAACCGACAAGATCAAAGCCAACCTCGAGGGTCTCGGATTCTCCGTGGTAGGCGTCAAAAATGTCGGCTCCAAGGATTTCGTCCGCGTAACGGACCGCAATTTTCCGAGCGGCATTTATGTGCAGTATGACATGGAAGGTCCGGCCAAGGCCTCGACGCAGGTGCATGAAAAGTTCCGTTTGGACAAAACGGTTGACCGCATCCTGCTCCAGGCGGTATAAATGGCACCTTAGCTATGGCTGCCTCCTATAATAAAGTTCTCCTGATGGGCAACCTGACCCGAGACCCGGAAATGCGGGTGACTCCGGGCGGGTTGTCTATTTGCAAGTTTGGCCTTGCGGTAAACCGCAACTTTACGACCAAGGACGGTGAGCAGAGGGAGGAAACGACCTTTGTGGATATCGATGCCTTTGGCAAACAGGCCGAAACAATCGCCAAGTATATGTCCAAGGGGAGGCCCCTCTTTGTCGAGGGTCGTCTTCGTCTCGACCAATGGGAAGACAAGAACTCCGGAGAAAAGCGCAGTCGTCTGGGTATTGTGCTCGAAGGATTTCAGTTTATCGGGAGCAAAGGTGACGGTGATTCCAGCAGCGACTCCGGTGGAGGCGGTGGCTACGAGCAGTCCTCTCCCCCGCCCCGTACGACCTCAGGCAAGGAGAATGCACAGTCCAGTGGGATGGACGACGACATTCCTTTTTGAGTTTCGACAGATTGCTTTCAAGGAGCGCTTCTTCGGAAGCGCTTTTTTTTGTGCCTCAATCCAAGGACTTACCGACCCGGAGCCCAAGGGATTTTCCATGAGCATCCAGTTGCTCCATCTGGCTGAATGCTTTGACGGTGGGCCAGGCTTTCTGCGCACTGGGGCGGTCATACTGGACAACACTGGAGCGGCGCATGAAGTCGGATACCTGCATGCCGCTGAAGAAGCGTCCAGTCCGGTCTGTCGGCAGGGTATGACTGGGTCCGGCCGTAAAATCCCCGAGAACGGTGGGGGTATGATGACCAAGCAGGATGGCTCCGGCGGTGGTGATGTTATCCAGATAATAGCGCTGTTTGTCCGGGGTTACCTGAAGTTCCATATGTTCGGGGGCAATAAAGTTGGCGATTTCGGCTACGGCCTCTTTGCTTTCGGCGACAATCGCCATAAAGTTGCTTTCAATCACCTTTCCAGCGGCCTCCCTGTGGCTAAGCCCCTCCAATTGCACTTTGATTTCCCCGGCAACCTGTTCGAGGGTCGAAGGGTCGGGAACAATCAGATAGACCTTTTCCTTGCCGGTACCGTGTTCGGCCTGGGCGAGGATATCCGCAGCCATATAAGCGGGATTGGCGGTTTCATCTCCAACAACCAGTACTTCACTCGGGCCTGGGAGCAGATCGATACCAACGACTCCGAAAAGCTGGCGTTTGGCCTCCATCACGTAGGCATTACCCGGGCCAAAGACCTTGTCCACCGCAGGAATCGTGCGCGTCCCATGGGCCATCGCAGCAATGGCTTGCACGCCGCCTGCTTTATAGACCTCTCGGACACCGCAAAGGTGCAATGCGGCCAGAAGGGAGGTATCGATCTGCCCGTTTTTTTGTGGCGGCGTGCAAACGGCGACTTCGGGGACCCCGGCAATGTCAGCCAGAACGACTGACATGATCACAGTTGAAACCAGAGGAACCTGTCCCCCGGGGATATATAGCCCGACACGGCGGATCGGATAAAACCGCTCGCCAACCCGGGCTCCGTGGGGGTTGGTTGCTTTCCAGGAACGCGGCAGTGTTTTTTTATGGAAATCGCGCACACAGCGGATGGCCTGACGCAAAGCTTTCCGTTTAGCCGGAGGCAAGCTGTCGGCGGCTACGGCCAGACTGGCCGGGGGCACCTTCATTGCCCGGGGCTTGAGATCGGCAGAATCAAAGCGTTTCGTGTACTCCAGCACCGCAGTGTCACCACGATCACGGACAGCGGAGATGATTTCGCGGACCGTTCCCTCTACCTGGTGGCTCCCCGCACGCGAGTCGCAAAATGTTTTCAGCTCCTTCCAGAAGCTTCTTTTCCCGTGGGGCAATACAATCATGGAGCCTTCATCTTCGAAATAGGACCCATAGGAAAGTCAAAAAGGCTGTCCTCCATAGGTGCGTTGATCACGATACGGTCAAACACCACCTTCCGCACCAGTTCTCCGTCATCATAGGTTTCAACGAGATGGGGCAGGCGAATACCGTCCACCACTTTGGTCGATCTCTCCACCAGTACATTACCATTTTCACCGTTTACCGTGGCCACCAGGTCTCCTGTTGAGATGTCAAAATAGCGGTACAGGTGTAAACCACCCGGATAGGAAAATTTAACCTTGTGGCATGGTTTGTCCATGAAGACCTCCTCACCGAGCAGCTCGACCTGCCCCCCCCTGCGTTGGCGGGGGCCTTTGAAGAAATAGAGATTTTCATGGGCCATACAGACCAGATTATCCACCTGATTGGGCTGCAGAACCAGAATGCCTCTGGGCTTGTCCTCGTCTGAATCGAGACGTAAGGAATACCCCTCGAACCCATTCACCGCAGTGATATCGGTAACCGTGCCATGAGTACGGTCCAAACGCTGCATCCCAGGGCGTTTGAAGCGTAGTGTCAGGGTGCTGATGGTCTCGCCGTCCGCATCCTGAATCAACCCTTCGTATTGAATACTCTGCACGGCATTCAAGGTACTTTCCGATCCAAGACGAGCGCGCGCGCGATCAATCACCTGATCGACTGTAACACTGCCCTCCAGGGAGAGGGTGAAGATGAGGCAAAACACCGTCTGGCTAAGAATAGGCTTTATCATATGGCAAGTGGGTAAACTGGAATCATCGCTAAACAACATTCATTTTGCAAGATTCGCCTACACTTTGTTCCGACAAAAATGAAGTAGAATGAAGCTTCTTCTTTTAGGCGGCAGGCGCGTTTCGGGAGGGAAAACGGGGCGCGTGATTTATTCCCACTCGATAGTGCTGGGCGGCTTTGAGCTGATGTCGAGCACTACACGATTCACCCCTTTGACTTCATTGATAATCCGATTGGAAATCACCTGTAGAACACTGTGAGGGATATGCGCCCAGTCTGCGGTCATCGCATCCTGACTTTCCACGATGCGCAGTGCGATAACGAAGTCATAAGTGCGCTCATCGCCCATGACTCCCACGGTACGAACCGGAAGGAAGACGCAGAAGGCCTGCCAAACCTTGGCGTAGTAGCCGGTACGCTTCATTTCCTCCAGCAGGATGAAATCGGCCTGCTTCAAGATATCGAGATAAGGCTTTTTGATTTCACCCAGAACACGCACTCCAAGACCCGGACCGGGGAAGGGATGACGCCAGATCATTTCCCGGGGAAGGCCCAGAGCCTCACCCAACGCGCGGACTTCATCTTTGAAGAGCTCACGCAGCGGTTCGAGCAGCTTGAGGCGCATCCGCTTGGGCAAGCCGCCAACATTGTGGTGGCTCTTGATTAATGCCGCCGGATTCCCGTCAATCGAGACACTCTCAATGACATCCGGGTACAAGGTACCTTGGGCAAGGAAATCGACCTTGCCGATTTTCTTGATGGAATCCTCAAATACGTCGATGAAGACCTTGCCGATGACTTTCCGTTTCTTTTCCGGATCGGTAACACCTTTCAAAGCTTTCAGAAACCGTGGGCCCGCCTTGGCGACCCGCAGGTCGATTTTAAAATGATCCCGAAAAACCTGCTCGACCCGATCACGTTCGTTCAAGCGCAGCAGTCCATTATCAACAAAGACACAAACCAACTGATCGCCGATCGCCCTATGGATCAAGGCGGCGGCCACCGAGGAATCCACACCCCCGCTCAGTCCGAGGATCACCCGCTGGTCCCCCACCTGCTCGCGGATCTGGGCGACAGCAGTCTCAACGTAATCGGCCATTTGCCAATCGCCCCGGCACCGGCAAATTCTCAGCAGGAAATTCCGCAGAATATCGACGCCGTATTCAGAATGAACCACCTCCGGGTGAAACTGCATACCATAAAAGCGGCGTGTGCTGTCCTGAACCACGGCGTAGTCCGAATTCTCGGTCCGCGCGATGGCTTCGAATCCGGCCGGCAAGCGGGTCATTTTATCACCGTGCGAATTCCAGACCTGAAACTTGGGAGGAAGACCGGACAGTAGTTGACCCTTCTTCTTGACGATCAGTTCGCTCCGCCCGTACTCGCGCCGTGGACTGCGGGCGATCTCACCACCGAGCATATTCCCCATAAGCTGGAGTCCGTAGCAGATCCCAAGAACAGGCAATCCGAGTTCAAAGACCGCCGGATCCGGCTTGGGGGCTTTGGCCGCAAAAACACTGCTGGGGCCACCGGAAAGGATAATGCCCTTCACCCCATCCTCCACGAGTTGAGCCGCCGGTGTATTCCACTGGTAAATGCGGGAGTAAACATTGCACTCACGGATACGGCGGGCAATCACCTGCGTGTACTGGGAGCCAAAATCAAGAACAGCAATTATCTGGGACATTGTTTTAAAGAAGGGATACGTGAATCAGGTTCAAAATCAGTTTGGTAACCAATGATTAAAATCTGAGCTTAGCATTTTCAAAACCACATTGCGGGCAAGAGGAAACTTCCCGGCGACTACGGTCCGAATAAAGATGCTCACAGCGCGTGCAGTGGAAGCTGCTTTTGATACGGCTATCATCGTAATAGCGCCTATCGCGGCGGTCGTAATAGATCCATAGAGTGAAAACCAAAGCAAGGCCTGCTCCGACGTAAATCAGACAGAAAACAGCAAAGTCGATGGTGAACACGGTGCTTGTGATTAAAATAAAACGACGCGCTCCGGTGAAGGAACGCGTCGCGGAAAAACATTCAGGGGAAAAGAAGGGCCTCAGGCCTTCTTTTCGTCCGCGGCATCCGGCTCACCGGCTTCCTTAACCTCAGTATCAGCGGATTTGGCGGTTTTCTTTGCCTTCCGGGGAGTTTCCTCCGCCGCCACTTCGGTTGCTTCCGTTTCCGGCTCGACTGCTTCGGTCACGGTTTCTGTATCGGAATCAGCCTTTTTAGCGGTCTTCCTGGTCGCCTTCTTAGCGGCCTTCTTCCGGGTCTTTTTCTTGTAGCCCTCGTCTGAGCCGGCAATCAATTCAATGATGGCCATTTCAGCGGCATCACCAAGGCGGGGTGCCAGCTTATAAATACGGGTGTAACCACCGGTGCGGGAAACAAATTCCTGGGTCCGGGTATCGAAAAGTTCGCGTACGGCATCCTTGTCGCGAACCTGAGCCATAGCGAGTCGGCGATAATGAACCTTTTTCGCAGCATCTTCAGTCGCCGCTGCCTTCTTGGCCAGCGTGATGATCTTCTCCGAAAACGGTCTTAATGCCTTGGCCTTGGCCAAGGTGGTGGTGATACGTCCGTGCTTGAACAAAGCGGCGGACAGGTTGGCCAAGAGAGCACCGCGGTGCTCTTTCTTAACGCCTAAAACATGACGGTGTTTGCTATGGCGCATGACAAAGGTTTCCTTTCTTAATAAATGCTAAATGTTAATTACAGTTCGGACGGCTTCTCGAGAAGGCGCTCATCGATTTTCATGCCCAGCGACAATCCCAGCTGTTCGAGTTTGGCTTTGATCTCGTTGAGCGATTTCTTGCCGAAGTTACGGTACTTGAGCATTTCCTGCTCGGTCTTCAGAGCCAGTTCGCCGACCGTGGTGATGTTGGCATTGTTCAGGCAGTTGGCTGCACGGACAGAAAGCTCAATCTCATTGACGCTCATGTTCAACAGTTTGCGCAGGCGATTCTGCTCTTCGCTGATCTCCTTGCTCTCGCTTTCAAACTGAACCTGCTGACGACTGACCTGGTCGAAGACATCCAAATGGTGGCGCAGGATCGCTGCCGATTCCTTGAGAGCCTCATCCGGAGTAATACGTCCGTCCGTCCAGATCTCCAGAATCAACTTATCAAAGTCGGTCATCTGACCAACCCGGGTCTGTTCCACCGAGTATTTGACGAGACGAACAGGACTGAAGAGAGAATCAATCGGAATCAGGCCGATGACCTGGTCTTCCTTCTTGTTTTCCTCCGCCGGGCAATAGGCACGCCCTACCTTAACCTCAATTTCGGCCAGGAAACGGCGTTTGCTATCCAGCGTGCAGATAACCTGCTCCGGGTTGATAACTTCGATATTGGAGTCCGGTGTGATGTCACCGGCGGTAACCACCCCTTCCTTGTTCACATCAATCAGGAGCCGGACCGGCTCACGCTTGTGAGAACGAAGGAGTACTTTCTTGAGATTGAGTACGATATCGGTGACATCCTCGACCACCCCATCAATACTCTGGAACTCGTGATCGACTCCATCGATTTTGATGGAAGAGATGGCGGCCCCCTCAATTGAGCTGAGGAGGACACGGCGGAGTGAATTGCCTATGGTGTGACCATAGCCAGTTTCAAAAGGCTCCGCGGTGAACATCGCGTAAGTGGCGGTGCCTGTCTCTTCGTTTTTAACAAGGCGTTTCGGAAGTTCAAATTTACCGAGACGTTTTAAAGGAGCTGCACCTTTATTTTCGGAAGCCTGCGCTTCTTGGACTGTTTCCATAGCGATCGATCCTCTTTACTGAAGTTGCCTGGCGGGTTAAATTTATTCGATATTAAGCAGGGATTGCCAATTACCTGCTGTAGAATTCAACAATAAGTTGAACGTTAATGCTTTGTTCCATTTCCTCTGCCGTGGGCAGGCGGTTCATGGTTCCCTTCATCGCGTCAGCCTCACGGGCCAACCATGCAGGTACCGCGCGGGACTGTGTTTCTTCCGTGGACCGGGTTGCCAACTGCTTGGAGGAAGTCCGTTCCCGGACCTCGATCGTGTCACCGGACTTCACGCAGTAACTCGGAATATCCAGTTTGTGGCCATTAACACGGATGTGACCATGGGTGACAAACTGACGGGCGGCAGCACGGGTGCGTGCCAGACCCAAATTGTAAACGACGTTATCCAAACGTGTTTCGAGAAGTTGGAGGAAAATCTCGCCGGTAACTCCACGTTGGTTTTTGGCCTTTTCAAAAGTACGGCGGAACTGCTTTTCAGTCAGGCCGTACATGTAGCGGAGTTTCTGCTTTTCGTTCAGCCCTAGGGAGTACTCCGAACTGCGGCGACGCAGACGGGGTCCGTGGATTCCCGGGGGGTGAGGCTTACGCTCAAACGCTTTGTTGGGCGGAAAGATCGCCTGGCCAAAGCGGCGGTTAATGCGTGTGGTAGGTCCTGTATAACGAGCCATGAATAATAATTTTCTGGTGGCGGTGTGTTAGTATTTACCTTCCGGGGTGCCATAACCGGGAGGCTTAAAAGATCAGACGCGGCGACGCTTGGGAGCCCGGCAGCCGTTATGGGGGACCGGAGTGACGTCGTCGATGGCATTCACGAGGAGGCCGAGGGCCTGCAGTGCGCGAATGGCGGAATCGCGGCCCATACCGGGACCCTTCACCTTGACGGACACCTCTTTCAGACCATGTGACATGGCGACACGACCGGCATCCTGGGTAACGACCTGGGCGGCGTAGGCGGTGGACTTCCGTGAGCCCCGGAAATTGCATTTGCCGGAGCTGGACCAGGAAATCACATTGCCATTGGCGTCGGTGAAGGTGACCTTGGTGTTGTTAAAAGTGGCCAGGATGTGGCAATAGCCGTGAACAACATTCTTGCTGCCCTTGGCCTTGCGGATTTTGACCGCACCGATCTCCTCGCTCAGCAGATCCTTGGCAGACGGCTGAGCCGGACGCTGAGGTTCCGCGGTTTCAACATTCTCCGCTGGAGCGGGAGTCGTTTCGGGTGTAGCCGGTTCGGCTGTTTTATTTAATTCTTCGCTCATTTGACTTATAATGCAGGCTTATTTCTTGCCAACTCCGACAGTTTTACGGGCTCCCTTGCGGGTACGTGCGTTGGTGGAAGTACGCTGACCGCGAACCGGCAACCCCCGCTGGTGACGCAGACCACGGTAGGACTTGACCGCCATCAGACGCTTCAAGTTCGCAGTTACCTCACGACGAAGATCTCCCTCGACCAGAATTTGCTTTTCGGTCAAGGTAGTGGCGATGCGATTCAACTCCTCTTCGCTCAATTCGTGGGCACGCCGATCAGGATCAATTCCGGTTTCCGCGCACAGCATTTTGGCCCGGGTAGGCCCAACCCCGTAGATATAACGGAGGGCATACTCGATTTTCTTATTATTAGGGATATCTACACCCAGTAAACGTGGCATAATTTTGATTGATGAAAGTGAACTGAAAAGAGGAAAAGAGAAGAAAGTTAAGAAAAATCAGGCTTTTGGAAAGCTATTTTTTAGGAATTGTTAAAATTTCCGGTAAATCTTCGGTGACCAGCACCGTATGTTCAAAATGAGCGGCCGGTTTCCCGTCCCTGGAAACGGCGGTCCAACCGTCTTCGGCCATATAGATCGCACCGGATCCGAGCGTGACCATCGGTTCAATAGCAAGGGTCATGCCCGGAAAAAGCTTACCACCGCTTCCTTTGCGTCCGTAATTCGGGATCTGTGGTTCCTCGTGCATGGTGAGCCCGACCCCATGACCGACAAATTCGCGGACGATTCCGAGCTTACGTTTGCGCAGAAACTGCTCAATCGCGTGGGAGATATCGCCGACCCGATTTCCCGGACGAGCAAAGTCGATGCCGTGATAAAGAGCTTCTTCGGTGGACTTCACAAGAAATTCCATTTCAGACGAAACCTGACCAAGGATTACCGTGCGCGCATTATCTCCGATGTAGCCCTTGTAGCGGATGACCACATCAATGGTAATATTGTCACCCTCCTTCAAAATCCGTTTGAGTGATGCAATTCCATGGACAACCTCTTCATTGATGGACAGGCAGGTATAGGCGGGATAAACGAGTTGTCCGACCCGGTACTGGTAGCAGGCACTTTCCGCACCGGCTTCCTGTATGAGTCGTTTACCCTCTTGATCCAGTTCGTAGGTGCTGATTCCCGGGCGCACTATCGAAACCAGCTTATCCAGTACGGTTGCCGCAATGAGACAACTCTCCCGCATGCGCTGGATTTCATCTGCCGTTTTAATCGGAATCATGAGTCGAATTCCGCCGTGAATATCTCCGGCAATCTATATTAAAGAACAATTTGACGAACCAACCAGGAAATCAGGCCGATAGCGAAAAGAATGGCAATTGGAACCCAGAGTGCTCCCAGATTTTTGAGTTCTCCGGTATCCACCAGCTGGCGGGTCCGGCCGATCTGGCTACGGCTGCGTATTTTCCCTTTTTTCAAGAAGCCGTCATAGTGACGCTGCAAGAGGTAAGACTCCACCTGGCGCATCGTATCGAGCATGACACCCACGGCAATCAGCGTACCCGTACCACCAAAAAAGAGTGCTATCTGGTAAGGAATATTATACGCCTGCGCCATGAAATCCGGGAAAAGAGCAATGATGACGAGAAAGATAGATCCGGCCAAGGTCAGGCGGGTCATCACGAAATCCAGAAATTTGGCAGTCGGTTCCCCTGGACGGACGCCGGGGATGTAGCCACCGTTTTTCTTCAAGTCATCCGCAATCTGGATCGGCTTGAACATGATGGAGACCCAGAAGTAGCTGAAGCCCAAAATCAGCACACCGAAAAGAACGTAGTACCAGGTTTGCCCCGGGGCGATGGTTTGAGCCACCTGGGTAAACGCTGTGATGCCGGTAACCGCACCGAGTTTTTCGAAGATCTGCGCGGGAAACATCAAAATGGCACTGGCGAAGATAACCGGCATAACACCCGAATAATTCACTTTGAGGGGTAGGAATGAACTCTGGCCCCCAAAGACCTTGCGCCCGACCACACGTTTAGCGTATTGAACCGGAATCTTCCGGACGGCCTGAGTCACCGCGACAATGCCCGCCACAACCGCGACGAAAAGGAATAGCATTAGGATGCCCTGAGTGGCATTCAGGGAAGCTTCCGCGCCAGCTGGGGCACTAAAGAGGCGGATGGCCATCCCAACAGCAGAAGGCAGATCAGCCAGAATACCGATCGTGATCAGCAGGGAAATCCCGTTTCCAATACCCCGCTGCGTGATCTGCTCACCCAGCCACATGAGAACCACCGTTCCGGAAGTCAGGAAAATCGTCGATGTGATCAGGAAAATCGTTGGATTGATCACCACAATGGAACCATACTCGTTCGCATTATATCCCTGAAAAAGAATCTCCGGATTCTGAATCAGCGCGGCATTCAGGAGAATGGCCTGAACCAATGCGATCCCGATCGTGAGGTAGCGGGTGTACTGGGTGATCTTCTGGCGACCAATTTCCCCCTCCTGCTGGAGACGGGAAAGAGCCGGCACAACAGCTGTCATCAATTGGAGGATAATGGACGCACTGATGTAGGGCATGATCCCCAGGGCGAAAATTGCGCCATTAAGCAAGGCTCCCCCGGTGAACATGTTGTACAGCCCAACCAGACTACCACCGCCGGAGGCGAGACTGTCATAGTAGGCCTGCAGAGGCAGCGGGTTGATTCCCGGCAAAGGAATATTTGCCCCCAGACGGGCGACAAAGATCATTCCGAAAGTAAAGAAGATGCGCTGGCGCAGCTCCGGAATTTTCAGACAATTGAGAAAGGCATTCAGCATTGAGCGGTTTTTTCTGAAGAAAGGCTCCGATCAGGGAGCCCTTTTGTTTCAGTTGGCTTCAGCCTCCCTGGCGGGAGCCGGCTCCTGGACAATGGCTTTACCACCGGCAGCTTCAATCTTGGCCACAGCACTGGCGGAAAACTTCTCCGCAGTCACCGAGACGGCTTTGGTCAGCTCGCCGTTGCCCAGAACCTTAACCGGACCGGACTGTTTGCGAATGACACCAGCGGCAACCAGTATGTCGCGGTTGACTTCGGCGGCACCCAACTTTTCAAGATCACTCAAGTTGACAAGGGCATAGTCCTTCCGAAAACGGAAATTGCTGAATCCACGGTGAGGAAGGCGGCGGTAGAGGGGAAGCTGGCCGCCCTCAAAACCCGGGCGGATACCGCTACCGGAACGGGCGGTTTGTCCCTTGCCTCCGCGGGTGGAGGTTTTACCCCGCCCGGAGCCTTCACCACAACCTACGCGCTTGCGGCGCTTTTTGGCTCCAGCATTGTTCTGCAAATTATGTAATTTCATTGTATGTTACCTAGAATATTGGAATCGTCGGTTACTCTATTGCAACCGGTTCAACTGGCAGCCTGCAGGCCACTCTGTTTGACTCTGGAGATCATTTCCGCGGTACGAAGCTGGAGAAGCCCATCCAGTGTGGCCTTGACCATTGCTCCGGGATTATTGGATCCGAGGCTCTTGGAAAGGACGTTATGAACGCCCGCTGCTTCAAGAACCGCACGCACGCCGCCCCCGGCAATAACACCGGTACCATCTGTCGCCGGGCGCAGAATAACCTTCCCTCCATCATGCTCACCGAGCACTTCATGCGGAATGGTATTACCTTTGAGGCAGATCTCAATCATATTGGCCCGGGCCCGCTCAGTACCCTTACGGATCGCCTCTGGAACTTCATTGGCCTTACCGTAGCCTACTCCAACGCTGCCCTTGCCATCACCGGTAACGACCAGTGCGGAGAAGCTGAAACGGCGCCCACCCTTGACCACTTTGGCACAACGGTTGATGTGGACCACTTTTTCGATGAATTCGGATGCCTCCTGTGAAGGCGCCCGGGAAAAACTATTTTGTTTGCTCATAGACTGGATGCTTAGAATGAGATCCCTGTTTCGCGGACGGCATCGGCAAATGCCTTGACGCAGCCATGGTAGGAACGTCCGGCACGGTCATAAACGACGCTGGTAATACCAGCGTCCGTTGCCTTCTTGCCGAGGGTTTTACCCAAAGCCGTGGCACCGGCCACATTCGGTTTCAATGACTGATCCCGCAGATCCTTGTTCAACGTGGATGCGGCAACCAGCGTCTTGCCGGATACGTCATCAATGCACTGCACGTGGATGTGCTGATTGGTGAAACGGACCGCAAGACGTGGACGTTCAGCGGTACCCTTGATTTTCTTGCGTATGCGCCAGCGGCGTTTTTGCAGGAGTAAAGTTTTTCTTGGCTTTTTCATGATGTATAATCCTCCAGCGATTAAGCGGTCTTCTTGCCTTCCTTGCGGCGGACGTATTGACCTACGATACGGACACCCTTGCCCTTGTAAGGCTCAACCGGGTAGTAGCTCTTAATGTCTGCGGCTACTTGGCCGACCATCTGCTTGTCACAGCCTTCTACCTTGATTTTAGTGCCGCCGTCAATGGTGATGGTGACACCCTCCGGAACCGAATACCGGATCGGATGGGAATAGCCGAGGGCAAGATCAAGCACCTTTCCGTTCAGATTCGCCTTAAAGCCCACGCCCTCAATTTCAAGATTACGGGTGAAGGGCTGTTGGACGCCCTGCACCATACCATTGATGATGGAACGGGCGGTACCGTACATTGCCTTGGAGAGACGGCTTCCGGAGGACGGTGAAACCAGCACTTGGCCGGACTCAACCTTGATCTCGACGCAAGTGTCAAAGTGGCGTGACAATTTTCCCTTGGGGCCTTCAACGGCAACAAGATTACCTTCACTGACAGAAACCTTAACCTTGTCAGGAATTTCAACGGGAAGTTTTCCAATTCTGCTCATAGTACTAACGATTGTATAATAGCGGGACGCTTGATTACCAGACCTTGCAGAGCACCTCTCCGCCAACCTTTTGGCGACGTGCCTCACGGTCCTTCATGATCCCCTTGGATGTGGTGAGAATGCTGATTCCCAGACCGCCGAGTACACGGGGGATATCGCCGTAGCCGGTATAAAGGCGGCGGCCCGGTTTGCTGAATCGCTCAAGGCCGGCAATAGCAGGTTCGCCGTGAACGTACTTGAGGGTGATGACGATCGACTTTCCGCCTGTGTTCCGGGTAGCCTCACGGTAATCCGTGATGTAGCCCTCTTCCTTCAAAATACCGGCGATGCCGAGATGCATTTTGGAGTAACGGGCCTCGCAGGTTTCCTTGCGTGCGTTGCTGGCGTTGCGGATGGTGGTGATAAAGTCACCTATAGTATCGTGGGTTGCCATGACTGGTAGGTGTAAAAGTTATGGTTGTCTTCAGGATGGATTGGATGGTTACCAGGAGGACTTCGTGACACCGGGGATTTTCCCGGCCAAAGCCAACTCGCGGAAGGTGATACGGCTCAATCCGTATTTACGGATATAGGCACGTGAACGGCCGGTGATGCTGCAGCGGTTGCGCAGGCGGACCGGCGAGGCATTTTTGCTCATCGCATTCAATTTGCGCTGGGCCTGGTAGAAGTCTTCATCGGAGGTCTCCGGATTAGCCAGGGCAGCCTTCAGTTCGGCCCGTTTGGCGGCGTACTTTGCCACCGTACGGACGCGCTTGTGATTGCGTACTATAACACTCTTTTTTGCCATGAGAATTCAGATAAGGGATTAGTTTGCTGCTGTCTGGGTGGCCTCAGCCTCCTGCAGTTCCTTTGATGTTTTACGGAATGGCATGCCGAAGTGGCGGAGGAGCTCACGGCCCTCGTCATCATTGGATGCTGTCGTGACAATGGTGATATCCATGCCAATGCTTTCACGTGCCCCGGTATCGGATCCGATTTCCGGGAAGATGGTGTGGTCGCTGATACCAATCGTGTAGTTGCCATGGCCGTCGAGTTTCCTCGGCATCCCGCGGAAGTCACGGATGGTTGGCAAGGCGGCAACCACCAGACGGTACAGGAAGTCATACATCTTGTCGCCACGCAGAGTCACCATCACACCGTTGGGAACCCCCTCACGCAGCTTGAAGTTTGAAATACTCTTACTGGCCTTGGTCACAACCGCATGCTGGCCTGCAATGCTGCTGACATCCTTCTGTACCTCGGCGATCCAGTTCTTGTCGCGGCTCGCATTAAGGCCTGAGTTGATGACGATTTTCTGCAGTCGCGGCACCTCGTGCACGTTCTTGTAACCCTGAGACTTCATCATCCCGGGAACAATCTGACTTTTATAGATTTCTTTTAAAGCGGGTTTCATAGCTGATTGGCTAACTGAAGATTAATCAGGCGGGCGTCTTCTGCGCGCGTGCGTCGTAGAGCTCGGCCTTCATGACGTTGGAAATGTGGATGGAACCCTCGCGCTCAATAATGGCGCCATCGGGATTATCCTGGTTTTTCTTGATGTGGCGTTTGATCAGGTTAACCCCTTCTATCACCACCCGTTGCTTGGACGGAAGGATCTGGAGAACCTTGCCGCGCTTGTCTTGATGGGCTCCTGAGATGACGACAACCTCGTCGCCTCTTTTTACATGAAATTTCATAAATGGTATCCTCCTGATAATTACAAAACCTCGGGTGCGAGGGATATGATTTTCATAAACTTGCGGGAACGCAGTTCCCGGGCAACCGGCCCGAAAATACGGGTACCCCGGGGGTTGCCGTTGGCATCCAGGATAACGACCGCATTGGTGTCGAAGCGAAGGTAGCTACCGTCGGCTCTCCGGATGGGTGCGCGGGTGCGAACGATCACCGCCTTGGCGACAGTTCCCTTTTTCACGGCGGAATCCGGGGTGCTGTCTTTAATGGATACCACAATGGTATCTCCTACTCCGGCGCGGCGTGGACTATGGCCCAGCGCACGGATCATCTTGGCGCTTTTGGCTCCGGTGTTATCTGCTACTTCAAGTCTGCTCTCTGGCTGAATCATGATACGGGTTCCGTTTAAAGTTTAAATCGGCTTCCGGGACAAGTCAGGCTCCGACGGTCGGGGCCTTTTCGAGAATCCGGACTACGCGCCAGCGCTTCATTTTGCTCAGCGGGCGTGTTTCCATAATCTCGACCTTGTCGCCATTGGCGCACTGGTTGGATTCGTCGTGGGCGTGCACAACCGTTTTACGCTTGATTTCCTTGCGGTAAAGCGGGTGTGGTACCTTGTATGAAAGAGTAACCTTCACGGACTTATTGCCCGTACGGCTGGTGACGACACCAACCAGGTCTTTACGGTTATTGCGGGAATGACTGACTTCGGACATGGCCTTGTGGAAATAGGAGGGCTCAGGCGGCGCTGGCTTTTTGCTTTAAGATTGTTTCCAGTCGGGCAATATCGCGGCGAACGATACGGATCCGGCTGGGGTTTTCAACCTGTCCCGTTTGCTTGCGCACGCGAAGGTTGACTAATTCATCACGCAGATCACGCAGTTTCTTGCGTATCTCGTCGAGGGAAAGTTCACGAATGTCTTTGCTTTTCATAACGCTGACGAATGGTTAATAGGTTTCCTGCTCCTCACGGCTGATGAAGCGGCAGCGGAACGGCAGCTTGCCGTCGGCTTTCCTCATCGATTCACGAGCCAGGGAGGCTGAACATCCGGAAAGTTCAAAGAGGATGGTACCGGGTTTGACAATGGCACACCAGTATTCAACCGAGCCTTTTCCTTTACCCATGCGGGTTTCCGCAGGTTTCTTGGTGACCGGCTTGTGGGGGAATACACGGATCCAGAGTTTACCCTTACGTTTGAGATTACGGTTAATGGCCACACGGGCGGCTTCAATCTGGGCGGAAGTCAATTGACTACGCTCCAGAGACTGAATCCCGAAATCACCGAAGGCGAGATAATCGCCACCCTTGGCGTTGCCACGGATGCGACCTTTGTGTACCTTGCGGAACTTGGTCTTGGATGGAAGCAGTTTAGACATGTTGAATCAAAATAAAGAGTTGCTGCGGTTTAGAATCCTTCTTCGCCTTGTTTGTTGCAAATCCAGCACTTGATGCCGATTTTTCCGTAAACGGTCTGCGCTTCGGCAAAACCATAATCAATATGCTCACGCAGTGTGTGCAGAGGCACACGACCCTGACGTTGTTTTTCTGTACGAGCGATCTCAGCACCACCCAAGCGACCGGAGCACTGAATACGAATCCCCTCCGCACCCATGGACATCGAAGCCTGGACGGCTTTCTTCATCGCACGACGGAAAGAAATACGGCGCTCCAGTTGCAAGGCCACGTTTTCGGCCACCAGCTGGGCGATGAGGTCCGGGCGCTTCACTTCCTGAATGTCGAGAAGGATGTCCTTACCAGTGATCTTTTGCAGGTCATCCTTCACTTTTTCCAGTTCAGCGCCCTTGCGACCAATAACGATCCCTGGACGGGCCGTGAAAATTTTGACGCGGATACGGCTGCCTGCACGCTCAATAAAGACACGCGGTACAGAGGCATAGCGCAATTTGGTGCCGATGTACTTGCGGATGGCATAATCTTCCTGGATGAAGAGAGGAAAGTCTTTCTTCCCTGCAAACCAGCGGGATTCCCAGTTGCGACGAACTGGAAGGCGGAAACCGATCGGATGTGTTTTTTGTCCCATGGGTAATAGAAATTAGGCGTTCTCCTCGTCACTGAGGATAATACGGATGTGGCTGGTGCGCTTGCGGATCGGATGGGCCGAACCACGTGCCACCGGCTGGAAGCGTTTGAACACGGGGCCGTCTTCAACCAAGGCGCGCTTAACAATCAGCGTGTCTGCGGACAGACTGTGATTGTTCTCGGCATTAGCCACGGCACTGGACAGGGTCTTGGCAACCAGACGCGCGGATTTACGCGGAATAAACTTGAGCAGCTCAAGTGCCTCCGAGGCCGGTCGGCCCTGGATTTCACGAGCCACTTGGCGCACCTTCATCGGCGACATCCGGGCATATTTGTTTAAAGCTTGTACTTCCATGGTGGTGTTTCAGGAATGATATTGAACGGTCTTAATGCGAACAACGTCGCCAAATTGAATTTGTTGATTGTTTTCCAAATTAATAATCAGAGCAGCCGAGCGGCTATCTTTTACCTCAACGAGTGCGATTTCGCCCACGGGAATCCCCTGGCGTAATACCTCGCAAAGCATACCAACCCGAAAGCCCTGGTCGAAGCCACTGTTTAAAAGAACGACATCGGTATTGCGTGCTGCTGCCACACCGAAGACTGTGCTTCGTCCGGAAGGATGCAGAGTTTGCCTTGCGAAAAGGGGATTGCCTTCCGCAGTGCCAGTACCGACTGCAACACCTTCTGCCAAGAAGGTTTCCTCCGCAACTTCCACCGCACCCAAAAAGAACGGTGCGCCACGGGGAGATTCCATTTCCTCTGAAAGCTCGTTCCAACGCTCTTCGAAAGCGCCTGTGATCTGGCCAAAGTCAAAGCGCGGCCCTACCCCGCCCGCATATCCGGTGACGAATACGCAGAGAAGCGGGATGATGCACGATGCACTGTGGCGGAATGAGATCATGATTTCAGAAGAAAAGAAGTCTGTTATTTCTTGGTGTGCGGCTGGTGGCCCTTAAAAGTACGCGTCGGTGCAAATTCGCCCAATTTATGTCCAACCATATTTTCGGTAACATAAACCGGAATGAACTTACGCCCGTTGTGGACGTTGAGATTGAGGCCGACAAACTCAGGAGTAACGGTAGAACGGCGTGACCAGGTGTTGATCGGCTTGCGATCGCCTGCCTGTTGCGCTTTTATCACCTTATCCATCAGGTGGTGGTCGACAAAGAAGCCTTTTTTAATGGAACGTGCCATAGAACAAAATGTTTAGCCTTTTTTCATTTTCCGGCCATTGCGGCGGACGATGATCATGGAATTGGAAGGTTTGGATTTGGTGCGAGTGGGGAAGCCCTTGGCCAGTTGAGCCCAAGGTGACATCGGATGCTGCCAGCCACCACCGCTCTTACTACGGCCTTCACCACCACCATTCGGGTGATCGATAGGATTCATCGCCATACCACGGACACGGGGACGTTTCCCCTTCCAACGGTTGCGGCCGGCTTTGCCGAGGGACTGGCTTTCATGCTCCTCATTGCCAACACGTCCGAGAGTGGCCCGGCAGCGCGAATGGACCATGCGAATTTCACCGGAAGGCATCTTGATGGTAGCCAAGTCGTTATCCACCGATACAAGCTGGGCGGATTGGCCAGCGGAGCGGGCGACCTGTGCTCCCTTACCGGGTTGCAGTTCAATGGCGTGAATGAAAGTCGCCGGCGGAATATTCTTCAGCTCAAGGTTCATCCCGGGCAGGAAATCTGCCACCGGTTGGTTGGTGCTGATAACCGTATCGCCTACCTTCATGCCACTGGGGGCAAGGATATAGCGCTTTTCGCCGTCTGCATAAGAAAGGAGAGCCAAGTTGGCTGATCTATTCGGATCGTACTCGATCGCGGAGATCTTGGCTGGGATCTCAAACTTGTCCCGCTTGAAATCAATCAAACGATAAAGGCGTTTGTGACCACCACCCCGGCGACGCGAGGTGATGCGGCCATAGACGTTGCGTCCTTTCTTGCGGTGTTTCGATACCGTCAGGCGAGGCTGGGGATCGTTCTCAGCAAGCTCCTGCTTGTTTTGGATGCGGTAGCGCTGAGTCGGCGTAATAGGTCTGAAATTTTTGAGTGCCATGGTGATTAAGCGAGTTCGATTTTATCCCCCTGGGCCAAGGTAACGACAGCCTTCTTTACGAATGCGGTGCGACCGACTGCACCGCGTACGGTGCGGCTGCGCTTCACTTTGCCACGCTTGCTGATAACGTTCACGCGGGCGACCTTGACCTTGAAAAGCTTTTCAACGGCTTCCGCGATCTGGTGCTTGTTGGCGGATTTCGCTACTTCAAAGGTGTACTGATTCAGATTGGCTGAAAGGTCAGTGGCCTTTTCCGTTACGCGAAATTCTTTAATGATGGATGCGGTGGTAATCATAACGTTGGTTGTCAGGCATTTCCGCGGTTGAGAATTTGCTCCATACCCCGTTCACTGACCAGAATGGTCTGATAGCGAACAAGATCCCAGGCATTGAGTGAATCGGCCTCGGTAATCGCAACTCTTTCGATATTGCGAGCGGCCAGAATGGTGTTGTCCTGAAATGTCTGGTCGACAATCAGAACCTTGCCGCTGGGCTGGATATTGTTGAGAATGGCATTGAAGGTTTTGGTTTTCGGCTGATCCACCTCAAACCTTTCTATCAGGCTGATCGCACCCTCACTGGCCTTGTCAAAGATAGCACGCTGAAAAGCCATGCGGCGTACTTTTTTCGGGACGGCTTTTGTCCAGTCACGCACCTTGGGTCCATGAGCAATACCACCCCCGACATAGATCGGAGACTGGCGGTCACCATGACGGGCATTACCCGTTCCCTTCTGGCGGTAAGCTTTCTTTCCGCTGCCTCTGACCTCGGCGCGTGTTTTAACTTTAGCGTTACCCTGACGCTGATTCGCATGATAGGCGACCAGAACATCCTTCAAGGCTTGCACTCCCTTATCACCCTCGAAGCTGGGGAAATTAGCGAGTTCCTTTTCCGTGGCTTTAGAGCCATCTGCTGTGTAAATTTTCAATTTCATGACACGTATCCCCCTGTGTTAGCTCGCCTTGCGGACTTTTTTGGCGGTGCGGACATAAATAATGCCACCCTTGTTGCCGTGAACACTGCCCTTGAGCAGGATCAGGTTCTGGTCCTCCACAATCTTCACGATCTCCAGATTCTGGGTCGTGCGACGACGCGTTCCCATGTGCCCCGGCATTTTTTTATTCTTAAAGACGTGGCCGGGAAACTGGCTCATTCCGATGGAACCGGAACGGCGGTGAGTCATACTGCCATGGCTGTCATTCTGACCTGCAAATCCCCAGCGTTTAACCACACCCTGAAATCCGCGGCCCTTGGTGCTGGCAATAATGTCCACCTTTTGCCCCTCGCTGAAACGGGCAACGGTGAGGACTTCACCTACTTTGAACTCGTCTCCCTGCTCCTCGCAGCGGAATTCCCGGAGGTGTTGAAGCGGAGTGACTCCTGCTTTCTTAAAATGTCCGTTCAACGGCTTAGAGACACGTTGCTCCTTCTTCTCGTTGAAACCGATTTGTACGGCTTGATAGCCATCCGTATCGGATGTTTTTATCTGAACGACCGGGCATGGACCTACTTCTACGACGGTGACGGGAACCAAGCGGTTCTCCGCATCGTAAAATTGTGTCATGCCGATCTTTTTACCGATCAGTGTTAAGCTCATAGTCTAAGCGGCAGGTGGAAGATAGGTTTTATCCTCCGTTTTCCAGGAGACCTGCGTTAGTAATTAATAAATGTTGGGAAATTTAAAGAAGAGGCGGAGAATCTCAGAAACAGAAAGGTTGTCGAGAAAAAAATCAAACATTAATGGTAATATCGACACCGGCGGGAAGATTCAGCTTTTTCAGCTCATCCACGGTCTGGGCGGTCGGCTCGATAATATCAATCATCCGCTTGTGTGTGCGGATCTCGAACTGCTCCATTGACTTTTTATCGACGTGAGGAGAACGGTTGACCGTCACCTTTTCAATGCGGGTCGGCATGGGAACAGGACCGCTGACGCGGGCTCCCGAACGTTTGGCGGTTTCCACGATTTCGGAAGCCGATTGGTCGATGATACGAAAATCGTACCCTTTGAGTTTAATGCGAATGCGTTGGCCGGACATAATTGGCGTGTACTTTAAAGGTTGAGTGAAACGAATTAGCGGGTACGTGCGGGTGCGCGGGAAGCGGTTTCGACAATTGTCTTGAGAACGCTGGCCGGTACCTGCTCAAAATGGGAGGGAGTCATGGAGTAAGATGCACGTCCCTTGGAAAGGGAGCGGACATCTGTTGCATACCCAAACATGGTTTCGAGCGGCACAAAAGCTGAAATAATAGCAACTCCGGTTTTGGAAGTCATACCCTGAATCTGCCCCCGACGACGATTCAGGTCGCCAACGACATCCCCCTGGTATTCTTCCGGAGTCGTCACTTCAACGGCCATAACCGGTTCGAGGAGGATCGGCTGAGCCTTCTCCATGGCATCCTTGAAAGCAAAGATGCCAGCCATCTTAAAGGCAGCTTCAGAGGAGTCCACTTCGTGGAAGGATCCGAAGGTGATACGTGCTTTGAAGTCGATAACCGGATAACCGGCAACAGTACCGTTGTTGGCTGCCTCCAGAATACCATCGGTGGTCGGTTTGATGTATTCACGGGGAATAACGCCACCGACGATTTCATTGATAACTTCAGCACCCTTACCCTTTTCATTAGGCTCAAGTTTGATCACGGCATGACCATACTGACCACGGCCGCCCGACTGGCGGATAAACTTACCTTCGCCTTCTGCAGCGTTGGTGATGGTTTCGCGGTAGGCAATCTGAGGACGTCCTGCGTCGGCTTCGACTTTGAACTCACGGAAGAGGCGGTCACGGATAATTTCGAGGTGAAGCTCACCCATCCCCGCAATAATTGTTTGCCCGGTTTCGGGATCGGATTTGACGCGAAAAGTGGGGTCTTCCTCGGAGAGGCGCTGGAGTCCGATGGACAGACGCTCCTGATCTGCCTTTGATTTCGGCTCAATTGACATGCTGATAACCGGTTCCGGGAAGGACGGTGGTTCCAGACGAACTTCAAAATCCTTATCGCAGAGAGTATCACCCGTTACGATGTCCTTGGTACCAATGATCGCACAGATGTCGCCTGAATAGGCGCAGTCAATATCCTCGCGGCTATCAGCCTTCAATACCATGAGGCGGCTGACACGTTCGGTCTTGCGGGTACGCGGGTTATAGAGTGCGGACCCCTTGGGCAGCGTGCCACTGTAAAGGCGGAAAAAGACAAGCTTACCGACATAGGGGTCCGACCACAGCTTGAAAGCGAGGCCCGCAACCTTGGCGTTATCATCAGCCTTGATGAGAAATTCGTTTTCGTCATCATCGTAGGCCTTCATCGCAGGGACATCAATGGGACTGGGCAGGTAATCCACCACGGCATCCATCAACATCTGTACCCCTTTGTTCTTGAATGCGGAACCCGGAATGACGGGGACAAAATTGAGGGTCAGGGTTGCTTTACGGATCGCAGCGCGTACTTCAGCTGAGGTGACAGTTTCACCTTCGAGGTACTTCGCGGCAAGATCGTCATCAAAATCGGCCAAAGCTTCAACCAGAGATTCACGGTATTCCTCGGCTTTTTCCTGCATGTCGGCCGGAATATCCGTCCACTCAAATTTAACACCGCTGGGGTCGGAACTGTCGTAAACGGCGGCACGCATTTCGACCAAATCAATAAGGCCGGACAGATTTTCCTCGGCACCGATTGGGATAAAAATCGGGTGGGCATTGCCCTTGAGTTTACTCTTCACGGTTTCAACCGCGTTGTAAAAATCGGCACCCGTACGGTCCATCTTGTTGATGAAAGCCATGCGGGGAACATGATACTTGTCCATCTGGCGCCAGACTGTTTCGGACTGCGGCTGGACGCCGGCCACACCACAGAACACCGCGACAGCGCCGTCCAGTACGCGCAACGAGCGCTCCACCTCAGCGGTAAAGTCCACGTGTCCGGGAGTATCAATGATATTGATTTGCTGCTCAATGCCCTTGTATGGGCCTTCTTTGGTTGTCCAATTGCAGGAAATAGCCGCTGCTGTGATGGTAATACCCCGCTCACGCTCCTGCTCCATCCAATCGGTTACAGCCGTCCCCTCATGGACCTCACCTACTTTATGAACAACACCGCTGTAGAACAGCACACGTTCAGTCGTGGTGGTTTTACCGGCATCGATGTGCGCGGCAATCCCGATATTCCGGGTATATTCCAGAGGATATTTACGGCTTTTGGAGTTGGCCGTGGAAAATTCAGTTGTGGAAGACATTGCAGATAGACTTTGTGCGTATATAAACTTGGATTACCAGCGAAGGTGGGCAAACGCACGATTGGCCTGGGCCATTTTGTGGGTTTCCTCCTTCTTCTTTACAACGGTGCCGGTATTATTGTAGGCATCAATGATCTCAAGAGCCAAAGCCTCGCGCATGGGAAGACCTTTCCGGCTTTTGGCAGCATTGACCATCCAGCGGAAAGCCAGACTCTGCTGACGCTCATAGGGAATTTCAACCGGTACCTGATAAGTCGCACCACCCACACGGCGGCTTTTCACTTCCAGCTTCGGACGGGCATTTTCGAGGGCTCCGAGCAGAAGATCCACCGGATCCCCTTTTTCCAGTTTCTCGGAAACACGCTCAAACGAGCCGTAAACGATGCGCTGGGCCAGTGATTTCTTCCCGCGCTGCATGACGAGATTAACCAGGCCGCTAACCAGCGGGCTGTTGTAGCGTGGGTCAGGAATAGTGACCCGTTTGGTTGCTTTTCTACGACGTGACATGAATAAGAGAAAAAAAGTTAGCTTTTGACCTTCGGGCGTTTGACACCGTATTTGGAACGACTGCGGCGGCGTTTTTCCACTCCTTGGCAGTCAAGTGTTCCACGAACGATGTGATAACGGACACCGGGCAAGTCCTTGACGCGCCCACCGCGCAGCAGCACAACCGAGTGCTCCTGAAGGTTATGACCTTCATCCGGGATGTAGGCAATGACTTCAAATCCGTTGGTGAGGCGAACCTTGGCCACCTTACGGATAGCGGAATTCGGCTTCTTCGGCGTCCGGGTCATCACCTGGACGCAAACGCCCCGGCGAAAAGGATTATTGGACAGAGCCGGTGATTTCGACTTTGACTTCTGAATGGTCCGAGGTTTCCGGACGAGTTGATTAATGGTAGGCATGGACCTGATTTACGAAGTTAAAAACAACAATTCCGCGGGTCACAGGATAAATGTCCTGAACCTGCGGAATTCAGGGAAAGACGTGGGAGACTAGAATCGAAAAGATCGGATGCAAGCAGAATTTTTCTTAAAAGTATGCTTTTATCAAAAAAACGGCATTCCCTAGCAGGAATGCCGTTGAAAGCCTGTCTGTAAGACGAATCAAACCTCTTGCCGGGTTTCTTCCTCCTCGGGAGGAGGGACCAGTTTGCTGTCGTCAATGATTCCTCCCAAGGTGTTGATTCTCAGGCGGCGATAGGTTGGGAGGCCGGTTCCTGCTGGGATGAGGTGTCCCATGATGACATTTTCCTTAAACCCGCTGAGTGTATCAATCTTACCCAGTGTTGACGCATCCGTCAGCACACGAGTGGTCTCTTGGAAGGAGGCAGCGGAAATGAAGGATTCTGTTTCAAGAGAGGCCTTGGTGATACCGAGTAAAATCGGCTCCCCTTCCGCCGGCATCCCCCCTGCTTCAATGATCCTTTCATTGGAGGACAGGAAGTCGGACTTATCGACCTGTTCGCCCCAGAAGAAATCACTGTCACCGGGATCCGTAATCCGGACTTTGCGGAGCATGCGGCTGATAATCAATTCGATATGCTTGTCATTGATCGTCACCCCTTGCAGGCGGTAGACTTTCTGGATTTCCGACAGGAGGTATTCTTGAACCGCATTGGGTCCCAGAATTTCGAGTGTCTCATGCGGATCGGCGGCCCCTTCAGTCATGTGCTGCCCCTTGTGGACAATATCTCCGATCTGAACAATGATGTGTTTACCGTGCGGGATGAGGTGCTCCTCCTCCTGCCCGGTTTCTTCATCACGGACGATCAAGCGTTTTTTGCCGCGGACTGTTCCGTTAAGGCTGACCACGCCGTCGATTTTAGCCATTTCACTGGCCTCTTTGGGACGGCGTGCCTCGAAGAGCTCGGCCACCCGGGGAAGCCCCCCTGTGATGTCCTGAGTTTTGGAAGCCTGACGTGGAGTTTTGGCCAGGAGAGCCCCCGGTGCAATTTCATCACCATCGGCCACCACAATCTGCGCTCCCGTCGGAATCGCGTAAGTTGCAATGACTTTACCCGTTTGATCCTTAATTTCGATCTGCGGATTAAGGTCTTCCTTATGTTCGATAATAATAGTACCGATGCGGCCGGTGGACTCATCCAGTTCGCGTTTGATGGTTACCCCGGGGATCATTTCACGGAATGAAACCAAGCCGGCTTTTTCCGAAATGATGGGGATATTGTGGGGGTCCCACATCGCAAGAACTTCACCCTTCGCAATTTCCCCACCATCGGGAACGGTAAGGAGTGCCCCCGCCACCATGTTGTACTCTTCAAGAACATGGTCTTCCTCATCCAGAATATGGACGCTACCGGTTTTATTGAGGACAATACTGCCACCCTCGGCGGTCTGTACCAGACGCAGTCCCTTGTAGCTGACGCGGCCTCCCGCGCGGACCTGAATCTGGGGATTCTTAAAGAGCGCGGCCGCAACACCACCGATGTGGAAGGTACGCATGGTAAGCTGAGTACCCGGCTCACCGATGGATTGAGCAGCAATGATACCCACGGCAGTACCCGGTTGAACGAGTCGGCCGGTCGAAGGGTCAATCCCGTAGGATTTTGCCGGAATGCCACTCTTCTTCATGTGGGTGAGTGGGCTCATGACCTTGATCCGCTCAATACCAACATCGACAATCTTGCGCGCGGCTTCTTCAGTGATGATCTGGCCATTGCCGACAATGATTTCGTCCGGATCCAAAGGATTGCGTACATCCTCGCTCGGACAACGGCCGACAATACGGTCCATGAGGCTGACGATTTCATCGTCGCCCTCGTAAATAGCCATCTTCCAGATGCCGTCCCGGTTGCCATCATCCTCTTCAGTGATGATACAATCCATGGCGACATCACAAAGCTTACGGGTAAGGTAACCGGCGTCCGCGGTTTTCAACGCGGTATCGGCCAATCCCTTACGGGCACCGTGGGTCGACAGGAAGTATTCAAGAACAGACAATCCCTCGCGGAAGGAGGAAAGAATCGGACGCTCAATAATATCGCCACTCGGTTTAGCCATCAGACCACGGGTACCGCAAAGCTGGCGGACCTGCTGGCGATTACCGCGCGCACCAGAGTCCATCATGAGATAGACCGGGTTAACCGTATCGCTTCCCTGGTTTTCCTGCAGATGGGTATAGACATGTGAGGCAATGTCATCTGTGGCACTGGTCCAGATATCAATGATCTTGTTATAGCGCTCACCTGTGGTGATAATCCCCTTCCGGTACTGGGCTTCGACCTCATCGATTTTACGACGGGCATCCTTGATGATCCCCTGTTTCTGATCCGGGATCACCATATCACCGATACCTACGGAAATACCGGCGCGGGTTGCAATTTTGAAGCCCAGTTCCTTCAGCTCATCCAGCACAGGGACAACACGTTCCTTACCAACGGACTTGTAGGAATTCAAAATCAAGTCGCCAAGTTTACCTTTCGAAACAGGCATGTTGATGAAGCCCATCTCCTCCGGCCAGATATGGGAAAAAAGTACCCGCCCGATCGTGGTGCGGATTCGCTTCTTGTCCTTGTTGCCATAGAGGGTTTCCTTGCCGTAATCCGGGTTGGCAAACTCAATCCAGGTATGCAGGCCGAACTCCTCGCAGGTTGCTTCCGCGAGAGTAACTTCCGCATAATCCGACATGAAGGGCAGCCGGGCATCCTTGGCCAGTTTTTTCTTCGGCTCAACAGTGAGGTAATAGCTGCCGAGAACCACGTCCTGAGACGGAGTCAGAATCGGCTTACCACTGGAGGGGGAGAAGATATTGTGAGTGGAAAGCATGAGGAGTTTACACTCCATGATCGCTTCCAGCGACAGCGGTACGTGCACCGCCATCTGGTCACCGTCGAAGTCCGCATTGTAGGCGGTACAAACGAGGGGGTGCAGGCGGATGGCATCCCCTTCAATCAGAATCGGCTCAAAGGCCTGGATCGAGAGGCGGTGGAGGGTCGGCGCACGATTGAGGAGAACAGGATGGCCTTTCGTTACTTCCTCTAGAATATCCCAAACCTCCGGAGAACGCTTTTCAATCATCTTGCGGGCACCCCTGACGGTATGGACGAAACCAAGCTCCTTGAGGCGACGGATGATAAAGGGTTCAAAAAGAACCAGTGCCATTTTCTTCGGCAAACCGCACTGATGCAGTTTCAGTTCAGGCCCGATAACAATGACAGAGCGGCCAGAGTAGTCGACCCGCTTCCCGAGAAGGTTCTGACGGAAACGGCCTTGCTTGCC
>CAZCJJ010000021.1:0-31764 GCA_964499045.1 uncultured Opitutales bacterium | reverse complement strand
AAATAATGATAATTGCGATAAATAAATTTCACAATTGCTTACGCGCGCGAGTATAACTACCTTTTCACCGACCCGGGATACGCCCTTTTTTCTGGAGGTGTTGCGGGATTTGTGGGGCAGTCTGCCCAAACAGGTTGACCCCTTGAAGGTTTCGCTCGTGTTGGGGGACCTTCTCCCGGCAAGCCAATACACCCCCTCTCTTTTTACGGTGGAGAAAGACCGGCGACTGGAGGCCCTCAGCAGAACCATTGACAGTTTGAATCTTCGCTATGGTGCGCGAACGCTCTACTATGCCGGAGGACACCATGCGATGAAGGAGGCCCCGATGCGGATCGCGTTCAACCACATTCCAGACCTTGAAACCGAGCGTGATTGAAAGGCACGCATTTCCAACAGGTTCAGTACGACTACGCAGCCGGCATATCGAATCCCGTTAAACCACCCTTGGCATGGCGTCTTGAATACGTTCCCTGATGGCATCCAAAGGCATGCGTGCGAGTTCGGCGGGTGACAGGCGATTATCATTCAGTGCGGGCAATACTTCGAGCTTTTCACAGAGCACCAGTGCACGGTTGGCTGCCACTTCATCCACCCGGTCAACCGGAGTGAAGTGCGGCGTGGTGTTCAAGGCTTCGGGTGACTGTTCGATGATGTCCTTGATCTTGAGGACAGCCTCCGCAAAACGATCCAGCTCCGCCCGGGTGTAGCTTTCCGTCGGCTCGATCATCAGGCCAAAGGTTTCCGGCCAGGCCACGGTGGGGGCATGGAAACCGAAATCGAGGAAGAGTTTGCCTACCCGTGTGATTGCCAGTGCTTTGGGCACTCCCGCTTCTGCCAAACGGGCAAAGTCTTCCGGAGAAAGGGTCAGGATAAACTCATGCATACGGGGTTCATTTACCGCACCGGCGGGAAGAGAGGGATAACGTGTTTTCAGTTTTGCAAAGAGATAACGGGAAGAAAGCACCGCCATTGCGGACATACGCGGAATGCCTTCCCGGCCCAGACGGAGCAAATAGGCATAGCAGCGGATCTTGTGGGCAAAGTTACCCCAGTGACGGTGAAAGGACCCGATACTGTGCGGCATTTTCACCGGACGGAAGAAATCGCCATCCTTAACCACTTGGTGCCCCGGCAGGAAATCGACCAGTTTTTCGCTGACTGCAACAATGGCATCGCCGGGGCCCCCGCCACCATGCGGAATGGTCCAGGTTTTATGCAGGTTGTTGTGAACCGCATCCACACCCAGTTCGTTGAGATTTACCCAACCGGCGATCGCATTCATGTTGGCCCCGTCCATATAAACGAGTCCTCCGGCGGCGTGTACCTTGTCCGCGATCTGCTTGAAATCCGTTTCAAAAAGCCCGCAGGTATTCGGATTTGTGATCATCACTCCGCAGAGATGATCACCGACTTCGGCCAGTTTTTTCTCAAAGTCGGTCAGATCAATGCGTCCGGTGTGGGGATCATCATTCAAAAGAACGATACCGGCTTTGCGTCCTTCTACGGTGCGGCTGACAAATCCGGCCATCGATGCGGTGGCAAAATTGGTCCCATGCGCACTGCGCGGGATCAGTACCACGTCGCGCCGGGTGTCACCCCGGTTGCGGTGGTAGGCTTGAAACAGTTTCAGTCCGACCAGTTCCCCTTGGGCACCGGCCACCGGCTGTGTGGTGACCCCGGCCAGTCCGGTGATCCCCTTGAACCATTCCTGAATTTCATAGAGCAGTTCCAGACTGCCCTGTGCATCCTCTGCCGGGGCCTGCGGGTGAATTCGGGTGAATCCGTCCAGATTGGCCGCCCAGTCGTTCAGGTACGGGTTGTATTTCATCGTGCAGGAGCCCAGCGGATAGCAGCCATCATCGGGGCTCACGTTGAGTTCACCCAGGCGGCGGTAATAGTCCTTCAATTCGGCGAGGCCGAATTCCGGCAGTTCGACAGGGCGGGAGCGCAACAGTCCTTCCGGGATCGCTGGAGCAGCGGTACTGCCAGCAGAAAATAAGGAGGCCAGCTTCCGGATGACTTCCGGGGATTGCTGGTCTGAGAAGGAGATTTTCAGGAGCTTGCCCTGTTTTTCCGGGAGCCGGTCCGTGACCTCCACTCCGGCCAGGATTCCGCTTTCGCGGCCTCGCTGCAACAGGGCATCCACGTCATCAACCTCAACCACGATTTCATTGAAAAATGCCTGATCGGGGAAGGCCAACTTCACTTTTGCCTGCTTGAGGAAGTTAAGCGCATTCTGGCGGGCACTCTCGACCAGATGCCGCATTCCGCTTTCACCGCGGGCCAGGACTGCAGCTCCGGCGATGGAGGCCAGAAAGGCCTGGTTGGAGCAGATGTTGGAGGTCGCCTTGTCCTTGCGGATATGCTGCTCTCGTGTGGACATCACCATGACCCGGCAGTCACGGCCTTTTTCATCCAGTGCCTTGCCGACAAATCGTCCGGGGGTCGCCCGCACATGATTTTTGGTTTCATCATTCAGCCGCACCCCGAAAATGCCCAGACCCGGACCGCCAAAGTTCGGGCCAATCGCAAGGTGCTGGCCTTCACCGACAATAATGGTCGCTCCATGCTTCCCGAAATCCACCGGGGCTTTCAAACCTCCGGAGGCAAGGAGGAGTGGATCAATCACAGCTATACTGGGCACCTCTGTTTTTGCGGCAAGGTCGGTCAACGCATCGACATCTTCCAGTAGCCCGAGATGGTTGATTTGCGGAAAGGCCAGCGCGGCTAACTTGGGTCCGAGTTCTTCAGCCTTTTGTCGAAGCGTCTCCACATCGGTCTTGCCGGTCGTGACGCTAAGGGGGACTTCCACCAACTCAAGTTCGGTATCGGCAATCAAGGTGCGAAGAACCTCCAGATCCTGTGGGAAAAGGCCTGCGGTGACGAGAAGGGTGTTGGCGTCCTTTCCGCCCAGCCGGACTGCGGTGCAGAACGCCTCAAACAAGGCGGTCGAACGGTCATAGAGCGAACTGTTGATGGCCTCGAAGCCGGTGAGTTGGGACAGTACGCATTGGTAAATCCAATGGGTGATCAGTGTACCTTGGCTGCGTTCCGGTTGGTAGGGGGTATAGGCCGTTGTCAGATTGCGGATGCCGCTGACAAAAGGAACGATTTCATGCACACTGAAATCCGGGAGGGCATCCCCCAGAAAAGAGGGCAAGGCATGATTTTTGTCGGCGAGCCCCTGCAGACGGGCAGCCGCCTGGGAATAATCCAATTCCGCAGGTACCTCAGGCCCATCGGCAAACAGGACGGGGGAGGGGATGTGTTTAAAAAGCTCCTTGAGCGAAGACAGCCCGCTGGTCTTCAACATGGCGCTTATATCTTCCTGGCTGGCAGGAATATAGTGACGTGCTTTTTCGCGGTGATTCTGATCGAGGAAATCCATATTTTGGTCTTAGTAGGCGTGAAAATTGTAAGATTGTCTGACAATTAGGGCCGATGGCACGTCAGCGCAAACGGAAAAGTGATTATTTTTCCAAGTGCGATCTTTTTGTCCGAATCGGATCATTTTATGATATTGTCGTTGATTTCACGGAGTGAACCGTCAGTTTGCTTAGGATGCTGTGGATGGAATTATGGAGCAAACGGATGGAACCGGTACCAGTCGGGGACAGTCGTAAACTGGGGGAGTGGGGGGAGGCCCGGTGTGCGGAATACCTGCACAGGGAAAAAGGGATGCGTGTGCTAGCCCGCAATTGGAAGGCCCATCCCGGGGAGTTGGACCTTGTTTGCATGGAGGGCGAAGTCCTTGTCTTTGTCGAAGTGAAGACACGTCCGAAAGGAGCCTTGATTTCAGGTTACTTCAGCGTGACAAAAAAGAAGAAACGTGTGCTGCTGACCACCTGCAAAGCCTATCTTCGTTCGCTGAAGCACCCTCCCGCGACTTTCCGTTTTGACATTGTGGAAGTAAGGTTTTGCCAAAGCGGAAAATTTACTATTAGCCATTACCCTAACATTCCGCTTTTTCCAAAATTCTTTCACTGCGACCGATACTGATTTATGGCCGACCAAGAACGTCACCCTTTTTTAGAGGGACTGAGCAAACACCGGGGGGCACCCCCTACCATTATTGTCATTTTCGGAGCCTCTGGCGATCTGACCAAACGGAAACTGGTTCCTGCCCTCTATAACCTGGGTGTGGACAATCTGTTGCCTTCGAATTTCTACCTTATCGGATTTGGTCGTAAGCCCATCTCGGATGACGAATTTCGTAAACAGTCTGAGGAGGACATCAGTCGCTTTTCCCGGCGTCCGCTGCACAAGGATATCTGGGACCACATCCGCAACAATATTTTTTACCATGCCGGTGGCTATGACGAAGCGGCGGCCTACAAATCTCTGGCGAAGCAGTGTGATGAAATTGAAAAAAAGGCCGGACGCGACCTGCAGCGGCTTTTTTACATCTCGACTCCGCCGACTGTTTTTAAACCGATTCTGGAAAACCTCGGTTCGAGCGGATTGTCCCACTGTCATGAAGGTACCCCCCTCGCCTCCAAGGTTATCATCGAAAAGCCTTTTGGTCGCGACTTGGATACGGCACGGGAACTGAATCAGATCATCACTCAGCAGTTTGACGAGCGGCAGGTCTATCGGATCGACCACTATCTCGGAAAGGAAACGGTTCAGGATCTCTTGGTGCAACGCTTTGCCAATTCCATCTTTGAGCCGCTCTGGAATCGCAACTATGTGAAATGCGTCCAGATTACGGTGGCGGAAAGCCTTGGGGTTGGAAGCCGTGGGGGTTATTACGACAGCAGTGGTGCCACTCGCGACATGCTGCAGAATCATACCATGCAGCTCCTTTCATTGGTGGCGATGGAGCCTCCGGTTTCGCTTGGGGCTGAGGATATCCGTGATGAGAAGGTCAAGCTGTTGAAGGCCATCCAGCCGTTGAATCTGGACCCCCAGGGCGGGGATGCCGTCCGGGCCCAATACAGCAGTGGTTTGATTGATGGCGACAAGGTTCCGGGCTACCTGGATGAAGCGGATATTCCCGGAAATTCGATAACCGAGACCTTTGCGGCATTGCGTTTCTCGATCAACAACTGGCGCTGGCAGGGGGTTCCTTTTTACCTTCGCAGCGGCAAACGTCTGGCCCGCAGGGTTTCCGAAATCGCGATCCAGTTCAAACGTCCCCCGGGCATCCTTTTTTCGGATACCAAACGTTTCGATCTGGCTCCGAATACGCTGGTGATTCAGATCCAACCGGACGAGGGAACCACGCTGCTGGTAAACTCCAAGATACCGGGCCTCGAAACGCGGACTCAACCGGTCAAAATGCACTTCCGCTACGCCACTACTTTCGGCTCCAATACCCCGGAGGCCTACGAACGCCTCATTCTTGATGCGATGGTCGGGGACAGTACACTGTTTATCCGGGGTGATGAAACCGAAACCTCGTGGAAACTATATACTCCTATCCTCAACCACTGGAATGAGTGTGGCCATCGCGGGCTGGAGTCCTATGTCTCCGGCTCTTGGGGCCCTTTGGCGGCCGATCGCCTGCTCTGGGAAAATGGAGATGAATGGCGCAGGGCCGGCCCTTGAGCGTGTGCTTACCAACCCAAGGAGTGGGGGTGACCCACCCCCGAGCCAGCTTTCAAAGCGGCGTGAGGTCACGCCGCCTCCGTGACTGGATCACAAACCCGCCTACACTCCACCTTCTGCCGGTGGGAACCAGTGGTAGAGGAAGAAGTACACCAGTACCCCTGTTATACTCACATAGTACCAGAGCGGAAAGGTCCATCTTGCCCAGCGCTGGTGCCGGGTGTAATTTCCCTGAAAAGCGAATGTCAGCGTAATCAGAATCAGAGGTACGATCACCATAGCGAGTACGACATGGGTCAACAGCATCGGATAATAAATCCAGGCCCAGATGCCTTCGCCACTGAATGCAGTGTTGACCGCGTCACCAGCGGATGCCCTCAAGCTTTTGTGCAGGACGTAGAAAACAAGGAAAACCACGGAGATGCCGAAAGCCCCCAACATGCATGCACGGTGAGCGTTCCTGTTGCCCAACGGATCCCGTTTGATCAAAATAAATCCGGCAGTCAGAAAAAGAGTCGCGAGTCCGTTGAGGCTGGCGTTAACCGATGGTAGCCAGTGGATGAGGGCGTCGATACTCATCGTCTTCAGGCGAGCAGCCAGCGGTCGAGAACCAGTACCGCCAAAAGCAGGGGTAAATAACTGATGGAAGCGTAGAAGAGACGCTTGGCCGGCTGGTCCTTGTCTGCCCTGACCCAGAAGGTGTAGGCACAATAGAGGTAATATCCACCGGCCAGAGCCGCCACCGGCTGGTAAAGGTAAAAGGTGGTATAACCAAGAAAGCCGGGCAAGAGACTAAGCACCAGCAGGAGTGCGGTGTGAATAAAGGACTCGAGCCCGGCGGAACGTCCGCTTGGTTCCACGACTGTGGCCATCTGGAATCCCCCCCGACGGTAGTCATCCCGGTAAGTCCAGGCAATCGCCATGAAGTGGGGAATTTGCCATGTGAAGAGGATGCCGAAAAGAATCCATCCCATGATGGCAATCGAACCTTCTGCCGCCGCCCAGCCAACCAGAGGGGGCAGGGCTCCGGGGATTGCCCCGATCAGTGTACACCAGCGGGTCTTTTGCTTCAGCGGGGTGTAAATCAGGATGTAGGAAATCAGTGTTGCCAAAGTCAGCACGGTGGCCAGCGGGTTGGTTCCAACCCAAAGAATTCCCAGCCCGACGATAGCGAGGACCAAGCCGTAAAGCAGCGCTGCCCCGGGTGATACATGTCCGCCGGGAATCGGTCGGTTCTGCGTACGTACCATGCGCCGATCCACCTCGCGCTCCAGCCATTGGTTCAAGGTTCCCGCAGCCCCGGCAGTCAGGCAGGTGCCGATAAAAAGTGAAAACAACACCGAAAAACTGCGATCATGATTCGCTGCCAGATAGCCGACCATGGCGGTGATAACCGAAAGAAAACTTAGCCTTGGCTTCGTCAGTTCATAGTACTCCCGGATCACTGCCATTTGGGCGGCCATATTGGCCCATGCCGAGGTCATAGGGGATGTCATTGTGACGCGTTGAGCTGTGTTTCCTTGATTCATATCTTGGCGAGTGACTCGGGGCGGGTCAAATTTCCAACCTGCCTTAGTGGCTCGTTTACCGTGAGGGGTTGACGGGACAAGCGGAAGGTGAGGAAAGTCAACATCCAGGTGGTTGCAAGCAGAAAGGCTCCAACCAGCATGTGGGTGGATGCCATGACCGGATTCTTTTGCGTCCAGATGGTGGCTGCGCCGAGAAAGATCTGAAAGGTGAGCAGAAAGAGGACCAGATAAACCAGCCAACCAAAGGGGGCTCTTGTATTTCGGTTTCCAAGGAGTTTTCCGGTGAACACGAGCAGGGCGGCCACCACAATAACGGCCCCCGCCCGGTGCAACCAGTGAACCGTCACGGGGAAACTCCAGTAGGTTGGGAAAAGCGAGCCGTCGGGGAGAAAGGGAAATGTCGGAATAGCCAACCCAGCTCCGGCATGCCGCATGATCGCTCCGATCAGGATCTGTATAAAGATTGATCCCACCGCTATCAGCCCCCAGATTTGTACGCTTCGGCTCGCAGGTGCCGAAAGCCCCGCCTCCCGCTCAATCCAGGCACGTGAGGTCATCACGGCCAGAGTGGCTAACATGCATACCGTGATTTGTGCCCCGCAGGCATGCAATACGGCGAAGGTCTGGGCCACCATATTATGATCCCAGCCTGTGTTCAACTGGTCGTAAAGCACCCGCAATCCTCCCAGCAAACCCTGCAAAATAACCATTGCGAGCAAGGCGACACTGAGGAGACGGACACTCCGGCGGGATTCACGCAACCAGATCCAGCCAACCATGATGATCGAAAGCAGCCCGAGTTTTGCCCCAAGCAGACGGTGGCTGTGTTCCGCCCGCATGTCGCGGTCCGTCAGCCAACCGTCCGGATTGACCGAAGAATTGGAAAGCGGCCAGTCAAGAAAAGCCATCCCGGCCTCGATGCTGGTGGTGTAGGCCCCAGCATAAAGCAACAGTGTTGCCCACGCCATCGCAAACACGGTGAAAAGAAATAAACCGCGTTTATAGCTGGAATTGCGGTTGACCCAATGCATTCTCTGTTAAAGTTGAAAAGTGGCTAAAGTTGCTCATTAGTGCAGCTTGAACAAGGGAAAAGTTTAAATTATCGGCAACCAGGGGCAAAGGGTAAGGATGAATAAATTGAAAAAATGGGGCTACCTTGTGCTGGCTTGCATATTGGGAGCGTCCTCATCCCATGGAGAGGAAAAGGGGATTTACGGTACCGTGACGGCTGCAGATGCGGAGCGAAACCAGTTAACGCTTCAGTTGGAGGACAGCGGGGAGGAAGCGGTTTACCCGGTCTTTCCCGGTGATATCGCTATCGGTTATGAGGGCCAACGGGTGAAGTTGAGCTTGGCCAAAAATTTCTCGGATGATAGTCCTGTGGCCCTGGTCTGGCCGGCGGATCTTCAGACCGAAACAATTGCCGGGGATGTCAACCGCCGGCTTCACCGCGAAACGGTTACCCAGGGGCGGCGAGCCTACAAGGCGGTGGGGGACCGGATTCCGGATTTCGCACTCTATAATCAGCATGGGGAACTCGTTCGTCGCGATACGTTTCGGGGAAAAAATCTGGTCGTTAATTTTATTTTTACCCGTTGCATGGTGTCTACCATGTGCCCGGCCTCGACCATGCGCATGGTCCAGCTACAGCAGAAAGCGAAGGAGGCCGGGGTGACTCGCTTTGAACTGGTCACCGTCTCCTTTGATCCGGATTACGACACCCCGGGTGTGCTCTATGATTACGGCAAGGGAAGGGGAATGGACTTCGACAACTTCACTTTGCTGACCGGGGATCCTCAGACCATCCAGGACCTGATGCGTCATTTTGGTATTCTGGTCATGGAGGAGGATGGTACTCTGAACCACACGATGGCCACGATTCTTGTAGATGGCACCGGGCGCATTGCGTTCCGGCGTGAAGGTAGCATCTGGACTCCGGATGATTTTATTGAACGGCTGAAAACGCTGGCCGGAAACTGATTTTTGCTCAAGCTGAGAGATGTCTATGAAGTTGATCCTACAAATCGCCGCTATCACAGGAATCTGTGCTCTGGGCTATGCCGGACTGCGTTCCATCCCTCAGGTCAACTGCTCATTTCTTCATTATCAGGCCCCTGAAGTGACTGCTGATGGTCTCGAATTCTGTGGTTCCGAAGGCCCCATGTTTTTGGATCTGACCCAACTCCGGTTTTCCGTGACGCTTGCGCTTGCGACGGATGGGACCCCGGAGGCCGGAAAAGAGAGCCTATTTTCCCTCCGTCTGACCACCCCTTCGGGCAAACTACTTTTACCGCACGATTTGGTAGTCACCCATACCGAGCGGCTTCATGTCCTGATTGTGGATCCGTCGTTGGGTGATTATCACCACATCCATCCCGAACCGGTTGGGCTGACCGGGGAGTGGCAGTTTTCCTTTACCCCGAAACACGGCGGGACTTACCGGCTTTTTGCCGAAATGGTTCCGGTGCGGACACCGCGAACGGTCATCGCGACCGGGGAAATCGATGTGGCCGGTGCACCTCGTGCCGCCCATCTGGATGTCGTCAGTAAACAGAGGATAGGGGAATACCGTTTCGAACTGAACAGCACCGGGGGCGACTTAAGAGTCAACCAAGAGAACGGACTTACGCTCAGGGTTTATCGCGAGGGTTCCGATGATCCCGTCGAACTGCAAGCGGTGATGGGTTCGCTGGCGCACGTTGTCGCGTTCGATGAACAGCTGAATGGTTTTGCCCACCTGCATCCGAAGTTCACCGGGCGGGAGCGCAATCCGGTTCCGGAGCTGGCCTTTGCTTTCAACACCAATCAACCCGGTGCCTACCGCCTCTGGACCCAAGTCAAACTGGACGGGCAGGAGATCTTTGCCCCTTTTGATTTAAAGGTGAACTGACTTTATGACGATGCGGGCACAACTGGAAGCCGTCATAGACGAACTCAAGCGCCTTCGGGATGAGGGAGCGCAGACGATCTATTGGGAAGACAGCACCTTTGAGCAGTTACGGGAAAGGGCTCCCGTGCTTTCCATTGAGTCGGTCGCAAGCGAAATGCAGGCAACTCCGCAGGATGAGCCTTCCCTGGCATCGAGAGATTCCAGCCCTGCTTCCGATGAGGGTGAAGAAGCTTCCGTGGAAGTGGCCACCAAGGCTGCCCGGACCCCTAAAAAGGCGGCTCCGTCGCAAGGTTTGCCGGACGGGGTAGCGCCGATCCCGGATCCGCAGCCCTTTGAATTACCTGATGGCGACAAGGCTACCCGCTGGCAATGGTTGCGCGATAGGGTGTTGCAATGCCCGGTCTGCCGTGAGCATGTGGAGCCTGGCAAACAAGTCGTCTTTGGTGTGGGCAATCTGGATGCCAGGATCTTTTTCTGTGGTGAAGCCCCGGGGGCCGATGAGGCTGAACAGGGAGAACCTTTTGTCGGGGCCGCAGGCCAGACCCTCAACCGGATCATTCAGGCCATGGGTCTAAAGCGGGAAGAGGTCTATATCGGCAACATCCTCAACTGGCGCCCCGAACACGATAAGCCCTTTGGCAATCGCAAACCGGCTCCGGTTGAAATGAACTTTTGCCTGCCCTACTTGAAAGCGCAGGTGGACATTGTCCGGCCCGAAGTGATCGTTGCCCTTGGCGTAACTGCAGCCGAAGGTCTTCTGGAAAAACACGGTCAAATCCGCATGCGGGCCATGCGCGGACAGTGGCAGGCGTTTAACGACATCCCCGTCATTCTGACCTATCACCCTTCCTACCTCCTGCACAACAACACCAACAAAACCAAGCGGGAAATCTGGGAAGACATGCTGGCCGTTATGGAACGGCTCAACATGCCCATCTCGGAGAAACAGCGCGGTTATTTCCTCACCGCAACATAGCAGGACCAAATAGGCTTCAACCCATAAACCGGTCGGCGGTGTCCAGGTGCCGGGTCCAGTCGAGCAGGGTGACATTGTGCTTGCCCGGACGGATATGGTAGGCGAGGCGGCCTTGAAGGAAACCGTCCTCCTCCGGAAAACGGCTGAAGTCAGCGGTGTCGTTCATGCCGAGAAGTTCGTACACGGGTACGGCATGTTTGGCTGACAAAAATTCTCCCCTTGGGTCTGCCCACAGGTCTTCCGCCGCACTGGAAACATGAAGTACACGGGGGGCCACGAGAGCCATCAACATGTGTTGGTCCACCGGCAGTTGTTCCTCAAGGTCACCGTAACCGTGAAAACGGGGGCAGAACCAGTGCGGAAATGCTTTATTGATAAGCGCGACCGTTTCGCCGAACTGTCGCCGTGAAAGGGCTGCTCCCACACAACCGGAGTCGTTGGAAATCACCATGCTGAAACGCGTATCCTGCGCTCCGGACCAGAGTGCCGCTTTCCCCAAGCGCGAGTGGCCCGTGACGCCAATTCGTTTTTCGTCAATACGCGGGTCTTCCATCAAAGATTCACCTATGCGTGACAGGCCCCAGGCCCACATTCCAACAGCCCCCCAGGTATTGTCCTCGGATGTCATGTTGCGGGTGAATAAACGGTAAACCGCATCCTTGAAATGCTCCGGACCATCAGGGGCAAAATCCGCACAATGGGCGGTCGCCACGGCATAGCCGCGTCTCATGATTTCATCGAAGGGCCAGCGTTCGGTACTGACGCCACGGGTGGATTCACCGGCCTTGTTGCCAGTCACACCCCAGTCTTCCCGGTTCCTGACCCAAGCCTGACTGATGGGGATCAGAGGGGAGGGGTGAGCGGTTTGGTTTCCATGAAAATTGAGTCCACAGAAAGCGGGGAACGGACCGTCTCCGTGAGGCACCGCGACCAGGATGTGGCTGTGGCACTCGCCCAATTCGCTCGACAGGCGAATATCCCATTGTTCCAGAACTCCATGGGCAAACAAAGAGTCAGAGAGCACCCGTTTATTCAGGACCTCCCGCTTCCAGAGGCCGGTAGGGGTGACTCCATAAACATGCTCAGAAAAAAGTTTGAGGATTCCGGCCCGTCGCGAGGACTCCCATCCTTTGGCATCGGTTACCTGCTGATCACCTTCTCCCAGCACGGGGGGGAGGGTGTAGTCCGGTACACGGGATTCATCGTTGTGGGATTCCCTTGGATTTGAGGCACTCATGGATATGTCTTTCTGTTGAACAGCTCCAAAGAGGCAACGGGGAATGTTTCGTGATGTCAATGGCGGAGCACTTGGATAGTGATAGGAGCGTGGCTTGGTTGGATGCTCCACATTCTCACGAATGCGGCTACGTAGCTGCGCTCGTAAGAGCGTGGCTTGGTTCGGGACAGAGTTTCATTGCCAATGAATGCCTAATGGGGTAGGTGCTTTACATTATCTATGCGCAAGTATCTGGTTTATCTTTTGATTGTGGCCGTGGGATCCCCGCTTTTCGGAGCGGAACGGGTTCCTCCGGAAGAGGTGGTAGCGAATGCCATGCGGGGGGCACTGGAGGGCTTTCGCTTCAATAAGCGGCTCAGTGTTCCGGGAGAGAATGATCATCTGCTCCTTTTCAGCCACGGTCAGGACGTTCGTTTGGTTGCCTGGACAACGGGACCGGAAGGGCGTTCCGTGCCGGTTATGGTGAGCAACCCTTATTTGCATGTCCTCTCCTTCAGAGGCGAACGCCTGGATCAACTTCCGGTGACTGACGAGCAAGCATGGATTCCGCTTCAAAAGGAACCCGTATTTTACGCGCCGCCTCAGCCAGACCCTTATCTTATGCTGACGGCCTCGGCTGAGGCCCCCCCATCGGTCATGACAGTTGAAGGACCGTTGGAAGTGGTAGTTGAGGCGGTTTTCACCAATCCTCTGCCTGAGCTGCTCATGTTCCAGGCCGATGAGGATGCGATTCCGATTGCACTTCGTCCCGGTGATAAAACAACGGTCCGCAAGAAAGTCGATGTCGGCCGGAGCAGCATACCGATTAAGGCGACGGTTTCAGGGATGGGCATTTCATTCGATACAAGCATTCGCGTGGAGAATCCATTATTGGTTAATCTGTGGGTGCAGCGAAGGGGCGAGCTGATGCTGGAGGTTCGTAATCCATCCCGGGATAAATTTGAGGGTGAGGTGGAGATCCATCTACTCAATGACGAGGAAAATAATGTGTTTCGCTTTCCTATTGAAATGGGACTCCGGGAAGAGCGGAAAACTTACCGGTTGCCGATGGATGTGGACCAAGCCTTGCCTTTCCCATTGCAGGTTATAGTCACCCAACGGGACCGTGAGGTTTGGAAGACCTGGACGCTGGCTGAAACGAAGCCTATTCAATTTGCTGAAGTCGGTCTATTTGAGCAGACCGATGCCGAAAGACGTCCCCTGGTTTATGAGACGGATGTTTCCGGGGGCGGCTCTTTTGTCGATATGCGGGCAGTTGAAGATATCCCGGGCAAACGTTTACCGGATCCACGGCGTCCCGCGCTTATGCTGGTTTATTCATTGGCTGCTGACGGTGGGGCCGTTGCCGTTCGGCCGATCAGCAGTGAAGCCGAGGGGATTCTCGGTTATCCCTCCAGTCTTTCCTTGTGGCTCTATGCGGATGGCTCCGGCCAGGAATATTCCTTTGTGATCAAAGATGGGGATGGCGACCTGATTGAACCGGATCCAGTTGTCATGGACTGGGATGGCTGGCGCTTTGTCACTTTTTCGATTCCGCAAGGCAGGACCCTGCCGCTTCGTTGGGAGTCATTCTCGAAGGTGACGAACCGGGGAGGGGGAGAAGAGGGAATGGTTATTTTGAACGGGGCCGTCCTGAATTATGAACTCAAGTCGGGCCGTGTTCGCGAAGAAGTCGTGGGCGAAGTCACGATTATGCCCGAATGAGCCACGCGCAGCTGCGTAGAGGCTACTGATATAACCAAAAACGTTGACTCTGCCTTTGGAAGGCCAAGGCCTCGCGTTGCCATAGCTCGATAAACGGTTCAACCTGTACTTGAGCTCCGCGAGTGGTGATTGCCTCCCACCACGCCATCGAGCCGACATGGATGTTGTAAAGCCGGGCGGAGCCGGAGGCTGCATTGGTAAAAGGGTTACCACGGCTATCCCAGGCAACGGCCAGCTTCATCATGTAAAAACTGATTTCGGTTGGGCGCACCTGTTGCCAGTCGGTGATGACAACGTAGGCTCCCTCTCTCTGCTGGCCATTGTGGTCCTGAAAACGGATGGGGCGCAGTTGAATGCCGGGGATATTGAATTGGTTAAGGGCCTGGGCGATTTCCACGGGTGATTTGCCTGGATAAGTAAGCAAACGGAAGGGGAAGCGGGTGCCGTAACCGTGTTGGAACCCTCCAATCTGGGAGCCGAGACCCGTCATGGGATAACCCATAGCCGCACTGACGTCAGGAATCGCCGGAGATGTCGGAATCCACCGCAGGCCCGTGTCAGGCCAGAGCATGTCGCGGCTCCACCCCCGCATGGGGATGACGGTGAGGCGCCCGTTACGCTGCTTGTCCGGGGAAATTTCCATCCAACCGGGTGTGACCTTGGTCATCCGGGCCAGTTCACCAATGGTAAGGCCATACACATAGGGGACATAAAAAGCACCAACATAAGATTCCAGACCTTTGTTCAACATGGGACCATCGACCTTCAAACCTCCAAGTGGATTGGGGCGGTCCAGCACCATGACCTCGACTTCCTGTTCAAAACAGGCCTCCATGGTGCGCTTCATGGCACTGATGTAAGTATAGCTACGGGTACCCAGGTCCTGTAAGTCGATCACCATGATATCGAGCCCCCGCAGCATCGCCGGGGTTGGTTTGCGGGTGTCGGCATAGAGTGAATGCACAGGCAGTCCGGTGCGGGGATCCGTGGAGGAGGGAACGTAAACATCTGCCTTGGCTTTACCGTCAATGCCGTGTTCAGGTCCGTAGAGGGCGACAAGATTTACCCGTGGGCTCTGCTTTAAAATATCGATGGTCGAACGTCCGTTCCGGTTTACCCCGGCGGGGTGGGTGAGTAATCCCACTCGTTTTCCTTGCAAAGGACGAAAGTCCATCGATTCCAGAACATCAATACCCAGTTGAACCTTGGGCTGTGCGGCAAGAGCGCCCATGGATAACAGAAAGAGGCAAAGAACCTGAATGAAGAGTCCCCGCCGATGGGGAAAGAATGCGTTAAGGGAGGGGCGGGCTTGTCTCGTGGGTGAATCAATCATCATTCTTGTCAGTTCCGGTCGTTGCGGTGGTTTTGTCAGCAGGCTTGGGGTGATGGATTTTGTATTGGTGCCCCGCCTTGAGGGCAAGTTGGTAAATGAGGCTCAGGAAAAAAGCGGTGACAAATCCGAGAATGACACCTCCGATCGAGAGTTTGATGGCACCGCTGACGGTGAGCTTGATGATAAATATCATCCTGCTGTAAAACGTGTCATTTACAGCAACATGCTCGACTTCTTCCGTAATACGGCTCAGCTCATCCATGGTTGCATCTTCGGTCGCAAAGAAAACCAGAGCCAGATCACCGATTTTATAGGTAAGCGCATAGAGGGGCCCTAGGGTGAGGGGGTTGGTGATGAATTGCAGCCCAACGAGAACCATCAGGTTTGCCCGGAAAACAAGCGAGGCGACAAAGGCTAGTGGCACTTGGATGCCATAGAGGGGTAGTAGAGAAAGGATGGTCCCGGAATAGATGGCAGGAATGACATACTCCTTCCGGAAAGACCAGAGGTAGGAACGTTTACGGGCGGTCGCGGCAAACCATTTCAAAAAGGGATAGCGATGAATATTCGTACGCCGGGGCAGGGGACGGAGAAAACGTTTTACGCGTCTGATTCTGGCGAAACGCTCCTGACGGAATTTATCCTCACTTGTCATGGTCCGATGATCGCTTTCTCCGTTGGAAAAGGCAATGAGGGAACAGGTTCCCACTGGAGCTGGCAAGCTTCCTCTTACTCAAACAGAGGTTGCCTGTTTTTTGTTAGCCCGTTTGCGCTCCTCAAAATCGAGAATCTTCTTACGAAGCCGGATATTTTTCGGCGTCGCCTCCACATATTCGTCCCCGGCAATATACTCAATGGCCCTCTCCAGTGTGAACCGGGTGGGGGGACTGAGCTGGATGCCTTTGCCTTCTCCGGACGAGCGTACATTACTGAGATGCTTTTCCTTGGTTGGATTTACCGGAAGGTCTTCGGCCCGGGGATTCTCACCCACAATCATCCCCGGATAAACCTCCTCGCCCGCCCCGACGAACAGTTTGCCCCGTTCCTCCAACAGATTCAGCGTGTATGCCGTGGTGACCCCCTGCGAGATGGAAACCAGGGTTCCGGTCAGGCGGGTGGTGATCTCTCCGGCATAGGGACCATAATGTTTGAAAAGGTGGGACAGGACACCGCGTCCGCTGGTCAAATTGACCAGTTCAAATTCCAGCCCGATGATTCCGCGAGTGGGGATCGTACATTCAATAGTCGTACCAAGTTTATGCGGCGTGATGTTTTCAATGCGCCCGCGGCGTCCGGTGAGGATTCTCATTGCTCCACCCACACATTCTTCCGGGACTTCCGCCCAGAGGGTCTCGTAGGGCTCCTCAGTCTGTCCTGCCTCGTTTTTCCGGGTGATGACACTGGGACGGGAAACCAGGACCTCATAGCCCTCCCGTCGCATGGTTTCAACCAGAACCGCGATTTGCATCGCACCACGGGCCGAGACGTTGAACAGTCCTCCACTTTCACCGTCACTGACATGAATGGAAATATTGGTCTTCCGCTCCCTTATAAGGCGCTCCCGGATTTGGCGTGACGTGACCAATTTGCCATCGCGGCCAACCAGAGGGCCGTCATTGACCGCAAACTGCATCTCAATGGTCGGCGGGTCAATGGTGACAAAAGGGAGCGGCTCATTATCGCTGCCTGCCATAAGGGTGTCGCCGATGTCAATGTCTTCAAAACCCGAAATACCGACAATGTTTCCGGCGACTCCGGTGGTGGCATCACTGGTGGCCAGGCCGGTATACTCGAAGACTTTGGTGGCTTTGCAGCGGGTGCGGCCCCCTTGCTTGTCGGCAACATAGAAAGTATCCCCCTTGGTGATGGTTCCGGAAAGAATTTTACCGATCGCGATACGTCCGACAAAGTCGCTCCAGTCGATGTTGCTGACCAGCATGCGAAATTCCTTGCCCTCCTCAATGATGGGAGGGGGAACGTAGTCCAATATGGTTTCAAAGAGGGGAGTGAAATCCTTGGGGTCGTCACCCAGCTCTTTGACCATGTATCCATCCTTGGCCGAGCCGTACAGGAACGCGGCATTGAACTGCTCTTCCGAGGCCTCAAGTTCAAGAAAAAGTTCCAGCACCTGGTCGTGTACTTTGGCCGGATCGCTGTTTTCACGGTCGATCTTATTGATGACCACGACTGGGCGCAGTCCCTCCTGCAGTGCTTTGCGCAGAACGAAACGTGTCTGCGCCTGAGGCCCTTCATAGGCATCCACCAGCAGCAAAACACCATCGACCATGCGCATGACCCGTTCCACCTCGGCACCAAAGTCGGCGTGGCCGGGGGTATCCACGATGTTGATCAACTTGTCCTTCCAGTGGACTGCCGTATTTTTGGCCTTGATGGTGATGCCTTTCTCTCGCTCGAGATCCATGGAGTCCATCACGCATTCGGCTACCACCTGGTTATCCCGGAAGGTTCCGCTTTGGCGCAGAAGTTGGTCAACCAGAGTGGTCTTTCCGTGGTCAACGTGAGCGATAATGGCAATGTTTCTAATGTCGGTTGGCTGTAGCATGGGAAAATGAAAAGCGGCTCAGCATGCCGAGTCCCCGGCCAGTAGCCAGCCTAAAGTAGGGGATAGACAAAAGTAACAGGGGTATTTTTCTGCCGGGAGCTGGTGAGTCAGTTCGCTGTTGGAGTTCCGGCTTCAGGCGGTCCCCTATCCGTCCGAAAGACCGCCTGAAGGCGGAATTCCAGCAGGAAGCGTACAATGAAATGCCACTGACAAAAGTGATTTCCGGACGAATGGACTGTTTGGATCAGCGGGGGGCAGTCGAGGCGGTATAGGCAGCCTCGCTATTTTCCGGGTGTTCAAAAGAGCCCCCCAGTGCGAGGTAAAGGTTGAGCCGGTTGAGTAGAAGGTCGTTGCGGACAGTGAGGAGTGCACTCTTTGCCTCAAAGGCGCGACGTTGGCCTTCAAGTACTGTTATGATATCAGTCAATCCCCGTTGATAGCGATCCCAGGCGGTCTGTTCGGCCGCGACGCTTTCCTCCGCTGCCACCTGCAATGCGGATTCCACTAGCCGCAGGTAGGCTTCCGCAGCGAGGGCCACCTCCACTTCACGGAACGACTCAAGCGCAAGCTGCCCGTAGCGGGCCACTTTTTCCTGCACCACATACCGGGCCTGTTCCCTGGCCGCCGTCAGGCGACCTCCCTGAAAAAGGGGCTGCACCAGATTGCCGGCCAGACTCCAGATGGAAAAATTCCGGTTGAGCAGGTTTTCCAGCTCGTTGCTGGCGGTGCCATAGTTTCCGGTCAGACTGATCGAAGGGAGAAATGCTTTTTTGGCTTCCAGCAGACGCTGATCGGCGGCGGCGAGTTCCCGTTCGGCGCGGACCAGATCGGGCCTGCGGGTCAACAGTTCCGCAGGTAGTCCAACCGGGATAGTAGCCGACAAGGAGGGCAGTTCACCGGGTAGTTTAATATCGGCGGAAGGATATTCACCGAGCAGAACCATCAGCGACCGTTTGCTGGCATCCACCTGTTGGCTGCGTGCATGCCACTGTGCCTCCGCCGCGGCAGTCTGGGCCCGGCTGAGACGTAAATCGAGGGCCGGGCTGACTCCGCGTTCGAAACGGCGTTGGATGGTGTCGGTGGCAGTCTTGAAACTGTGGTAGGTGTTTTCGGCCAGTTCCGCTTGTCGTTCGGCTTCAATGGCATCAAACCAGGCGGCGGCGGTGCGGGCGGCGAGGGAGAGAGTCGCCCCGCGCAAGTCGGCTTCGGCAGCCTGTACATCAGCGAGGGCAGCGGACTGACGATTCCGGACGCGCCCCCAGACATCCAACTCCCAGCTGAAGGCAGCAGACAAGTCGTAGCTGGTGAATTGCGTGCTGGTCGGTCCGGGGATATTACCCAGTCCCTGTGCTGCGAAGTTCACTTTGCGCCGGGTGCCACCGAATCCGGCATTGACCTGCGGGAACAAGTCCGCCCCGGCGATTGCGGCACCCGTTTCAGCCACTCCGAGACGGGCCGCCGTTGCCTGCAAGTCTTGGTTCCCATGCAGAGCCTGGGCAACCAGTGCGTCGAGTTCGGGATTATTGAAATCCTCCAGCCAGGCCTCCGTAACCGTACTGGCAGGAGCGGATGTCTCATCCGTAGCCGTCCAGTTTTCAGGATAATGAACGGGTAGCCGTTCAACCTGACTTGGCGGGGTGCTGGCGCAACCCGCAAGCAGAAGGACCCCCAGCAGGGGCATTCCACGCATACATGGCAAGGTGGTGCGCATAAAGGTGGCTTTAATTAGCCCTCAGTCCTTGACCTCGAGGATCTCGACTTCATAGCCGTCGGGGTCGGTGATGAAGGCCATTTTCATCCCCCCGGAGGTGAATTTCGTACGCCAGTCTTCCGGCCAGATTTCCGCGCCGTCCGATTCAATTTTGTCGCAGTAGGCGACAATATCATCGACGCCGATGCAAGTATGCATCAGATCCTCGGGAAATTCGACTTTGTAATCGGGGGAGTGGGTCAGCTCAAGCATATGCTCATTGCCAGGTAACGCCAGATGAACGATTTGATTGCCTGCCGGAGATTTGTCGTTGCGCTTGTGGACCTTGAAGCCGCAGTAGCGGCCATACCAGTCAATGGACTTTTCAAGATCGCTGACCCGGATACGCGTGTGAAGGAATTTTATCATAGGAGGGGAATATACGCTGCTTTCCATTTTCGCCAATGGAAAATAACAATTGTTGGGCTTGCCCCATCCGGTGAATAAGTCAGGCTGGGGTGATGACATTCCGGCCGGCTCCGACATGGAGATGCAGGGGGATGGGTCTTTCCAATCAGCATGCTTAAAAGCGGAGAAAGTCAGCCGAGTGAAGGGGGGCCCAGCATCCAGGGGGCGGGAGGAACCATGGCCGATGGCCAGGTTCGGAAGCTGTTCCTGACGGTTTGGCGTCAGGCTGCCGTGGCACTCCTGACGGTTTGTCTGGTGGAGATCGGGAATTGGATGTCGATGAGCCAGCTGAATAATCTGGTTTCCCTCATCTGGCCCGCGACCGGATTGGGGCTGGCGATGGTGCACCGCTACGGCTACCACCATTTGGTCGGATTTTCCATTGGCTGTGTGGTAGGCTATGTTTACCTGCATCAAGTGCCCCTGATGGAAGGCCTGGGCCTGACCTTTGTTATTTCACTGAGCGTGGCGCTTTCCACATGGGTCCTTGGCCGATTACTAAAGCGGGATACAGCGCTGGAAACCGTGAAGGAACTGTTTCTCTTTCTTATTCTTGGCCCGCTGCTTTGTGGAATGATTCAGGCCACATTGCTTGTCAGCTTGCATATCGGTATTTTTGACCGTGGTGTCTGGACTGATTTTCTGGCTCTCTGGGGGCCTTGGTGGCTGGCGACGGGCCTGGGTATTTTGATCATTGCGCCTTTCCTCCTGGTTTGGACCTCAACGACTAAAATCAACTGGAATAATCGTCAGATCCTGGAGGTCTTTCTCTGGCTGGTCGTTCTGCTGCTTTTTGGTGTCATGATTTTCAGTAACTGGGCTCCAACCGATACGCTGCGTTATCCGCTGGAACTGACGATTTTCCCGATCATGGCCTGGGCGGCCATTCGCTTTGGTCCGAGGGGTGCGACAGCGGGTAGTGTGCTTATTGCTTTGTTGGCGGTGGGGGAAATGCTGCGTGTGCTTGGACCGGAGCAGAAGTATATTTCACAAAGCCCGGAATTCCTGTGGCTTTTTATCGGTGTGGTGACAACAACTTCTTATTTCCTTGCCGCCATTATCACCGAGGTGAGACACAAGGAGGAGGAATCTTCATCCAATGAGGGCCGCCTCAGGGCCTTTATTGATGCTTTGCCTGACACGGCATTTGTCATGGACCGGCAGGGCCGTTACCTTGAGGTCTTTGCTCCCGGTGGAAATGACTTTGATTTGCGTTACCGGCAGTTGAAAGGGAAAACATTGCAGGAGGCGTGGCCCGCGGAGGTCGCCGCCGTTTTCCAAAATGCAGTGGATGACACTCTGGCGACTGGTCTCGTACGGAATTTGGAGTACCGTTTGGAGCTTGAAGGCAAGGAGCATTGGTTTGAAGGGCGGATTGCACCGATTTCGGGTGAGGATAGTCATGCGGCAAATGTAATCTGGGTTGCTTATGACATCACCGAGCGCAAGGAGATTGAGGAGTCGCTGGAAAGCAGGGACCAGTTGTTGGAAGGTGTGGCTCAGGCCAATACTATCCTTCTGACCGTCAAAGAGGCTGAGGATGCCCTGTCCCGCTCCCTCGCCGTATTGGGGAAAAATCTGGAAGCCGACCGTGTCGTGCTTTACGAAAATGCCCATTCGACTGAGACCCGTTTACCGGAAAGGGTTTTCCGTCGCCAATGGCAGGCTGATGGCAAAACCCCCTTGATTGACAGCAGACCGGAGGACCGGAGTGGCTGGGAGGAGTCCTTCCCCGGCTGGTATGAAACCTTGGCCAGAGAAGGGGTGGTGCAGGGGAAACGGGTGAACTTCCCGCTTCCAATTCAAAAGAAACTCGAAAGTCAGGGTATTCGCTCACTTCTGGTTGTGCCGGTCTGGGCGGAGAATTATTTTTGGGGCGTTCTCAGCTTCGAACAAATACAGGTCGAACGCGAATGGAACACAAGCGAAGTCCGGGCATTGCAGGTGGCTGCCGGTTGCATCGGCTCCTTTATTGTCGGTAAGCAATCCGAAGAGCAGTTAAGGAAGGCCAAGGAAGCCGCAGACGCTGCGGCTGTGGCCAAAGGTGAGTTCCTCGCCATGATGAGCCATGAGATACGTACCCCGATGAACTCAATTCTGGGATTCACGGATCTGCTCACACAGACCACACTGGATGAATACCAGTTGGAATACCTGCAGATTGTCAATCGCAGTGGCCGCGCTCTGCTTGAGTTGATCAACAACATTCTGGACTATTCCAAAATAGAATCGCGTGGAGTGGAATTGGAGTATGTTACTTTTTCTCTCGAATCGGTCGTTCTTGAAGTTATTGAAATGGTGAACCTGAGAGCGCGGGAAAAGGGACTGAAACTGGATTACAGCTATAGCGGGGACGGTCCGGAGTTTTTCCGGGGGGATCCCCACCGTTTGCGCCAGATTATTCTCAACCTGACCAACAATGCGGTCAAGTTCACCGCCAAGGGCAGCGTCAAGGTTGAGGTTGAGTGCAAAGCAAAGGGGGAGGATGGTTTTTACACGGTAAGGGTGGCCGTGAGGGATACGGGAATCGGTATTCCGGAAGAGAAGTTGGAGCAGCTGTTCCAGCCTTTCTCCCAGGTAGACTCATCTACCACGCGCCAATATGGGGGGAGTGGATTGGGATTGGTTATCAGCAAGCGCCTGGTTGAAAAAATGGGCGGCGAGATTGAGGTTCACAGCGAAGAGGGGAAAGGGTCGGTTTTCAGTTTTGAACTGGTCATGGCCGCGGATGATGAAATTACTTTATCACCTAAACCTGCAGCCGAAAGATTATCTCCCGATTTTGCCAAACGTTATCCACTCCGCATTTTGATTGCGGAAGACGACGCCAATAACCGTTTACTTCTGGAACAATTGCTCCGTCGTCTGGGCTACGACCCGCAACTGCGGGAAAGTGGCAGTGAGGCGGCCGAGGTACTGGCGACACAGGATTATGACCTCGTCCTCATGGACATTCAGTTGCCGGGTCGCAGTGGCCTGGAAATCATCCGTCAGCTGAGGGCGGGTTACTTTGGCGAGAACAGGATCAAGCTTTTTGTGGTGGCGGTCACAGCCTATGCACTGAGTGAAGATCGCAGGAAATGCCTGCAGGCCGGGGCTGACGATTACTTGCCCAAGCCGATCGATACCCACCATCTCAAATCCATATTGATCGCGGCATCCGAACATGTCGCCAATATATCTTAGTTATCCCCGCTTAACCGAGTGCCATTCGGGTTAGCCAGAAACCATCTCAGATAGAGCGGCATTTACTTTGCCTCTTTTCCCGCTGTCGCGAGCTCTTTTTCCCTGGCATTAAGTGATTTTTCCTTATCCGAAAGCTCCTCACGCAACTGCTCCAGTTCCGTCTGGATGACCTCCTGTTTTTGGGCTTTTTCGAAGAGGGAGTTTTCGCTGATTTCGAGGAATTCTTCCCTTTCCCGCAACACTTCGCGGGCTTCTTCAATCGGCTTTTTGAGATCGTTGGCCAGACTCCTGAGCTTGGAGACTTCTTCCTGTAACTGGGTGAAGGCCGACTTGAGGAGGTGCAGTTCGTCTTTGATGTCGGAAATAACGCTGTCTGAAACCGAAGTTGCCGGGGTGGGAGATTCCGTCTCCGTTTTCTCGGCCTTGGCTTTTTTGGCGACTTTGGGTTCCGGTTCAGGAGCTATTTCCGGTTCGGGTTCCCGCCCGGCCACCAACGCTTCTTCGGCTTCGACCTCAGTCTCAGCTTCCGCTTCGGGCTCGAGGTCAGCAGCAGTACTTGATGGCTCATCCGCTGCCTCCTTCGAATCCTCTTCTTTTTCGTGGGGAGGCGTGGGGGATTTGGAAATCTTGACGCCCTTTATGACTCCGACCCCGGAGGTGATTTTAAATTTCTTGGGGCTTTCCCGCTCGAACAGGATCCATTCGGCATTCTCCTCGTTGGCCCTGGTTTCATGCAGGACCGAGATCTGGGAATCGGGATGTTGATCTTTCAGTTTGCCGATATCGGGCAGAGCGAACAAATTGTCGCTTACCTCTCCATCAATGGCCACCCACCAGGAATCCTGATGGTCGTTACTGATGATCCAACGTTGAAGCTCATTTAATGTCATTAGAATCTGGGGTGTTAGGGGGAGTTAAGGGGAGAGCCTTGATATAAAGAGGAGGTAAAAGATTCGTAAAGCCTAAACTATCCCACTTATTCCACTAGGCATAAAAGGCACCACCGAGAAGGGTTTCACCGTCATAGAAGGCAACGACTTGCCCCGATGCCAAGGCGCGCTGTTCTTCATCGAAATGTAAGACCGCAGGTGCCCCGGGCTCCTGAATCAGGGTGGCGGGGACCGAGGGGTCACGGTAACGGGGTTTGGCCAGCAGTTGCAAGGTACAGGATTCGGGGGGTGCGGGTTCTATCCAATTGAATCCGTGGAGCGTCATGGTTTTCTGGTAAAGCCCCGGGGCCTGCGGTTCGTCAAAGGCTACGATCAGCCGGTTCGTTGTGTAATCCTTGCCCACCACCACATAATTTTTAAAGTCGGTGTTGCTGGGGATGCCGATCCCCCGGCGCTGTCCAAGGGTAAAATGGTGCAGGCCTTTGTGGGTGCCGAGTACGGTGCCATCGGCCCGGACAATGTCTCCGGGGACGTCCTCAATGTATTGGTTTAAAAAGGAACGGATATCCACTTTACCTAAAAAACAGATGCCTTGGCTGTCCTTGCGACTGGCATTCGGGAGTCCTGCCTCTGCCGCCAGACGACGGACTTCTGCTTTAGTGTGTTCGCCGGTGGGAAAGTGAACATGGGTCAATTGCTCCCGCCGGACCATGGCCAGAAAGTAGGATTGATCTTTGTTCGGGTCTGCCCCCTGCATCAAGCTGAGACGGCTGCCGTTTGAAACAAGGCGGCAGTAATGTCCGGTTGCGATCGCATCGTACCCCCAGTCGAGGGCGATTTCCCGAAAGACCCCGAATTTCATTTCACGGTTACACATGATGTCGGGGTTGGGCGTGATCCCCCGGCGGTAGCCTTCAACCAGATATTGAACGACTTTTTCACGGTATTGGTCGATCAAGTTGATGATTTCAAAAGGGATGGCGAGATGGCGGCAAACGGCCCGGGCTTGGCGGATGTCTTCCTCCCACGGGCAGTCCGCGAGTATCTCGGATCCGGTTTCATCCATCCAAGTCCGCATATAGGCGGCCGCGACCTCGTGGCCCTGTTGTTTCAGCAGCAGGGCCGCCACGGCGCTATCGACCCCCCCTGACATGGCGACCAGTATTTTCATTACGGTAAAAATAGTAGCTGCGTTCGTAAGAAGGTGGACCGGGTGCTTGGTTCTGTCCACGTCCTCACCGCCTCGACCCTTCGGCCTTGCTCAGGATAGGCAGGCTCAGGGCAGAGAGGTATAGCTGCGATCATCGGCTTGGTGTCTTTCATAAATCTACAGTTGGCTTATCCGTTTACCCCTGTTTTAAACTCTATCTTCAATGAACTGGGCAATACGGAATTTCAAAGCCAGATTCTCCCCGCTTGCTGTTTTCTCTAATTTCAAACCACTATGACGCAGAATCCAACACCTGTTTTTTCCCAAGCCCGCTGGCTGAGCCATAACCGCGGAGTGGTTTTTCTCCATCAGGATTGGACGGGATCGTCGTCCTTACCACCACTTTTCCTTAATCCGGGCAAACGGAAACTCAAATCGCTGGAACGGGCTCCACTACACTATTCCGGGCAACTGTCAGGCTATTACATACAAGGAGGGAAGGTCACTTTTCTGCTCTGGCCTGAATACTATCCCAATCTGGATCTGGAGGAAAATGTCTTCTATGTTGCCGGCGATTTCAATGGCTGGGAGCAGGCCATCAGCGATCCGGAGTGGAGGATGCACCGTAGCACCATCCACGGAGCGGTTTGCCTGTGTTTGACGGTTTCCTTGCAAGCAGTGGCGACGAAGGGGGCTTGCCGGTTCAAATTTGTTTCCGAGGAACACTATTGGCCGGATGTGCCGATGGAGGCACCGAACCGGGAGGAGAATGGGAACGACTCCCACAATTTCATCCTGAATCCGGTTTGTACGGGAAAGCATGTTTTTTTCTTTGAGCCGGATCGTGAGCACCCGCTTATGAAGCGGGAAACCCTGCTCTGGAAAACGGAAGATCTTGAGGAAACCTGCCCGATCACTTTCGGGCCGCTATTATTGAGTCTGAAAACAGAGGGGGCACTTGGGGTTCATGTTACTGGTGAAAAAACCGTGTTTCGCTTATTTGCCCCGAGGGCAAGCAGAGTACAGGTTCTTTTCTTCCAGAATATCGCCGACGAGGCGAATGGGGAGGCAATGCCCCTCTGGCGGGTGGATGAATGTCTGTGGGAGGGCACGGTGGAAAAGGACCTCTCGAATTGGTACTATTACTATCAAGTGGATGGTGCCCCGGGGCCTCAGCCTTCGCATTTTGACTCCTCTTTCCGGATACTTGACCCCTATGCCCTTGCAGCAGTGTCTTGTGAAGGGCCGGGAATCATCCTGCCTCCGGACAGCTTGCCGAAAGTACGCCATTCTTTTCAGCCTCCGGCCTGGCAGGACTTGGTCATCGTCGAAGCTCATGTGCGCGACTTGATTGCCCACTGCCCGCTTCCCCTGAGTCCCGTCGAACGTCGCGGATTCAAGGGAGTGACCCGTTGGCTACGGTCCCCTGACTGTTATTTGAAGTCATTGGGAGTGAATGCCGTTGAATTGCAACCGGTACAGGAGTTCGACAACAAAACTCCGGAAGAATATCACTGGGGCTATATGCCATGCAACTGGTTCGCCCCGGAAAGCAGTTACTCGACCGATCCTGCCCGGGGCGCTCAGGTCGAGGAGTTTGCCGAAATGGTACAGGCCTTCCATGAGGCTAATATCGCGGTTATCCTGGACGTGGTGTACAACCACGTCGGGGTACCCGGACATTTAATGTATATTGATAAGCAGTATTACTTTGAGACGGATCCTCATGGCCAGCTTATGAACTGGAGCGGGTGCGGCAATGATTTCCGTGCGCATACCCCGATGGGTAAACGGCTGATTATCGACAGCCTGATTCATCTGGTGAAAACCTATGATGTGGACGGGTTTCGCTTTGATTTGGCGGAATTGATCGGGGTGGATGTCCTCAAGGAAATTGAAACGGCGGTCAAAGCGGTGAAACCTTCGGTCATCCTGATCAGTGAGCCTTGGAGTTTTCGCGGGCATATCGTACACAGTTTGCGCCACACCGGTTACAGCTCATGGAATGACGGCTATCGCGATTTCATGCTGGATTACGTTTGTGGACGCGGAAACAGGGAGGGGCTTCGCTATTTCATGGAAGGATCTCCGCATTTCTTTGCCATGTTTCCGGCCCAGACAGTTAATTACACGGAGTCGCACGACGATCGTTGCTGGATAGACCGCTTGACCGAAAATCCTGAATTCAATGGCAATCATCCTACCATCCGCGATTGCCGTCGCACCCACCTGATGGCTTCTTTGCTGTTCATGAGCATCGGGATCCCCATGTTGGCGGCCGGTCAGGATTTCTTTAGCAGTAAACAGGGGGTGAATAATACCTACCAGCGGGGCGATTTAAATGCCTTGGACTACGAACGTTGGCGTCAATTCAGCGCTGGCCATGACTATTTCCGGCGCTGGGTACAATTCAGGTTGTCGCATCATGGCAGGCTGTTGCGTCTGGAACATCGTCAGAGCGAAAAGTATATGATCTTTTTCGGCGAAGGAGAACAGTCTGCCGAGGCCGTACTTTTCAATGCCGACGGAAGTCTGGGAGATGACCGTCTCTTTTATGCGGTGAATCCGCACAGTTATCAGGTGGAAATAAATATCGAGAGTATGGATCCTTCCTCATTCAGTATGATTGCCGACCATGAACGCTGGGATGTTCATGGGCTGACTCCACCACATTTCTTCTGGGAAAATGGCTACCTTGTCTTGCCACCTCTGAGCTGCGGCCTTTGGGTTTCACATTAACATATCTGATTTCTCAATGCCAGAAAGCGCATCCCGTTTTTTCCCCTTATGCCGTGGTTCCAGGAAGATTCTGATTCTGGATCTCGGCTTTTTGGGAGATACGATTCAGCTGATTCCATCCTTGTACTGTATTCGGCAGGCTTTGCCCGAAGCGCATCTGTCCGTCATGGTGGCCGATCACATCAAGGATATCCTGAAAGTTTGCCCATGGGTGGATAACATACTCGGTTATCCCCGTTTCCCGAAAGGCCCCCGCTGGTATCAGGATTTTGGGAGGGTACGGGCACTACGCCGGGCCGGATACGATGCAGTAATCAACCTGAATGGTTCGGATCGTTCAAGTCTGCTGACTTGGCTGACCGGTGCTCCGCTTCGCTTTGGTCGCCGTCCCGAACGGGTCCCGCCTTTGTGGACATGGCGTTACACGCATTGGGTCCACGTTCCCTATGGCACCATGCCGGTTTACCGCCAGCGCTGGCAGTGCTTGCAGGAAGCGGGTTTTCCCGGCGAATCCCCGGCTTTTGGTACCCGCATCCCTGAGGATGTGATGAGCAGGGTGGGAACTCTTCTGGAGGGGGAAAGGGAGTACATCCACGTCAGCCCTTTTACCACTTTGGATTACAAAGAACTTCCCGAAACACATCTGGTCGATCTGATTGCGGAACTTCAGGAGAAGCGGGGGTGGAAAGTGGCACTGAGTTGTGCTCCGAATGAACGGGAGCGAGGCAAACTCGACAGCCTGTTGAAGCAATTACCCCGGAGGCCTTGGAAGGTCTTTGCCGGTGATCTCGGTCTGCTGGAACTGGCCGGTGTCATCCAAAGCAGCCAACTTCACCTCGGCGGGGACTCTGGTGCTATGCATGTGGCTTTCATGACGGGGGTACCTACCGTCACCTGGTTCCGCGATTACGCAAACAAGGTGGAATGGATGCCTGAAGGCAGCAACAGTAGAGTGGTGCTGGGACAGGATACGCCAAGCGGATTGCAGGGGGTCACTGCCGCCCATATTCTGACAGCGGTGGACTCCGTGATGAAGGATGCACGGACGTCACGCCCGTGAATACATCCTGACCGAACGCGGGCAGGGTTGCCCGCGTCCTTGATCAACTGCAGCCCAAAGAGGCCCCGCAATTGGTGCAGCAGGCACAGTTGCCGGTGACTTTGACCCGGTGACTCCCGCATTCAGGGCAGGTCCTCTCCGCTTCCGTGGAAACCAGAAACTGAAGCTGTTCTGTATCCTGTTTGACGGCTGTCTCTGTTGGCTGTGAGTCGTTTTCGGATGTGCGGGTGGGGGTCATCCTTTCGCGGTAACCTTCGATGTAATGAATCGCCAGCCAACGGAAGAGATAATCAACCACACTCTTCGCCACCGGGATTTCGGGGTTACTGGTGAAGCCTTCGGGTTCAAAGCGGAAATGGGTGAACTTCTTGACGAGGGCCTCGAGCGGAACACCGAATTGCAGACAGAGGGAAACCAGAATCCCGATGGTATCCATCAGGCCGTTGATGGTACTGCCTGCCTTGGACATCTGGACAAACAATTCGCCGGGCTGACCATCTTCGAATTGTCCAACGGTGAAATACCCTTCAGCCCCGCCGATTTGAAATTTGTGGGTAACCGCACTGCGGGTATCCTCCAGACGTCGGCGGTAAGGCTCTGTTATCACTTGGACAGGGGTTTTGTCTTTCTCCTCTTTGCGCGTCCTCAAGGGGGCCGCCAATTTGGAGCCGTCGCGATAAAGAGCCACTCCTTTCAACCCGATTTTCCATGCCTCCAGATAGGTGGCTTCAATCATCTCCACCGTCGCTTCACGGGGCATATTCACGGTCTTGGATATCCCCCCCGAAAGAAAGGGTTGAGTGGCAGCCATCATTTTCAGGTGGGCAGAGGGGGTCAGGGAGCGGATTCCACCTCCTGAAACAAAGGCTCCGTCAAAAATGGGCAGGTGCTCCGCTTTTAGTCCGGACGATTCATTCGAGCCTTGTACGGATTCAAAGGTTCCGTGCTCCGTCAGGTAAGTCAGCAGCACTTTCCGTTGTTCTTCGGTATAGCCGAGCTTAACCAGAGCCTGTTCTACGCAACGCAGGGGCATGGCGAGGACACCGCCACCGGCAAGGGACTTGTAAGCCATGAGCCCGATCGCAGGCTCAATGCCCGTGGTGTCACAGTCCATCAGAAACCCGATCGTTCCGGTCGGTGCCAGTACCGTCACCTGCGCATTCCTGAAACCTTCCTTTTCTCCGAGGCTGACGACTTCATCCCAAACAGCATTGGCTTCCTCATGCAAAGCCGGGTACTGCTTGCCCGGGGTTTGGCGACAAGTGTCGCGGTGAAGCTGAATGACCCCCAACATGGAGTCGCGGTTATCTTTGCCGGGAGGAGAGTCCATCCCAAAGTGGCGGGGGTCGTCCAAACCCTTGAACACACCCTTGCGGCGGGCCAGCTCGACCGACGTACGGTAGGCGTAACCCGTCATGATGGCGGTGATCAGACTGGCCAGTTCGCGTCCGGCATCGGAGTCATAAGGCAGCCCCTCTGTCATGAGCAGGGCTCCGAGATTGGCATAGCCGAGCCCGAGAGGACGGAACCAGTGGGAGTTGTAGGCAATGCCTTCGGTCGGGTAGGACGAACGGTCAACCAGAATGTCCTGTGCCACGATAAAGATGCGGACCGCTTCGGCGAAACGTTTGGTGTCGAAACCTTTTTCGGTCTGAAACTTCATCAGATTCAAGCTGGCGAGGTTACAGGCGGTGTTGTCCAAAAAGAGAAACTCGCCGCAGGGATTGCTGCAGTTCTGTGGGCCGGAGCCTTTGCAGGTATGCCAGCGCTGGATGGTGTCCTCAAACTGGATCCCCGGATCTCCACAATAGTGGGTACATTCAGCCATCATGCGGAGCAGGCGATCGGCTTGCTTCTTTTCGCAGGGCTCACCGCCATTGACGTTACGGGTCCACCAACTGTCCTTCAGCTCCGCCGCTTCCATGAAACGGTCACTGACCCGGACCGACAGATTTTCATTTTGAAAACGGACGGAGGCATAGGCTTCACCGTTGATGCCACCGGAGTAACCGCCTTCCATCAGCGAGCGGGCCTTCAGTTCCTCGTGTTTCTTGGCTTCGATAAATTCCTCAATATCGGGATGGCTGACTCGCAGGGTATTCATCTTGGCGGCCCGACGGGTTTTCCCTCCGCTGCGGATCACACCAGCCACGGAATCGTAAACAGCCAAAAAACTGAGGGGGCCACTGGCCCGGCCACCGCCGGCCAGGGATTCACGGGAGGACCGGATGGGACTCAGGTCCGTGCCACTGCCGCTGCCGTACTTGAAAAGGAAAGCCTCCGATCGGGCCAGTTCCATAATGGATTCCAGATTGTCTTCCACCTTTTGAATGAAACAGGCCGAACATTGTGGGTGCTCATAAGCATCCTCCACCGGGATCGCCTTGCCTTGTTCCTCATCCCAACGGTGGTGGACACCGGATGCCCGGCTTCGAACCTGATACTGACTGCCCAGTCCCAGATTGAACCAGACCGGTGAGTTGAATGCCCCGTACTGGTGCAGGCAGAGCCAGGCCAAGTCCTCTTCGAATATTTTCGCTTCCTTCCCGTCGGCAAAATAGCCATCTTCAAGACCCCATTGAGCCAAGGTGGCTGTGACCCGCCTGACTACCTGTTTAAAAGAGTTTTCCCGTCCCCCTTCTTCGGGAGGATTCGGGTTGCGGGGGTCCCCGTAAAAATATTTGGAAGCCAGAATTTTAGCGGCCAAATCGGAGAATCCCGCCGGCACTTCCACGTTGTCCTGACTGAAATGAATGTCACCGGATTCCCCGGTTATGTGAACGCTGCGGGTTTCCCAGT
>CAZCJJ010000020.1:14597-33315 GCA_964499045.1 uncultured Opitutales bacterium | reverse complement strand
TCCGTTGCCGGATGCTTCTGGGCAAAATCAATCGCCGACCGCAAATCCGCAGCCAACTGCGGATCGCTGCCCATAACAAGATTCAAAAGGGAGTTGAGCGAACGGAGACGGGAAAAGGACTCCGTCTGGGGCGAAGCTTTATCAATCATGGGTGTTCAACTGATTGATTTCCGCCGCAAATTCCGAAATGTCACGAAAATCCTTATACACACTGGCATAGCGCACATAGGCAATCGAATCGAGCTCCCGGAGACGGGTCATAACCGCTTCGCCAATCGCCTTGCTCGGAATTTCCGTATCGTACTCCCGTTCGAGCACATCCATCAATTCAGCCATCATCAGCTCAATTTGCTCGGTCTGGACCGGACGTTTTTCCGTAGCCTTGCGAATACCCGCCGCCAGCTTTGTCCGGTCAAATTCCTCCCTGGCACCATCGCGTTTCACGACATAGAGGCCCTCCCTCAAAATCTCTTCCACTGTCGTAAAGCGGTGACCGCAGTCCAGACATTGGCGACGACGGCGAATGGATAGATTCCCTTTACCAGTACGGGTGTCCAGGACCTTGGTGTCCTCATGTCCACATTTCGGGCAGTGCATCGCTTTTTAAATTTTAAGGAAGTTTTCCAACAAGCTCATTCCGTGTTCCGTGGCAAAAGACTCCGGATGAAACTGAACCCCGTAAACCGGGAGTGTTTGGTGGCGTAGTCCCATGATTTCACCGGTCTCCGTTTCCGCCGTCACCTCAAGGCAATCCGGGAGGCTGTCTCTTTCCACCAGCAATGAATGGTAACGGGTGGCAGGAAAATCCTGAGGCAGCCCGGCAAAAAGATCGGTATCATGGTGGCGAATCGGAGAGGTCTTTCCATGCATCAGACGATCCGCACGCACTACTTTACCCCCGTAATACTGGCCGATGCACTGATGCCCAAGGCATACCCCGAAAAGCGGAACCTTACCCGCAAATGCATCAATCATCGCAATACTGACCCCGGCTTCATTGGGGGAACAGGGACCAGGTGAAATCAGCACACGGTCCGGCTTCAAGGCCAGCGCCTCTTCCGGCGTGATCTCATCGTTGCGGAACACGCTCTGCCGCACCCCAAGCTGGCCGAAATACTGGACCAGATTGTAAGTAAAAGAATCGAAATTGTCGATGACGAGGAGCATACAAGCCGAACAGCCTGCGCGGAAGCCCGCCAATAGTCAAGCTACCGGAATACAGAATGAAAGGCATTCCCGTAGCTGCGTTCGTAAGCAACCTGAAACCCCCTTGACCACCTTCTCACGAAGGCGGCTACGTAGCTGCGCTCGTAAGAGCGTGTATGGGTGAGCGGGAATACGGGCTTCCCCTCTTCTCACAACTCCAGTTCCAGCCCATCGTAGGCGAGCAGGATTTCATGGGGGAACTTTTCTCCCCCGGATTCAGCCGAGGTTTCCTGATGATAGATATTCGCATACATGCGGGTATTCAGGAGAAAATCGTCCAGTTCCTTGTCCGAAGCCGTCGGCTCATGGTGAAAGACTGCCAGCTTTTTGACCCGGGCCCGGGCCGACAATTCGACCCCCATCACGTTGCTCGAATGTCCCCAGTTTGCCTTGGTGAAGGTAGCATCGGCCATGCTGTACTGGGCATCAAAAACAAGCAGGTCCGCGTCACGGAAAAAATCGATAAAACGGTAGTCCTTTTCGAAAGCCTCCTGCTTGTGCTCGGAATCCGTCGAATAAACAAAGACTTTCCCGTCCTTCACAAAGCGATAACCATAGGAAATCCCCGGATGGTTCTGTTCAATCGCCGTAATTTTAAAGTCACCGATTTGGAAGGGTTCGCAGGGAGGGCGGACAACGAACTGAATGTCTGCCGCCAGCGAATCAAAATCAACCGGGAAACAGGGCGCCGTCATTTGCTGGCGAAAGGCAGCTTCCGTGGTTTCATGATAAGTATGGATAAAAATCCGGGTACCCGGGATAAAAGCAGGTGCAAAAAACGGGAAACCGTGAATATGATCCCAATGAAGGTGGGACATGACAATATGAAAGGTGGCCTTCTCCCGAACCTTCCCCTGTTTGACCAGCGAGTAACTTAAATCCCGAATGCCTGATCCCGCATCACAAAGGATATAATCGCCGCCCGGATTCTCCAACTGCACACAGGCAGTATTGCTGCCGTAGCTACCGGATACCCAAAACGGTAATTCCGCATCCATAAAGGCGTTGATCGCCTCATCCGTGTCGAGTTCAACCCCGCGGGATGCCTTTAATGCCGCAAACACTTTCTCGTGAATCGTGCGTGCGGTGAAAGGTGATGGCAATGAGCCCTGTGTTCCCCAGAAATAAATTTTCATGCGATATCAAGCGAGTAGCATCAGGTAAAACAAGCCGCACCCTTCATGCTTAAGGCTGGACTTGAAACAACAACTTCTATTCCGGAGTCCCCACTTTGGCGAGTTTAAAGAAGGAGCCGACAGATTTTTACATAAAAATCATTTTCCTTTTTTCGGCTTTTCTGAATGATGTCCCTATGTCAACAAACGGGAATATCGAAACCTTGATCCGGGAAATTGCAATACAGGCACGGGCTGCCTCACTGAGCCTTGCCGCCCTTAACCGGGATGCCAAAGATGCCGTCCTGCTCGACCTCGCCGAACGCCTGGTCGCTGAGACAGGTCCCCTGCTTGAGGCAAATAAAAAGGATCTGGAACAGGCCGTTGCCAACCAGCTTTCAGGTCCGATGGTCGAACGCCTGACTTTCACTCCGGAACGCATCCAGACCATGGCCGAGGGTGTACGTCAGGTCGCCGCACTCGAAGATCCGGTTGGCACCGAACTCGAAACCATCGCCCGCCCCAACGGGCTCACCATCCGCAAGGTTCAGGTCCCCATCGGTGTCATCGGGATCATTTACGAATCCCGCCCCAATGTCACCATCGACTGTGCCGTCCTCTGCCTCAAAAGTGGCAATGCCTCCATCCTGCGTGGAGGGAAGGAAGCTTTTCACACCAATCAGGCCTTGGCCGCACTGATTCAGGCTTCGTTGCAGACCAAAGGGCTGGATCCCAATGCCGTCCAGTTCATCCCCACCACCGACCGGCAGGCCCTCAATGCCATGCTGAAGCTGGATGACTTCATCCATTGCATTATCCCCCGGGGCGGGGAAAGCCTGATTCGCTTTGTCGCCGAGAACAGCCGGATCCCCGTGATTAAGCATTACAAGGGCGTCTGTTGCCTCTATGTGGACAAGGATGTCGACTCCGTCATGGCCGAGAGTGTGGTCATCAATTCCAAATGCCAGCGGCCCGGGGTCTGCAATGCCCTCGAAAACCTTTTTGTTCATCAGGATCACGCAGACACCCTTTTCCCGCAACTTGCCAAAGCATTGCATGAAAAGGGGGTCGAGCTTAGAGCTCATGACAATGCCCAAAACGCACTGCAAAAAGCAAACATCCCCTTCACCCCTGCGACTGAAGAGGATTTTCACGAGGAGTATCTGGACCTGATTCTGGCCGTAAAACTGGTGGATTCAACCCAGGCAGCCATCGGCGAAATCAACCGCTACGGCAGCGGGCATTCCGATGGTATCCTGACCAACAATGAAGAACAGGCCCGGCTCTTCCTGCAGAGCGTGGACTCCTCGACCGTATATTGGAACGCCTCCACCCGCTTCACCGACGGTTTCGAGTTCGGGTTGGGAGCAGAAATCGGGATATCCACTGACCGTCTGCATGCCCGCGGTCCCATGGGACTGCGCGAATTGTGCACCTACAAATATCTGGTACTTGGCCAAGGTCAGATCCGCTAATCTCTCCCTATGGTTAATCCCGATATCCGTATTATCCGTTGCCTGCTGGAAGCCGAAAACGAATTCGTCTCGGGCAGCAAACTGGCCAAAGAGCTGGGCATGACGCGGGTCAGCATCTGGAGCCGCCTGGAGAAACTAAAGGAAGAGGGTTTTACCTACGAGGCGATCCGCAACAAGGGCTATTGCCTGACCGGTCTTCCGGAGAAAACCCATCCGACACTCCTGCAGGCCATTCTGGATGAACGAAGCATCCGGACCCCGGTTTACTATTATCCCGAAATCGACAGCACAAACAGCGAGGCCGAACGCCTCATTGCCCAGGGGAAAACCACCCCCTTCGTCGTACTCTCCAGCCTTCAGCATCAGGGACGCGGACGCCTCGGACGCCAATGGCACAGCGAAGACACCGGTAACATCTATATGAGCCTGGCCTTCCGTCCCCAATTGCCACCATCCCGCATGCAGAAATTCACCCTTTGGATGGGGATCGCGCTGGCTGAGGCTATCAATGATTTCCTGAGCATTCAGGTACAGGTCAAATGGCCTAATGACCTTGTTCATAAAGGACTGAAAGTCGCCGGCATCCTGACTGAGGCGCGGGTCGATGCCGACCACACACGCGACCTCGTCTTCGGCATGGGTCTCAATGTCAACAGCCGCCGTGAAGACTGGCCTGAAGAGATTCAGTCCAAAGCAACTTCCCTCGCTGCAATCTGTGGCGAACCGCTCATCCAGAGTGCCCTCGCAGTGACTTTGGTGGACAAAGCAATCAAGGCCTATGATGCCTTCATTGATGGCAGTTATGCGGATGCCTTTCAGGAACGCTGGTCCCGCCTCGACGCTCTCAAGGGGCAGGTCGTCCGGACCAGCGGCGGCCATCAACTCATCGGCAAAGTGCTCGGGATCGACGAAAACGGGGCGCTCCGGCTCCTCCTGCCGGACGGTTCCGAGGAGGCTTGCTCGTCCGGTGAAGTGTCCCTGCAACATTATTCCACTCCCTCATGAATCTGCTCTGCCTTGATATCGGAAATACTTCCGCCCACTTCGGCTATTGGGATGGAACCTGTTTCACCGAAACCGGAAACCTGCGGACTCCCCACCTGACGGAAGAACTCCCCCGACTCTGGAAGCATGTCCAGCCCGATGGCATATCCTGGTGTACCGTCGTTCCTCAGGCGAATGATCAGGTTGAATCCTTTCTGAATGAGAAACAGGTACCCCGCTTCCATCTGGATTCCGATCACTGCCCCGGCCTACCGATATCCTACCCCAATCCCCGGGAAATCGGCCAGGACCGCCTTGCCAACGGGATCGGAGCCCAGGAATTGTACGGGATGCCCGCCGTTGTCATTGATATGGGTACCGCGACAACGCTGGACATCGTTTGCCCGGTCGAAGGGTACCTCGGTGGTGTCATCGCTCCCGGCCTCGCCATCATGACTCGCTACCTGCATGAACAGACCGCCCTCTTGCCCTCTCTTAATCCAGAAGACCTGCTTGTCTCCGGAGCCATCGGGCGCTCGACCGTAGAGGCCATGAAACTTGGCTGCGCCATCGGATTCAGCGGGATGATCGAAGCTTTGCTTCAACGGGTATTGGCCGAACTCCACGACCGCGGTCAGGAAAACATCCGGGTGATCGCCACCGGAGGCACAGCCTTCTACCTTTTGAAGGAACGTTTTCCCGACATCCACTATTGCGCCAATCTCACCCTCCATGGCCTCGCCACCGCTTACCAGCGGGCCTACAGCACGTAACCGCCTTTCCCGTCCATGGAGGCGGCGTGACCTCACGTCGCATTGAGCCCTGACACCGGGGGTGGGTTCACCCCCGCTCCGTGAGTGACAACCACTCCTACAAGACTTCCTCCAGTATCCGTTTGACTACCCGATAGCTGTTTTCCAAGGCGGGTTCGAGTCCGGGATAATGAGTTGAATCCTCTCCGGTCAGGTTGTCGATAATACTGCCGTTGCCAGGCGGCATGGTGTAATTACTGACAGTACGCAAAAGTAAAACACGCGACTTGTCCACCCGGCCCATGCGGTCCAACTGCTCCAAGGCCAGCAAGGTACCCGTGTCCTCCATGGCCGAGGTGTAAAAGGTCCCCTGCTCCTTTGTCCAATAACGCACCCACTGCTCTGCCCAGGCATTGTGACGGGGCCCATGCCAGAAACGGGCGGCCGAAAGGGAGTCACCCCGTGAAACCGACGGCTCCAGAGAGGCCCCGGCGTAGGCCGCATAAGACTCCGTCATTGCCTTCAAATCCGGAGTCATTTCCATTTTCAGTCCGGCGCTCAGGTTATACGCCCAGTCAACCAGCGGTTGATGCAGTTGAAAAACCTGGTAGGGCCGCCCGAACAAGCCGGCCTCCAGAGTCGTACTGCCATAGGGCTCCCGCGCTCCCAAGGGAAAAATACCGATCGGCCAGTCCGCCGGAATATCCCGCGGATCCACTTCATGGGCAAGGTCACCGTCCACCACCCAGTCCGCCCACACAGGTGACCCCAGACTACAACGGTTGGGATTGCCCCCGCCGATGCCAGATATGATCCAAAGGGTCTCACGAAAATCCCACTCCGTCGCCAAACCAAGCGTCATCAGGGACACCGCCGTATTGGCTGTCCCGACTCCCGCCAGCAAGGCAAACAAACCTCGCTCTGGCACTCCGTAAAGGCCATCCAGCCCCCAGGCGGGAATATCAAGCTCGCGCAGCCCTTCGCGTTCCCGCAACAGGGCCAACTCCCCCGGCTTCCCCCCACCGGGCTCAAACATGGTGATCACAACGACTTTCGGTTTCATGATTCTAGCATACTACACCTTTCTCCGAAAAAGGAGAATCGAAATCGTTGGGTACATGGGACAAACGCGACTACACACGCTATCTCAGCCAGCGGGTCCACTTTTCAGAAAAAGCGGCGACATTGTCGGGAGAAACCAACAAGGGAGCGACCCGAAGCATCCTTTCCTCCGGTTCCTGATTCCCGTGAACTTTCCCGGCCAGTATTCTTCCAGCCTGCAAAGCCATTTCCGGATAGTCCTGAGCCACCATGAACTGCGCATAACCGTTCACAATAAATCGCAGTGTCTTCGGGCTGGCATCCATGGCCACACAGACCTTGGTACCACGCTCCCAAGGCAGGCGGTCTCCACTCTCCATCGCCAGACTGTCCAACAGTATCCACCCGTTGATCCGCCGGTCACGATCAGCCAACTCCGTTTCCCTCAATAAACGAATGGCATCCTCCAAGGTACCGTTGTGGTGGTAAACCCCGACAATCCGTACCGAGGCATCCTGCGCATCCGCATCCTTCAGTCCACGTAAACGGCTCCGCACCACCGGATCCGACTCTGGCCCGGCCAGTACGGCAAACTGCCCCGTACGCGCACGCAAGGCTGGCAGGGAACGTAAAATACGGCGCTGCCCAAAGGCAGAAGACGCCGACTCCAACAACATCCGGCCTGCCAACACATTGTCCGTCTGCACCTGCGCCAATACATCCGCCTCTACCTCTGCTTGTCCAAACAACACCACAGGAACCTCGCGCTGTTTCAAAAATTCCAGCATGGGTCCCACCCCAAGCAACGCATCCACCTCAAGGCCGATCCCCTGCACACCATCTACAAACAACTGGCGCAAGACTCCCATCTGCCCGCCATCACCCATTTGCCGGGGGGCCTGCATGTGCAGGGTGAACTCAATCCGTCCACCCGCCTCCTCCTCGGCTTCCTCCATCGCCTGCTTAAAGCCTTCCTGATAGGCCCCCCACGGGGCGGAACGGGCATCGCGACCAACCATGCCCACCTCATAGCGTTCCCAGATTTCACGGGGCTGCCCGGCCAGCGAAGCGGCCCCGGCCAACAGCAGCAGGCTTAATGAAAGAATGAATTTGAGGGTTTTCGGCATGATACAATGGATACGCCGGAGCGTGGTCTTGTTCCTTGTAAAACGTGAAGAATGCTGGATTATTCAGACATATCCCACCTTTAATGCGAGCTTTATGGAAAATCTTATACCCATCTTTACTTTTGCCGCAGGCCTCCTCTGCGGTATCGCCGTAATGGCCTTCTTCCTTCTGTCCCAATTGCGTAAGCAACAAGGATTGGAAGCGGAAAGGCAACGTCTTGAGTTGGCCCTGCGCGAGGCGGAAATACGTCTGGATGCACAGCAAACCGCAAGCAACGAAAAACTGGCCGTTCTCGAAGAAGCCAGAAACCGCCTGTCCGATGCCTTCAAAGCCCTTTCCGCCGAGGCTTTGCAAAAAAACAACGAGGCCTTTCTCCAACTGGCAAAAGAAAACCTGTCACGCTTTCAAACCAGCGCGCGCGAGGATCTGGACCAGCGTCAGGAATCCATCGGCAAACTCGTGAAACCACTGTCCGAGTCCCTCGAAAAAATGGATCGCGAAATCAGACAACTCGAAAGCAAGCGGACCGAGGCCTATGCCGGTTTGAGTGAACACCTCAAATCCTTGATGACTACGCAGGAGCGCTTACAGGGGGAAACCTCCAATCTCGTCAAAGCCCTCCGCGCCCCCCAGGTACGGGGGCGTTGGGGGGAACTTCAGCTCCGCCGTACTGTGGAACTTGCCGGGATGCTCAATTACTGCGATTTCGAGGAACAAAGCTCCGTCCAGACCGAAGAGGGGCGGCAGCGTCCGGATATGATTGTTCGCCTCCCCAACGGACGCAACATCGTCGTCGATGCAAAAGCCCCGCTGGCCGCCTACCTGGAGTCTCTCGAAGCCCCCACCCCGGAAGAACAGAAACGGCACCTTGAGACCCATGCCCGTCAGATACGCGATCATTTGAAAGCACTCGGGACCAAAAACTACTGGAAACAATTCGAGCCTTCACCAGAATTTGTCGTGCTGTTCCTGCCGGGGGAAACCTTCTTCAGCGCAGCACTGGAACAAGACCCCTCCCTGATCGACTACGGAATCGAAAACCGCGTCGTTCTCGCCACCCCCACCACTCTCATCGCCCTCCTCCGCGCGGTCGCCTACGGTTGGCGGCAGGAGGAAATCGCCAAAGAAGCCAAAACCATCAGCCAGTTGGGAGCCGAACTCTACGACCGCCTCTCCACCCTCGCCGGACATTTCCAGCAAATGCGCCGGGGTCTGGAAAATGCCACCCAAGCCTACAACAAGGCCGTCAGCTCGATGGAAAGCCGTGTTCTCCCAAGTGCCCGTAAATTCAAGGAACTGCACGCCTCCACCGAAAAAGACATCCCCCAGCTCGAACCCGCCACTAGCGACATCCGCCAAACCACCGCCGAGGAAATCACCCCACCCGACCCCTCGTAGCCCGGTGGGACGGTCTGACGGTCTGACAGGTACTCAGCAAAAGCGGAATATCATTTTCCTCTCACAAAGGCGCAAAGCTCACAAAGAAACCCCTCCGTGCCTTGGTGCCTCCGTGAGAGATTCAAAGGTTGAAATCACTGGTAAGATGGCCGCTGCTGTTCCATATATTTCAAGAACTGCAAGGCGATGAAGCGGTGGCCTTCCTCGCTGAGATGTACCCCGTCGGTGGGGCTAAACAAGGATGCCTTGTCGGGTGCATTGAGGGTCGGATTATAGACATCGAGATAATCCAGGTCCAGTTCATCGGCCAGCTTCTCCAGCACCGCATTAAACGCTTCGAGTTTTTCCGGGTCACCGAACAAGCTGTGCCTTCTGCCCTCTGCTTTAGACTTTTCGGAGTTGGCCTGCGTTAATTCAAAATTGGAGGACGTGGCAGAAACCAATACGATTTTCCCCCCGCTGTTGGCCTGCAACATGGAAATAAACTCGCGATACCCTTCCTCCTGTTTTTCAGGAGAAACCTGTGGTTTCACGTGATCTTCATCAGACGAGCTTCTCGTGTCGTTGTGTCCCAGAAAGATGAAGATGTAATCGGCCTCGCGGTCGAATATACCATCGTACATTTCTCTGCGGTGGGCCGGCCTCCCTGAAAGCCGGTCCAAAGACCGGGTAATGAAGTCGCCGCCCACGCCAGCGTTATGAAAATCAGCCATCCCGGGATTGTAGTGATTCAGCCAGAAATTAACCTTGTCCACATAGTTGCGGCCACGATCAAAATCACTCAAACTGTCGCCGAGAATCAGCAGATGAAGCGGCTCTTCCAGCTCTATATTGCGGGCGATCTCGTCATAAGCCTGATAACGTTCTGGCGGCAATACATCGACATGGGCTTCAACAACAACACCGGAGCCAGGATAGGTTGCGGCAAGATAATCGATATCGGCCGGTGGCTGATAGACAACATTGCCTTGGTTGTCGGTAATCGCATCTCTTGTTTGTGCATTCGCCAGCACGGTCAATGGTTGCCCGACATAGGGCTCGTCATCCCCCGATAACGAGAAAGTAATTTCCGGTAAGGGCTGGCCAGCCTCGACCATTGGATGCAAGGGCAACGGCACAGCAGTTAGGCTTATTCCCGGGGTTTGGATGGGCTCCAAGACCCCTTCAGCCAGATAAACGGTCGCACCATCATCCCCGCTCACCTCGACCACGATTCCGAAACGGGAAATATCGGGCTCTTCAAAAACAAATTCATGCGAGATAGCCTGCCAGTCTCCACCCAGCACATGCACCGCTTCATCCCAGTCAGTAAAAGCCCTCAGCCCCTGCTCCGGAGTGGTCAGATGCTTAAGGACTCCCAAGCGGAGTTCCCCTTCCCCCTTGACACGGGCCTCAAAGAGGAATTTACGGCCCCAAGGCGATCTGACCCGTGAAAAATGGAAACACCTTCCGATATGCCCATCCCCCGACGGAGTCACCTTCAACTGGTTGACACGCCCCGTGACACCATCAGCACGCACACCAGTCACTTCGCCCGGCCAGTTCTGCGCCACCCGCCAGGTCAGGTTGACTTCCGCTGCTGGTGCAGCCCACAGACCACTTGCAGCCAAACCAATAGCCAGCGCAAGGATTCCCATTACTTTCCGTATACCTAACATACCGTTCCCCTCCTATTTTATCGATGTCCACTTACCTCATAAGAAATGCTGGAAAGCTCTTATTCTGAATGCCCCTGCATTGTCAATAGCCCCAACCTCGGCTTCAGCCCAATTGAGAGCATTCACCTATTAAGGCCGCAGCTGTATGCAGTTCAGACTTAAAAAGACCGAAAGCGAAAACTTTCCACCTGACGGCGTCCGACTTCCTTCCAATCCAAAGGAGAAGCTTCAAAGCCGGCCACACGACACCGCAGGCGAAAGACTTCCCCCTTCCGGGCTGGTGGGATGATACGGAAATAGTGTTTGTTATCAATCGGACGGTTCCAGAGCTGGTTCGATTGATTTGGAGCCCCACGATAAACCTCCGGATAGGCAACCACAGCCCCCACGCCTTCACTTTCCGAATAAAGAATGAGGGACTGGATATCCTTGTTCAAACTCATTGAACCGTCCGTGCCAAATACTCCTGCATCCACTATCTGATCCCCGTCATGGGCGGACCATCGGTCCATGAAAGCATTGAAGCAATGCATGAAAGTAAACATATAACGCACTGTGGAAGTATCGCCCACTACTTCAAAGCGGAAGTCCTCCTCAATGCCATCCGCCGTAACCGCAACTTCGGTCCAGGCGCGGAAGGGCCCGATCAAGGTATCCTTGATCACACGGAAAGTTTCCCCCTCAAGCCTGGGCAGATCCCTGTCGAGGGGAATCCTGCGACCATCCACTTCAAGATAAACCGCCTTGACCACCTCACGGCCATGGCCCGTTCCAATCCAGGGGTCCTGCTCGGGGTCATCCGGTGCACGTTGCACGTTAATAACCGTCTGGTTTGCTCCGGTTTCCGAAATCAGGGCTTTGCCACGATAAAGCACCCGGCCCATTGTCCAGGCCGCCGACTCACGAAACTGCACTTCATAGTCCCCCACCTCAATATGCAAGTGATCCCGTTCAATATAGGCCTGTCCCTTATCTTCCGGCGCGGAAGACGGCGGTGAGAGACGGAACCAGTAGGTTTCACCCGGCGCAATATCGAAAACCAATTCAGAGACATTTCTTTGCCGGATCCGGCCATGGATCAACTCCTCAATATCCATAGGTTCACGGAGAGTCAAAAGCTGTTCCCCGCCGTTCACTCCATGCATGACAATCAGATTCTCCAGTTTATGGAAGACAAGATCACCAGATAAGGCGTAACGATGAACTCCGGCCATGCTGGCCAGATTGGCAAAGAAATCCGGGGTCATCGCCGAGGGATGCCCCAGAACCACCGTCAAGGCTCCGCTCGCCGGATCCTGACGGAGAGCTGACGAAAGCTCTCCCCCTGAAACAAAACGGGACAGGGGAGCATCATAGCCACCCGTGATCACGAAACGATCAGAAGGCAGGTCCACACCAATTCCCATTGTTCTGCCAGGCAGGCCATCCAGTGCCGCGGCCGCTGGCCCCGCCACCACTTCGTTCAACTCAACAAAACGGGACCGCAGTCCTTCTTCCGCAACACCCTCATGGCGAAATCGGAAACCAGTCAGTGATTCCATGCTTTCAACACTCAGCCCTTCGTCTGTCAGCCAACCGGGCGCGTATTGCCAGATGATCGTTTTCCCGGCTGCCTCCAATTCCTGAACCCATTCCCGCAAGGCTTCCGAGGGATAGTAGGGGTTCACAAAATAATAAACCTTGTAATGATCCGGCCGCTCTTCGAGCAGATCGGAAAGGTAGTAAAAATCAAGCGGGACACCCGCCAAATACAAGGCCCGTTGCTGCAGGTTAAACGAATGCATATTCGGACCGTTCCACAAATTCACCTGCTCTGTGGTCCAAAAGAAGGCATCCTCATCAGCAATCATGACGATTTCCGCCTCTTTGAATTCCATATTCGATCCATAAAATTCACGGGAGGTGTTCGTGAATTCCTCAAGAAAACCCATGATTTCATCATCACGGAACCACCCGCCCGACATTTCCATCCACCATATCCCGCCGCCCAGAGAAAGCATCTTTCCCCCATCCCGGGCGACAGCATTGGCAAAATCGGTGAGGTTCCAGTAGCGGGCAACCCGGAAGTCATGGATCATACTGCGGAAACCGCTGAACCAGGTCCTGAAGTCCAGTTCCATCATCGGAATAATCGAATTCCGCCGCAGAGAATCATAGACCCAGTTCAGGATGCCCGGACTGCCCACCTCACGCCATCCGAAGTAGCCGCCCTGGGCTCCCATAAAGTCAATCACCCCTTCCTTGAACATTACATGTGTCTGAGCGAACAGAGGATAAACCATGTGCGCGGCACCACGGCCATAGTACGCCCCGACAATCACAGATTTGCCCGCCTCTTCCTTGATGATCTTGGAGGTATCGGTCAGCAGCAGGGCTACTCCTTCATTAAGAAAGCGGAAGAAATCATAAACAGGCTGGTCCACGGAAGGATCAAAAAAGACTCCGGGATACCTTTCGTTCTTCACTGGCGGCATAGCCGTGGCAAAGGTCAGTTCCGGATCCCCCCAAGCCCGGCGCAAAGCATCCACATCCCCTTGATAGTAGGATTCCAGCCAACGCCGGAAGAAGGGTAGATCCCCGGGACTTTGACCATCCTGTATGGTCCGCTGCCCCCTGACCCCTTGATAATAGAATTGCCCATCCTCACCACCCCCAAGGTAGTAACCCACTATCGCTCTGGCATAAGGTTGCTGGCGGATATGACGCATATAGGTCTCTATCAATTCATAAACTTGTTCACGATAAACATCCGACCAGTAACTTGCCGGAGCAAAGTCATCGTGACGCGATGTGACATACTCTCCTTCCCGGTTCATAGCAGAGGCATCGGGAAAATCCCTGAACCACTCGTCATAGGCAAGCAGGTTGATGTACAGAATGAAGTTACCCTCCGGATTGCGACGCACACTGTTCCAGATGACCTCATCCAGCTTATCCATGTCATATTCCCCGTGACCGATCCAATGACGCTGGGTCTTGTTGAAAAGGGTAATAAAATGCAGATCAATACCGTGCTCCGCAAAATCAGCAATATAACCGCGCCGGGGATAAACCACATCCGCCATCTGCACATAAGGAAGCTTGGGCTGGCCGTCCACCATAAGGATGGCACCCCCGTTTTCCTGCACTACCTCGGCAGTTGAATCAGGACGGGCCGCGAGCCGTTGCAGGACTTCCTCATGCGGTAATTCCACTTCCTGTTCAAAGGCCCGGGATCTCCGGGTATCTTCCGCTGGCTTGAAGAGAACGGGTGCATCCAGCAGCAGCTCCGTGTCCGGGCCATCCAGAATAAAGACGAGTCTCGCATATTGATCTGCGGTCGGGATATAGACCCTACGTGTCTTGCGTCGCCACTCCCCTTCCGGGCTGTTGTATAACATCATTTCCCCCGTATGGGCATAACGACCAGCCCCAACCGACGACCCTGGCAGAGAACTGAAAGCATGGGCACTTGGAGCTGTCTGCACCACCCATTCTCCGAAATTGCCGAAATCCGCCAACTGCGTCTGGTAGAGGCCCGTTAGCTCGTAGTTCCCTCTTGGCTCCACCGGGAAAGGATCCGACACCAGATAAACAGTATCGTCCTCTCCATATTTGGTTAACCTCAGGTAGGGGCCTTTTTCATCTTCATATAAATCAGTTTCCAACCAGGAGGCACCCGGCGTGGCCACCGTCCATCCACTTGTCAAGGTTTCAGTCCATTCTGGAACCGCAACCCGGTTGCTCGCGGGGATCGCAGGAACAAGTTCTCCCGGCATCTTCCTCGCTGAAACTGGTTCCGCTGCCTTGGGCATTTCAGCTTCCAGAAGTATGCGCCCGTAAACCATACTAGCCCGGGCTCCGTTCTGAACACCTATTGTCAGGTGATCCAGAAAACGGGGATCTCCGGGTATCTTCAAATCCTTCGCTTCGCCATGCAGAGTTCCCTCAAGCAGATCTGTCACCCGCACACTGTACTCCGCCTCCCGGATTCCCGCCGGATTCATATCCACATCCATCGTCACCCGATACCAGCGGTCCTGGACATAGGCCGGCAAATCAACCCAGTTAGACTCTGCTTTCCCGTCGTAATAAACCCGGATTTCACCTCCGTTACGGAAATAAACCGTGGCCCGGCCACGAAAAGGACCACCCCCGGAAAGGACAATCATACCGCCGTGGGACTCCGGTTTCACATCCACCTCCAGCCGCAGCTTGCCTCCGGTAAAAGGAGGAGCAAACACTTTGCTGTAGTAAAGGCGGTGATCCGGCTCTCCATTTTCATTTAACCCCGGACGGAGCCGCAGAACCTTCTTTCCTGTCACCTGATCAAGCACCCACTCCGAGTGTATATCCCCCCCGGCAGAACCCTGTACCCGCTGCCAACCCAAAGTATCCAAACTGGCATGCTGTGGAACGGTATCAAAATCCTCACTGATTACCGTCGTCATGTCGGCCGATAGACTTCCCATTCCAAGCAGGGCCAACGGAAACGCATATTTTATTAGTGAAATCATCATGATCAATAGCTGTAATTTTCCGGGTGAAGGTCCTCTATCAGACATGGCAAGGCAGAACCACCCCACAACAAGTAGGCTGAAGCTTTAGCCCTTCGATAGACTCAGGGTTATTAACAAGGCTTCTTACGGTCTGCTGCCAGACCGCAAATCGGCCTAATGATTTTGAATGAATCCTATTTCAAGCGACTCAACAGGCCCGGCGGCGGTGCCAGAAAGCTAAGCCGAAGGCCAGAATCCCACCAATCAACGCATAAGTGGAAGGCTCGGGAATAATAGACGACACCGCAAAGTTGTCCACGGCCACCGCACCGGCTGAAGGTGCATGGCGTCCGCCAAAAAAGGCATGCAGTTCACCATCCGCCAAATTTGGATTCACAATGGAAGCCGAATGGCTGAGCAAACTGGTTTCAGAAACAATCCCCGTAGAGGTTGAATCATAGAGGCCGACGGAGAAGCTGTAACCATTTTCTTCAGCAAGGAGCGTGTAGTTAACCTCCAGATAGTACCAGTTCCCCGTAGTCAATGCGGCTGTTGGACTTCCCGGGGCGTTGTAAATGAAGTTTGTACCATCCACAACAGATGCAAAGTAAATACGCACCAGATCAGTATTATCACGCGGGCCAACACCAACCTGTAATGATTGGCCAGTCGCAGAGCCAATCTGTGTGTTATTACTCCCTGCTACCGGATCAAAGGTTTTCTCTGAATCACTGTCTCGCCCGATCCCTAACCAAAGCGTTTCTCCAACAAAAGGAGAAACCGTCGTACCAAACTGGAAATAGATCGACATTGTAATTTCCGGTGTCAGTGCGGAAAAGGTTTGATTGGTAATCTGAAATCCCCGGGCTGTCGTTGGACCATTAACCCGGCCACTATCATTCAAGCCCCCGGATGCCACTTGGTTTCCAAAACCACCAAACTGCACCCCCGGATAGAAATTATCCGCCAGTTGGTTCGGGGTATTAAAATCATACAGAACCTGAGCGCTGGCAGTGGAGGCGGCCAACAAGGTCAGGGGAAAAAGCAGGCAGAGCAACCGCTTGCTTTGAGTCAGGGGTGGAACGGTATTTATTGTTTTTGTTTTCATGATGATACTTTGGATGAATTTACTTTTTTGAGGTTGTTGTTTTCAGGTAGCTGAAAGTATACGTGGATCTTTGATCGGCGCAATCTGGCCGAGTAAAGTACTGTCCGGTGCAACCGGACCATCGCACACGGAGGTGCGCTCGATGAGGGTGGAGTCAAAAGTGTGAACCGGCTTTTCCGGTTTGCCCGAGCACAGGATATCCGCCGCACGGACCCCAATCTGCTCACGGTTCAATTCAAAACTGGTGATCCGGGGGCTGTCCCAGTAACGAATACCATGGGCCTCCGCATTGTCATAGGAAAGGACCGACAAATCCTTCCCCACTTCCCAGCCTTCATCCTCATAGCGGTGAATCGCACCAACAGTCAGAAAATCGGAGGGAATCCAGAGTGCGGTGAAATGCCCCTTGTCGCCCAAGGGCAACGGAGCATTCTGGTAACCAAAGGTATGCTCCCACCCCTGGGTTTTATCCATCCCGGCAGGCTGATAATATTGCTGAACTATCTGCAGTCCCAGTTCCTGTGCACGCTCAATGAAACTGTAATAGCGCAGATTCCAGTGCTCCCTGACATTGCGATAGGCCAAAACCGCCAAATCGCGGTGACCACGGGCATGAAGGTAATCGGCAGCCTGCCTTCCCACTCTCCTGTCGTTCGCCAGCAGGGAGACAAATCCGCCAATCTCCTCGTACAGGGAAACCGTGGGCAGACCGGACTCACGCAACAGCCTGATTTCCTTATCGGCAATATTTCGCCCCAGGACCACCAGACCATCCACATAACGGCCGGGTTGAAAGAAATCCTTCAAATTTGTCTCCGAGGTATCGTCCTGAAAGTGAAACGCCACCCGATACCCATACTGTGCCGCCTGACGTTGCAGCGCACCAAAAACCCGTGGCCAACCAAAATGCGAGAGAATTCCATGGTGCTTCCAGTTCAAATAAACCCCGATCTGATGCGAACGCTGCAAACGCAGATTGCGGGCTGCGGCACTCGGACGATACCCCAAACGCTGCGCAACAACCTCCACTTTCTCCCGCGTCCCAGGCCTCACCTTGCTCCGGGTCGCGTCGGAATCAAATACACGCGACACCGTCATCGGGGATAAGCCCGCTTCACGCGCGACATCCAAAACCGTCACAGTCTTCTTTTTTGAACCGGATTTCATGAAAACCACCTCATAATGGTAACGTTACCTTGACAGATTTGGTTTCTTTTGCAAGTATCTTTTTCAGTTTGTATGTTTTAATTAAAAATCCGGTATGGAAAGGATCCGATGTCATCCCTTTTTAATATAAAATCCACGGCCAGCCACCTGCTCAGTAGAAAGCTCCCGGGCTTGTCTCTCGTCGAATTGCTGGTTTCGCTCACCATCATTGCAATCCTGTCCACTATTGCGTTTGTTATGCTTCAATCGGGCCGCGAGCGGTCCCTGTCCATCCGTTGTGCCGCCAATTTGAGACAACTCCACACGGCCTACATGCTCTGGGCTGGAGATAACAACGGGACGATTCCCCTGGGACGACTGGCGGCTGATGAATCGGAATCCGGCAATATTGAAAATGTGAGCTATGTTTCGAGCCCCTATTACCAGCGTTTTGTCAGCTATTTATCGCAAGGCCCCAAGCTGTCACTGCCCGGCGTAACCCCAACCACTCCCGGCTTTGCCGAACCTCACATCTGTCCGGCGGATGGTCCACCTCCCAGTTATTTCGGATTCAGCTATGGTGCCAATGGGCTGATGGCCAGTCTCAACCAGAATGTGGCCAGCCGCTGGACCAATCCCTCTGAGACCTTCTTCTACACCGATGCCACGAGCACCTTCTATTTCCCTGCGGGCTACGAACAACGCTTTGCGGGGAGGCATGACGGCCGGGCCAATTTTATTTTTATTGATGGGCACCTGAAATCCCTCATCCTCTCCGACATCCCCTCTCCCAGCCCCAGAACAGGTCCCGATTCCTCAAGTTTCTGGAATGCGGAGAAATAAGAACCACGTAATGAGCCACGTTCTTACGAACGCAGCTACGAACCAAGCCAGGCATTATCCATGAACAAACATTCCAAAAGGTTCACCCGTTTCATTATCGCATGCCTCTGCCTCTTGGCAGGTTTCAGCACCGGATGGGCCCGGACGCTTCATGTCGATGCCTACAATGGCAGCGACCAGAACGATGGTTCCACCTCAAAGCCGCTGCAAAACATCCGTGAAGCCATCAGGCAAGCGGAGGCCGGCGACACGATCCTGCTCATTCCCGGGCAGGATCTGATTCATCAGGGCATTGTTATCAGTAACAAATCCGGGCTCGAGGAGCAGCCGATCGTCATTGATGGTGGCGGCAACACCCTAGTCGGATCAAGGGCCGTCGCCCCTTC
>CAZCJJ010000020.1:0-14497 GCA_964499045.1 uncultured Opitutales bacterium | reverse complement strand
CATTTTGCCCTGGACCCCGAGGACAGTCTGGAGAACCACCGGATCGAAGTTCCGGTGCTCATGAACGGGCTCGCCACCCGCGGCTCCTGCTCGCACTGGATTGTTCGCAACGTAACCGTTAAGCATTTTCTAAACGATGGTTTTAATTTCCACGGACACAGCCGGGATTTTCTGATCGAAAACTGTCAGGCAATCCTGTGCGGCGACGACGGCATGAGCGCCCATGGCGACTGCCATATTGAAGTGGACGGATTTGTCGCCAGACTGAACTCAACCGGAATCTGCCATATTGACGACTCTCATTCGGTGAATCGGAACGTCGTGCTGGAAGGCAATGACGCTGTCAACCTGTACCTGCTTCACACCGGATCCCACCGTTTTGATTCCAGCCATCTGTCCAAACGCGGCGGAGGCATCCGCCTCGGCCCGGGTGAAGGGCTGCGGGTTTACTTTGAGGACTGTGTTTTTGACTGGGAAGGCAATGCCGACAGTGAACTTCCCGTCAGGCTACAGGTCCGGGATAATATAGAGGTTCACGGACTGGCTGAAAAATAGACCAAAGCTACTCTGAGGCAGGGCGGCATGCGCTTTCCAGCCAAAGGCGATAGTCATCCTCGCTTGCCATACCGGCGGCCAGAGCGAGGGTATGCGTGCAAACCGCTTCTTCCGTGGCTTCGAAGCGGAGTCCGTTGGCTTCGAGGAAAATATAAGCAACCATAAAACCTGTGCGTTTATTTCCGTCGAGAAACGGATGGTTTTTTACAATGCCTGCGGCGTAAGCCGTCGCCAGCGCAGGAAAATCTGGTTCCCCATAGTGAAAAAGCTGCCGGGGTCGGTTCAGTGCTGATTCCAGCAAGCCTTCATCACGAATACCCGCCAATCCACCAAAACGGTGTAAAAGAGCTTCATGCGTTGAGAGGACGACCTCCCGGGTTATCCAAAATGGTTCTTTCATTTTGCCAACTCCCGGAGGGCATTGCGATACTTCCTCATACCCTTTTCGGCGATAGCCATCATCTCGGCAAAGCCCGGACGGTCCGGTGTTACCCGCAAGGCCCCTTCCGGAGACTCGGTCAGGTAAAGCGTGGCCCCTTCCTCCACCTTGAGAGTATTCAAGGCTTCCTTGGGAAGCACAATTCCGAGCGAGTTTCCGATGCGCCGTACTTTGGTTTCAATTGCCATAGAAGTAATAACTTGCGTTATTACCCGGAGACAGTCAAGCGGTTTGAAGGTGAGATTACGATTATGGTTACCTTCCTCCCTTCCCCGTTCTTTGTCGTGGTCGTGGTCGTGGTCGTGGTCGATTGGTTGTCCCAAAGAGTCCGATTACGACAACGACAACCGTTCAGCGTTCGCTTCACTGACAACGATCCTCAGACGGGAGCAAGATGCTCCCGCTCCTTTGGGTTTCTTCAATCTACAGTCTTCAATCTTCAATCCCCTGACTTCCGGCTATTCAGAAAGCCGATGGGCAAAGGGGGCTGTATTCTTCTTTTCCCAGGTTTCATAGGAGACCCCATAGACTTCAGTAAAGATGGAGTCGAATTCATCATCGACGCGCGACACAACCACATCCTCCTGTTTACCGTTCCGGATGCTGCTTTTGCTTATCCAGTGGTGCTTGGCGAAGGCATCACCAAGAACCAGAAACTCCGCCTCCGGGAATTCAGACGATAACGCTTTGATTTCCTTGAAGGGCGGTTCCCAACTGCAGGCAAAGGTGATCTGAAAGTCTCCAGCCTTGCGCACCGGAGCGAAGCGGTCTTCCGCCAATTGGCGAATAGCAGTAAAAGCAGTCTCACGCTGGGCCGGGTCGGAGGACTGCACTGAGACAAGATTGGTGATATCGTTTTCTGAACTCATGAATAAAAAAGAGGAGGGTTTTGACGGATGCGGACCGTCATGGCAAAGGGAAAATCCAGGAAGAAGAACCCCGTACTCAGGAGAAACGGGGTGCCACTACTTTGCGCTGCCCCGGCTCAATCACAATCGGCTCACCCTCCGCCGGGGTTTCATCGTTTTTATAAACCTGGCAAACAATCTGTTCCGAGGACTCGGGAGCTACCCACTGCCATTTGCCAATCTCCAGAAACTCCATCGGGACACCGACTTCTTCTGAAAGTCCGGGCCCCTTCCCCCGGACATAGGGTTTGTTGCCGATGCCGATCAGCAATTGGGCCACCAGCGTGGACATTTCCTTACCCGCCTTTTTGGCCTTAAGACGGCTCGCGGGAAGATCTTCCAACAACTCAGGCTGTTCAGGCTTTGCCTCTTCGAACTTTCCAGATTTCGTTTCAGCCTCGTCTTCATCACTCTCATCCACTTCGTCGGCAGCCTCGTCTCCATCATCAGTGCCCAATTCCTTACCCCAGTCAACCTCACCCTCCCCGGCGCCAGTGTCCTCAGGCTCCTCTTCAGGCGGATCCCATTCATCCCCCATTTCCACAGCCTCAGGCTCATCGGAAGTTGGATCCCCGGTCTCTGGCTCAGCCTCAGGCTCAACCGCAGATTCCCCGACCTCCGGCACTTCTTCGGAAACAATTTCAGACAGCTCGGTTTTGGGCTCCTCCTTTTTGCCCTGCTTTGCAGCAACAGACCGCGATGGCTTGCGGGACGGAGTGGCCTCCTCCTGCTCATGCGATGATTCAAGGGATTGAATGGCCGATTCCAGACGCTCTAAAAGTTGCACAGCTCCCACCGGACTCCGGTTCTGCTCCGCAACCTGCTCACTGCCCCATTTTTTCAGCATTGCGAGTAAATCCTCACGGTCCTCAGCCAGCTTTTCGGTCAGGGCCTCCTGCCATTCCTGAAATGATTTTTCCCTAACCTGTTCCTCTTCCTCCAACACCTGCAGACGCGATTCAAGACGCTTTACCATCGATTCCATCATACCCGCAATACGTTCGTTGCGCTCGGCCTGCTCCTTGAAAGCTTTACGCTGCTCGGTCAACTTCGAGATGCTGTCATCCATAGTACTCATTTGGACTCCCTGATCGTCCTGAAAGGTATTCCATGTCGCAACCACGGTGCGGTATTCTACGATATAGGGGAGACAGGCCAGCGCAGCCCCCATCCCCACACAGACAATCACCCAGAAAAAGGAAAGGGGATCAAGCGGACCTTCCCCGCTATTGGCGATCAGGATCGCAGTGAGGACGAGCAGTACGTCCCCGATAATGAATGGTACCTTGGGTAAAGCAGGTTTGAATGTTTCATTCATAGGGAGAATTCTTTGGGTTCAGACGTTCAATATCTCAATTGTTATCGGGCATCCATATCGACAAAAAGCATTCCGATCCCGACAACGGCACTGCATTATTTTTTACTTCATTCTCCAATCTGTTGTCTTCCATCTCCTGATTCCATCCAGGCCGGGTTAATCTTTGATCTCGACCGATGTTCTGGTTTCTTTCAATTCAGCGGCGCCACCGGTGCCGGCACGCTGAACAGGGACGCCCTCGTCTGTCTTATTCCGCATCGTTTGGTAACGGTTAAAATCACGCAGAGACAACTCATCCACCGCCTGCTGCATTTTTCGACCTTGTGGCGAGGTAATTTCGCCCCGGGAGAATTTTTCCGCCATGACAACCTCGCGCATATTGTTCCAGTTTCGAATGGCCGCCATTTCGCGGTTGCCCTGGTTCATCTCCATTTCCATCTGATCAAAAGACACCATCTTGCGGGATCGTACTTCTTTTTCCCTCAGCGGGGTATTGTCCAATGGCGAGCGGCGGTTGCCGATGGAAGAAAATTCGCGGTGCCACTGACCAAACTCCATCCGCTGCCCCTGACCAGACAGGGTGGAATGCATTTCCGGACGCTGCACATCCAGCTCCGCCTTCTGCTCCAGCAGATTACTTCGGGTTCCAAGATCAATGTTGCGGACACGGGCATCAAGTGGGACAGCCAAGCAGGCTACCCCGACCAGAATGCCCAGATAACGGAGGCACGTGAACATGCCCAGCACCCTATTCAGACCACAACACAGCGCAAGAGTAAAGCGGCATGGACAGGAATACCCCGCTTATCTCACAAGATATGCAGGCTAAAAATCCCTTGACAGGTGAACGGGTGATCATTTATACAAATGATCATCAATGAAAGACCTCACCATCAGGCAGCACGAAATTCTGGGCTTCATTCAGCACAACTTTAAACAGTCAAATTTCTGGCCCAGTATCCGCGAAATCCAGTCCCATTTCGGTTTTCGCAGCACAAATGCTGTGATGGGGCACCTGAAGGCCTTGGAACGCAAGGGCTACATCAGCCGCGTGCCAGGCCAGGCCCGCGCCTTCCGCGTCACCTATGACGACGGTGAAAGCCAACCGGAAAATGCGATCGAGGTCCTCGACATTCCTGTTTACGGAAGCATTGCCGCCGGTTACCCGGATGGCGTCGAACCCGGGGGCCAGATCGGTCGCCTGCAAATCGATGCTGAAACCGTAGGCATCCGCCGCTCCCGCCGGGCATTCGCCCTCAAGGTGCGAGGCGAAAGCATGATCAATGCAGGTATCTTTGATGGTGACATCGTCATCATCGAACCCGGACTCCCCCGCCAGAACGATATTGTTGCCGCACTCATCGACGGTGAAACCACCCTCAAGCGCTTTGTTCAAAGAGGTAACAAGCCCCCCTTTCTTCAGGCCGAAAATCCAGACTACCCGGAACTCCACCCCGTCTCCGAACTGGTGGTCCAGGGCATTGTCAAAGCAGTCGTCCGCAGCCTGAATTAATCTCTCCCACTTACTCAGTAATCTGTTTTTTTGCTCCAATATAGTGAACATAATAGCACATAACTAACCATAAACATCCATAAATATCATGAATCAGACAGTTATCAGCGGCAACCTCACAGCCGATATTGAAACCAAGACCATCAACAAGGCACACCTGTGCAAATTCACTCTCGCGCATAACATGGGAGACAAGACCACTTTCCTTCCGGTCGAAGCCTGGGACATGGACTGGCTCCCCGAACGTGTGGGCAAAGGAGGACGCCTCCTTGCCTCCGGATACCTCAAGCAGGAGAACTGGGAAACCGACAAAGGTGATAAGCGCAGCCGCATCGTTCTCGTTGCCCGCCACGCCGAAATCTTTTCCCCCGGAACGGGCAATGAGACTCCCCCTCCCCCTCCCCAGCGTGAAACATCAAAAGGAAATTACTCACGCAAAAGGTATTGACACCACCTCCTAAAAACACTGTTTTCCCCACTTCCCTTTGATGTGGTGGTTGTAGCTCAGTTGGTTAGAGCACCTGATTGTGGTTCAGGGGGTCGCCGGTTCAAGTCCGGTCAGCCACCCCAATTTTCTCCCAACGGAGACCCGACGCCCGACGACGCAACAGTCCGGGCGTTTTTTGTGTCCGGATATATCGTGCTGTAAGTGGCTGCTGACAAAGGTTTACGAAACCGAGTCCGACGCGTGCCTTTTCTCAGTTCCGCAACCGGGAAGGCCGATCAGGATCGGACGGGACGCTTTTCCGAACGACCCAGCCCGGTTTTCTCAGATCGCACTGAGAGAGCTCCTCCGAGTGGCAACAGTCTTGTGTTTCGGGGACGCGCAGCAGGCGGTGTGCGGAAGGCCAGATATCGAGAGAAGATTGACAAGTTTCTCTATCTCGTCAATTTTAGATGAATGCAGACGATTTCATCCAATTTTGCCAAGCAGACCTTTGGGCGGGTGCTGGAAACGGCTCAGCGTGAGCCTGTGTTGATCGAGAAGCACAACCACCCTACGGCCGTGATCCTGTCTGTTGCTGAGTATGACCGGCTCAAGCTCGTTGGCTCTGATCGATCCGCCCCCGTCAAAGAGGCTTCAGTTGCCGCAACGGGTGTCGCAAAATCCCTACCGGTCATCCCGATCAGGGCGGCAGCACGAAAGTCAACTCTGAGCGCGCAGGAAATGATCGAGCTTGTCCACGAAGCGGAAGCGGAACTCGATGCGTAAGCTGCTCGACCTCAACGCCTGGCTGGCCCTCTTTCTCGAAGGACACAGCCAGCACGCTATTGCCCGCCATTGGTATGAAGCGGAAACCCTCGCTCCGTCCGACCTCAATTTCTGCCGTCCTACAGAAATGGGCTTTCTTCGGCTCTTGACGCAGCAGCGGGTCATGCTGGCCTGTGGGTTGGATGCCTTCACCAACGACGAGGCCGTCGAATTTTTGACCCAGGCTCAGCGTGACGAAGCCATTGGATTTGTCGGAGAGGCACCCGGCACGCGGGCACTCTGGCTGGCCTTGTCCCGTAACGGGCAAGCGTCACCAAAGATCTGGATGGATGCTTACCTGGCCGCGCTTGCGATCACCCAGGATATGGAGCTGGTCACGTTCGATCAAGGGTTTCGCAACTACCAAGGGTCCGGCCTAAACCTTCAGCTTCTCGCGGACGCATGAGCAAGGACAGCAAGCAAGCCCTCGTCAAAAAGCTGGCGACCTTTTCAGCGGAAGAGCTGGCAACCCTGCTGGCGGACTTGGCAGAGGAGGACGAGGCCACGGCAAAGGCCGTTGAGTTCTTTCTCTCGCGGAACAATCCGAAGGGGCTCGCCAAATCGATTCGGAGCCAGATTAGCGGATTGAAGCGGCGCAGCCGTTTTGTCGATTACTACGAGTCGGACAGTGTTGCCCGCGAGCTGCAAGGCGTTCTCGACGCCATCGAGCGGGACCTGATTCCTGCCGACCCCATTCTGGCGCTCAAAACCTTGCAGAAGTTCATCGAGACTGACTCGAACGTGGTAGGCAACGCTGACGATTCCAACGGCGTAATGGCCGACGCTTACCATCGCGCCTGCCGATTATTGGGTGTTGCCTCCACTGCTGCAGGAAAGCCCAAGGAGGCCGAGGAAGTCTTTCTGGCCCTGCACGATTTTAATGATTACGGGACGCGGGACACGATGTTCGATGAGGCCGTCAACATCCTTAGCGAGGAAGCCCTGCAACGCATCATCACCCGGTGGCGCTTTCGGATGCAGGGGGAAGATTTCAAAAAGTTCAGCGGCATTCGCGTGCGCCTCGCGCAAGTGGCAGAAAGCATCGGGGACGCGGTTTTGCATGAAGAAGCTTCTTTGGGCGGTCGTCCCATCGACGAGTATCCGCTCGTTGCCCTCGATGTGGCTCGCGTCTATCTCGCCTGCGGCCAACCCGAGATCGCACTGACGAAGGTTCCGTCCGAACAGGCGTGTCGGCATCCCGAAGAGCGGATGCGGGTTTTGATCGATATCCAGCGGGCCCTTGGAAACACGCAAGCCGTGGCGGAGGCCTACTGGTCCGAGGTTAGGCGTTGCGCCTTTGCCAGCGACGCCCGCAACTACCTCGAAAACATCCCGGAAATGGAGCGCCCAGAAGCGTTACAACGCCTCCGGGATGTTGTCTTGCACGGTGACTTCACCCCGCTACGCAAAGCCACCTTTTTTGCCGAAATGGACGATACTACAACTGCGGCGGCCATCGTCGAGGCGTCCAATGGTCAATTTAATGGGGAATATTACGCGCCCATTCTCGATTTGCTTAAGCTTATTGAGGGCGAGCACCCCTTGGCGGCGACTATTCTTTACCGGGCCAACTTGGAATCGATCCTCGACCGGGGCACTTCGAAATACTATCCCTACGCCGTCCGCTATGCCAGGAAACTCAACGCCTTGGCCGAGGCAGTAACGGACTGGAAAGCCGTTACCCCGCACGAAGACTATTGGCGGATGATTCAGCAGGCGCATGCCCGTAAACGCAGTTTCTGGAGCCAGATGGAATCGTAAAAACCGCCCCCCCTCATCCCAATAACCACCGATAATCTGGTGGACCCGCTGGCTGAGCAACTCCTCCATCCCATGCCTTGGATTAAGACGTGCGTCCCGAACGCAACTGGCAAGCTTACCGATCAAGCCCAACCTCTTCTCATAGGCAGAAACCACCAGCACTCCAGCATCCGAAGTCAACTCAGGCTCATCGAATATTATCGACACAGGCTTGCCTTTAAGGGCTTGCAGTTCCAGCTCTGATTGAGCAAAGTTCTTTTTAAGGGCGGTATCTTCTTTTTTGTTCACAACCTGTTATCTAACAGGAAATTAGGAGATGTCGCCCTTTTTTTGATGAATTTTTCAGGCTAAGGATTGGAACCGTCCCCATTCTTAGCTTGTTGAATGCCGTCGGCGGCAGGCGCGAGCACCGCCCTTGGCAGTTCCTCGATGATGGAACTGGACCCCTCTGAAGTCCCGGCTAGAGGCGCGATGCCGGGCAAGACACCCATAACTCTTATGTTCATCATTAGAAAAACTAAGAGTGGCGTGCATTTCATGTGTCAACATTTTTTAATGATGCATGCTAATTTTATCGGGTTCAGATAACCGAGATAAAAGACATCAAATAAATCTGGCGTGCACTCTTGAGATTCTTTATCTGGAAAGAATGCTAATAATGACGATTAAGCGGGCTGCTGCCGCCGTCCTTGCGTTTACGTGCGTGGTGCTTTCCGCGCAGAAGGTCGATCTTGCCAACGCGCCGCTCAACCCGATTCCGGTCAAATACAAGACTGAGCATTTCAACCTTAAGGGGCCTGTGTTCTCGGCGGGCAAACAGGTATTTGAGGAAAACGGGCTGTTGCGCAAAGAGGTGGTTGAGTACTCCTATGGCGATAAAGGCCTGCCCGTAAGCAAGGGTAGCGTTAAGTGGGAAACCGATGCGGACGGCAGGGTCATTCAGGAGACGTACGACCGTGGCCGCACCACAGACTTTACCTACGAGGGGGATCTGCTAACGGGGGCAAAATATCACTATGCCCGCTACAAGGGCGTAAATACCTTTCGCGTCAAAGGCGAGCAAACCTACAGCTACGACAAGCAGGGACGGCTGATCCGCGAGACGCTCAAGGAGACCGACGAGGAAAACGGCGACACAAACGATGTCATCACCTACGCCTACAGCCGCGACGGCGATGCCCTGAAAGTTGTCAAAACAGTGCAAAAAGGTGATAAGCCGCCCGTTCGCACTCACGAAACCTATAAAGACGGCTGGCGCACCTCCTACCGCAAGGAGGGCGACCCGATTGAGCTGACCATCGAGTACACCTTCGACAGCTACGGTAATCCGATAAAGTTCACCCACGTGCAGAACAACGGCGTGCGCGACACCTTCAGCCGCAGTTTCAGCTATTACCCCGATTTGCAGAAAGAAAACCGAATCAGCTTTGGCTCGGAAAATCGTAAGGACTTTTACCCGATCACGGTATTTCGTAACGGCGAACCCGCCGATGACATCGTCTTTCGCGTCACAGATGACAAGAAGACCGTGTTGATCTATGACGAGTTCAGCAATACCTACTATGGTGCCCCCTTTGAGCCAGAGCGTAAGCCCGAAGATGAAACGCCCGCTCAGGTGTTGATCGCGGATACCGATGTCATGGCACTTCTCAACGGCAAGACGATTGAGCCCTATTACAGGGGCGAGTTGCTTTTTGCCCACGCTCAAAGGAGTACCCTACAAACCATCAATGGCGATATCATCAGCTTTGCCGCAAGCAATCTGTCCCCCACCAGCACCACCGTTCTACTGGAGAAGCCCGAAGACGGGCTGCAAACTCAGGACGGAGGACGGGTGCTGCGCGGGAAAGTGCTCAAGCGCACTCACGGGAGATTTGACTCGCACCTCTTTTATGCCCTCAACGAACAGGGCAACTTCCAACTGATCAACCAAGGCAAAGCCGTCGATGTCAGAGCGCTTAAAAAGGAAGCACTGACCGATGGCGACATTGTAATCTCCACCGACGATGGTCCCAAGTACGTGATGCTCGGCGCGAAGACCAATCCGAGGCCGGGCATTTACGAAACGCGGTACTATGTCCCCTCGCTGGACGACGCAAGGCGCGGTATCGCCGCTCTCGATGACGTGCCAGGGTTCACTGCGGCGGACATCGCCGCATTGCGCACGCTGAAAGCAGAGACGCTACGCTCCACTGTCCCCCAGAAGGTGGATCGGGTGAATGCGCCGTTCAACCCGATTGCGCACATCAACCGTCGAGAAGAAGCCGGAATGAAAGGTGACGTCGCCCATGCATATATGAACTATATGCACTTGTTTTTTGATAAGGACGGCAAGCGCATCTACCCGAACAAGGATTACTCCACCAGTGAGGCAGAAGCCCGTCGTCACCAAGGGCGTTATCTGCGCTTTGACGACGGTGGCAAGCTGGTCTACACACAGGACTTCTCGCCCGAGGGCTGGACATATATTTACCAATACAACCCCGACGGCTCCCTGCGGAGCATCCACATGATGGAAGGCGACAAGATGATGCAGGTGCGTAAGTTTACTTACGACGAGCGCGGCCGAGTCACTGAATTTGTATACAGCAGGGGACCAGTGACAGACACTCATACCTACGCCTATACCGAAAAAGACGGCAGGCTGACCGTTGTGGAAAAAGTGACGCCGGTGCGGCGGGACAGTATATCCGAATCCGTCTATGTTTTTGAAAACGGCAAAGAAATCGAGCGCACCGATACCTTTAATGGTGTTGTGACAAAAAAGACGTTCAAGTCGGAGTATGATGAACAGGGCAACCTTGCCCGCAAAACCGATCAGGAAGGCAATAAATCCCATCCCGAGTACTACTATCATCACGAGTTGCACGGGGCGGCACTGCCAAAATCGTGGCATTGGAAGAATCCGTCGAAGGACGGCACCTTCATTGACCTGTATGTCGGTGAGCGCAAGGTGGACATGTTTTCCAAGCCCAACAAAAGCTCCAACGCTCATGGCGTGTTTTACGAGCCCATTACCCAGCACTATCTGATCGCCCGCAATGCATTTACGCCGGAGGCGAAGGATAAGCCTACCACCGGACCGATGGAAATCGCCTCGCGTGGCCCGTTCTTGCTTTACCTCACCAAAGATAAAGGCCTGACCTTTTATCGCCACGGCTCGATCTATGGCTCGTTTAAGCAGGTTTTCCGCTCTGCGGACGAACTCCTGCTCTATGAGCCGGAAAAAAACCGCAGCTACCTCGTACCTGAGTTCCAGCTTGGGCAGGAGCGCCTTTTTCCGGTGAAGGATCTGGGGCAGGATGCCGTCATCTGGTGGCAGGAGAACGCCAAGGACAATATTGTGATCATCCAGAACGGTGAGCAGATAGCGTCAAAAGGGCTCGCCAATGGCGGTGCTTATCCCAATGGCGACCGCCTGTTCCTTAAAGACGGCAAGCCGTGGATGATTATCGAAAAAGCACAGCTTGAGGCCTATGGCAAAGTACACACGCTCACCCCCTACGACGGCAGAGGCAGGCCTGGGGAAAAGCCCGCTGCCAAGGCACAGCCCAAAGTCGAGACCGTGCCCTACAATCCGAAGCGGGAGCTGGCAATCCGCAACTACAAGGGCGGCTACATGTACAGCCAAATGGACAAGCCGACCTATACGCCGACCACTTCTTATAAAAATGAGTCAGGCAATGCCTTCGCTTTTTACCCGCCGGATCGCTATCACTTCTTTGTAAAAATGAACGCCTCCGACTTCAAGCACGACGAAGTCCGTAAGCAGAGCCGTACCGCGATTGAGAAGCACCTGGCCGAGGTGGACGGGCAGACCGTACGGGTGTGGTATGACGGCCATCGCCTGCGGCCAGAGGACTATTCCGTATTCGATTGCTCCAACGGACGCAAACTACTGTGCATCCCGTCGAAAAAAATGTACGCCCAACTGGCAGCGGAAAATGGCTTCCATGAGTTTCGCTTCCTCATGCCGCAATGGAAGTTGAACTACCTGATCAAGAACGAGGACGGTTCGCTGCGCCTGATTGAGCGCGGCAAGGAAGTGACGGATGAGGAAATCACGGTAACATCGCGCAACGGCAACACAGATGTCTATATCGGGAGTGATCCTTCCTACATGATCAGGGGTGTCGAAAACCCGCATCTGCTAGAGCCCGGCATCTACGGGGTGGACGATTTTTCCTATTAACTTTACCTGTTTCCCTCCATGCAAGTACCCAGCAAAGCCGCATCCATCTTCAGCGGTATATTCATTATTCTCTTCGGTTGCGTGTTTGCCGGCATCGGCATCTTCAGCATTTCCGCAACCCTTGGACAGAGCGAGAGCAATTCTGGTGACAGTATTCCAGTACTGCTGTCCGCTATTTTCGCGGTTGTCGGGATAGCGATCATTATCGGCGGGTTCTATTCGTTTTCGCATGGCGCAAAACTGCGCGAGCGCGCGGCAAAGTACCCGGGGCAGCCGTGGATGCTCAAGGAGGACTGGGCAAACAGGCGCATCAAGGATTCGGGCGTTGTCGGCATGCTGGTGATGGTTGTCTTTGCCGTTCTGTGGAACGCAATGACATGGATCTGGACGGCCTCCATGCTGTTCTCCGGAACCTTTAAAGAGGAAAAATTCTCGCTGTTTGCGCTGGTTCCCCTGCTGATCGGTCTGGGCATCGGCGGCTTTGCGCTGTATCTGTTTTTGCGCTGGCGTAAGTACGGCGTCTCCGTTTTTGAAATGGCCGAAGTGCCGGGCGTACTTGGCGGTAGCCTGGGTGGCGTCGTAATGATGCGCTCCCCTGTCCTCGCAACGGATGGCTTCAAGCTGCTGCTGCGCTCCATACACCGCTGGTCAAGTGGCACGGGCAAAAACAGAAAAACGCACACGGAAACGCTCTGGGAACGCGAGCAAACTATACCGACCCCCGACAGTCGCTTCGGCCAGCGGATGCTGCCGGTACTCTTTACGATTCCCTATGACTGCCAGCCAACCCACAAATTTAACAGCAACAAAGAGCACTATTGGGAACTGGTTGTGACAGGAAAATCTCCCGGCATTGACTACAAGGCGAGTTTCGTTGTGCCGGTTTTCAAGACTGAATCAAGCTCACCAAACGTAACCGGTGAACTAGAGCACCTGCCGGAGGATGAACAGGCTGTTATCGGCTCTGGCATCGCTGCCATCCCCGGCGTGCGCGTTCTAAAAACGCTTTCCGGTGGCGAACAACTGGAATTCACGACACCTGCGGATGCGCTCATCAGCGCAATTGTTACCCTGATTGTTGCGTTCGGCATGCTGGCAGTTGCCGCTGTTTTGCTTGTGGGCGCATTCTCATGGCTGTTCGGCGCAATACTGGCCATTGGCGGGCTTTACGCCGGATACCGCGCACTGCACTCCCTCTTTGGAACCACCATTGTGACGCTCCATCCAGACCGCATCGAGATTCAGCGCAGACGCTTTGGCTTCAAGGGGCTCCCTCGCGTGATCCGTCGCGACCGGCTGGAGAGCATTGAGGCGACATCACGCCATGCCTCCAATACCAACCGTCTCTACACATTACTCGTCCGCTCCGATGGCCAGACGACCCGGCTCCCACTGCACATCCGTGGCCAGTCCCAAGCGGAACTTATCGCCGCCCACATCCGTAAAAAGCCCTGAGCGACCACGACAAGGCTCTCATAAATTCCTCTTACGCAAAACATCTCAAAGCAATCCTCCACTATTAAAACAGCGACTCGATGAAAAAGCAAATCGCCTGCACCACATACCTCCTTCTCCTTGCGTTGGGGCTTACCGCCACAGCACAAGAGGCTTCACATATCGAGCCCCCGAAGACTGATTATAAATCTTTGGGCTTTCAGAAACCGGTAAAACAGGTCGGCATTGGCTATTACAAGGCAGATGACAAGGGCTACGAGCCCAAGATGCTCGAAGTTTACACCTTCAACGATGAGCACCAACTCGTGCAAAAGTACATCCGTATCTTTGGCCAGTACGGCAGTGAAACCGTCCACAACTACACCTATGCAGACGGCAAGCTGGACAGCATCAGCACCCTTGCCTCTGCCGCCAATTTTAACAGCGAGCAGAAGCTGCATTACGCCGACAACGGGCAACTGGCAAAAATTACCGCTACTGGAAAATACGCCAACTATACAGATACGTATGCCTACAACGGGGACGACGCACTGGCCTCCATCGAGAGAAAGCATCAGAACGGTACGACCATGACGGCGAATTTTAACCGCGCTCAAAATTACGTCACCCAGAAAACGGCTCCCGCCCAGGGCGAAACTACCGAGAGCTTTTTCATTTACGATGGAGACAAGCTGTTTGCGTCGTTTACAGCCGGCCAGCCGATTGTCACCTTTTACGACACTTATCACAGAGCCGACTTTCAAACCGAACTGAAGGATGACCAACTGGCTTATGCCCTGAAACTGCGCGATTTAAAAAGCGCGGACTTCGACGCATTCAAGCAGCAGATCAGCGATCTAAGGGGACAGCCCCAGTCCACAACGTTCTTCGACATTCCGGTCGAGGCCACCAACATGACCGGCGACTGGATCAAGCGCCTGCAAGTTGACCGTCGCTTCGCAGAGCCGGAAAAGCGCTTTGTATTTAAAAAACTTGTTTATGCCGATGGCACGGAAAGCGGCAGCACCGACTTTGACTTAATTTTCCAGAGCCGAGTCTCTAAGTTCTAGTGCAGTGTTTGGGAAATGTCTTTACATTACCGAGTTTTGTGGCACCCTGGGTGAA
>CAZCJJ010000019.1:0-34039 GCA_964499045.1 uncultured Opitutales bacterium | reverse complement strand
GCTTTATAAAAAACAACTTAAACCACTTTTCGCACAATCCGGTGAATTTTTCAGGCTAAAAAGCTCAAGGTAGCGTTCGGCGACGTGGCGGGGGAGGTAACGGGAGAGGTGTTGCCGGTTGGCTTCGAAATCCGGTGTCGCTGTTGACTTCAGGGCGTCTTTCAATTTTTCGGCCAGGGCAGGGGCGTTTCCCGCAGGAAAATGCAGGGCCTGCGGTCCGGCTGCCTCCGGCAAGCCACCGGTGTCACTGACGACAAGCCTGCAGCCGGCAGCCAGTCCCTCCAATGCCACGATCCCGAGGGGTTCGGCCCAGAGTGAAGGAACCACCAGTATCCTGTGGCTGTGATAAAGTGCTGCCAGTTCACTGTTTTGCCGGATACCGGCAAATTGCACCTGATCCTGAATGCCGGCCTGATGGGCCTGTGCTTCCAGCCTTGGCCGTTCCGGTCCGCCACCAGCCAGAGTAAGCTTTGGGTGTAAGCCTGCTGCGGCCAAAAGCGCCAGCGCTTCCAACAGGGTTGCCGCGCCCTTATCGTCAACCAGCCGTCCGACAAAGAGCAGATCGTGTGTACGGATCGTTGCAGATGGGAATTTAAATTGGCTGGCATCAAAGGGATTGCCGATGACCACAGATTCCGGGGGCAGTGTTGCGGCCACGGCTTTGCTGATTGCGATATTGCGGCAGCGGCGCAGGAGGCTTTGTTTGATGAGGCTTGTTATGTGGTTGCGCAGGTTGGACTTGTCCAGCCAGGTCTGGGTCGTAACTACCAGGTTTGCTCCGGAGAGCATGGCAGGTAAGGCGTAGCGCAGGCTGATGTTATTGCACCAGACAACGTCCGCCCACCGGATCCATTCTGACAATGCACGCTTTCCGGGTTGCCGCACCACGCGAAAGGGAAATGAGAGTTCAGTATTTTCAGAGAGTATGGGAGTTTGGGTGATCACCACGACTTCATGGTCCATTGAAGTCCATTCTCCGGCCAGCAACTGTGTCACTGTTTCAATGCCACCGACAGAGGGGGCAAAACAATAGCTGCAGGCGAGTATCTTCATGGCTTGTCCAATCGAAATCGAAATCCCAATCGAAATCGAATGTTTTTTAAATCCGGCTGTCCACCACCTCACGAAGGCGGCTACGTAGCTGCGCTCGTAAGAGCGTGGCTTGGTTGTGTGAAGGCGGCTACTTGATCTGTGGCAGCCAGAATTCGAAGCAACTGCCTGTGGGGCCGGTGTGTATGAGTTCGATGTTGCCCCGGTGGCTTTTGAGGATGCGTTTGCTGATGGCGAGTCCGAGCCCGGTACCTTCCTTGCGGTGCGTGAGAAAGGACTCAAAAAGGGAATCGGCAACGGCACTAGGCATGCCGCCCCCATGGTCCTGAACCCGGAACACTGCCTGAGTCTGGCCGTTCCCGCTCTCGCGTGAACAAAGCAGGATGTTGATCTTTCCTCCGTCGGGCATGGCCTGCAGTGCATTCAAGAGCAGGTTGAGCACGACTTGCTGTATCTGCCCTTTGTGCACTTCAATGAATAGTGGGTGGCCGGGGGCATCGTATTCGAGAAAGACGCCGGACTGTTCCATTTTGAGACGTACCAGCAGGAGGGTGTCCTCCACCAGCCGTCTGAGGTCAAAGCGGGAATGGAGTTCATGGCGGCTCTTGCCAAAATTGAGGACGCGCCCGACGATCTCCTCCAACTGGTTGATTTTTTCCCTGATAATCGTGACATCGTGCTGGCGTCCCTCGTCACCCTGGAAATCAAGATCGAGGGAATCGAAGAGCAGTTTAATGACGGTGAGCGGGTTGCGTATTTCGTGGGCGATTTCGGCGGCGAGCAGGCCAAGGGTAGTCAAGCGCTCGTTTTTACGGAGGCTTTCCTCGCTGGAAAAGACGCGATGATAGAGCCGGGCATTTTGGATGGCGACGGCGCCGAGGCTGGCGAGGCTGGAAAAGATGCGCTTTTCGTCATCACTGAAGCGGTGGGCCTTGTTGGTGTAGGCATTGAGGACGCCGATGACCTCATCTTCGTAGAGGATGGGGGTGGCGAGAAGGGACACCAGGCCCTCCTTTTGAACCATACGCACAAAGTGGTGTTCTTCGGTAAAGGGCATGTTCAGAACAGACACCTGTTTTTTGCGTTGGATGGCGACCCCGACAGAACTGTCTTCGAGCAGCAGGTCTTCGTCATAGTCTGTTGGGTCGCTGGCACCGGCGATGGAATGGAGTCTGAGACTGCGATTGTCGGGGTTGAGGAGGAGGAGGGTGCAGAGGTGGCAGTCCATGAGTTGCAGCCCCTGGGCGGTGATGCTGTCGAGGATGTCACGGGTATCGCGTTTGGTGACCAGTTGTTGTCCGATATCAATGATGGACTGTAATTGGTCGGCCTTGTCCTTGAGTTGGCGGATGAGCCAGAGGCGGCTGACGACTTTGGTTGCCTCGCTGGTCAGGAGGGTGAGCAATTTAAGGTCATTGGTCGTGAAGGCGTCGGGCTGTTCGCTGTCCACGTTGACCACTCCGACGGCGGTTCCCTTGAGCAGCATGGGAACGGCCATTTCGGAGCGTACACTTTTTTTGAAGGGGATGTAGCGAGGATCCTCGCGGACATCGGGAATAAGGATCGGTTTGCCATGCAAAGCGACCCATCCGGTGATCCCGCGGCCGATGGGGAGGGACAGTTCCTCCGAATCCTGAATGAGTCCCTGATGGGCTTCAATCTCCAGCCGGTTGGTGTCCGGATTAATCAGGCTGACCGATGCGCTGGAAGCCCGCATCACGCGCATCAGTTCCTCCAGGATGAAAGTGAAAGCTTCCTGCGGATCCTCGGTGTTATTGACGAGGCTACTGATCCGGTAGAGGGAGTCGAGTAGGGGGGCTTCCTTTTCGGAGTCTGGCATGGCTGGTCAGGATGCGGCCTGGATCTGTTCGCTGGAGATGATACGGTTAAGTGTTTCGCGAAGCGAGATCAGGCGTTCTGTGATTTCGAAGTCCTGCCCCTCAATCTTTTCGATATAGAAGGTGTCGATCGCAGCTCCCCGTTCGGTGGAGACCCGGGCAAATGAGATGTCGAAGCCATGGTCATAGATGGCCTTGGCGAGCTGATAGAGGAGGCCGAGGTGGTCGCCGGCCTGGATTTCGATGATGGTGCGTTTCAGGGAGAGTTCGTGGTAGACATCGACTGAAGGCGGGATGGGAGCCTTCAGGCGGGTGTTTGTCTGGAGATAGCTTGGCTTGGCCAATCGTCTGGCCTGTTCCGTGATTTGGGGGAGCAGTTCCTTATTTTCAATCAGGGCCCGGTGTATGGATTGGTTGAAGCTGTCCTTGGCTTTTTTATTCAGAACGACCCCGCCGCCGGGATCCACGACATAGAAGGTGTCGATTGTGATGTGGTCATTGCGGGATATTGCTTTGGTGCTGAGAATGTTCACCCCGGCCACGGACAAGGCTCCTGCGAGTTTATAGAAGAGTCCGGCCCGGTCCCAGGTGACGACGGAGACGACAGTGAAATTCTGATCGAAATCATCCCGCCAATCCACGACCGGGACCAGTGATCCGACGGATTCGGCTTCGGCAATACGGGTAAGCAGCTCATGGATCATGCGCAGGTGAAGCTCGATTTCACGTTGGGTGTTGAGGAGAAAGTACCGTTCGGGCAGTAAATTGAAATGGGCTTCCACTTCCTCTCCCGGAATGGAGGAGTCGGTGGATTTCAGAATTTCGTTGTAGATCATGTTTTTCCTCTCAGTCCTTTTTTTGCTGGCGGCATGGGCATCCTGAAGGGTTTCCAGTGTCAACCGGTAGAGGCGGGTGTGGAGGGAATCCTTGTAGTTGTTCCACAGACCCTTGGCCGTGCCGCGGGCATCGCAATAGGTGAGGACATACAAGTAACGCAGGCAGTCTTCGTCACCCACAAGTTCGGCAAACTGATTGGCGGTATGGGGGTCATCAATATCCCTTCGTTGCCAGAATCGTGCCATTTCGACATGATTCTTGACGACAGGCAGCATTATTTTCTGGATGGCGGGAGAGACCCCCATGCGGGTGAGTACGGATTTAGCCAGGCGGACGCTCAGGTCCGGGTGGTTGTTATAGGGGACTCCTTTGGACAGGTCGTGGACGAGCAGGATGGTGTAAAGGAGTGTAGGATGTTCGGTTTGCTTCAGTGCTTCGGCATAGGACAAGGCATAGTCTCCCTTCAACTGGAAGACGGCATCCAGTTCACGGATGGTATCGAGGGTATGGAAATCGGCGGTGTAGCGGTGGTAAAACTCGTGCTGAACAAGAAAGCTCAGTTTGCCGAACTCCGGTATGAAACGCCCCAGTACACCCAGTTCGTGCATTTCCAGAAGCGCGGGATAGACCTGCCCCTTTTCCTGAAGGATGGAGCGAAAACTACGCTGGGCATGTTCATTACTCAGGAGCCGGCCCTGAATGAGATTCAGGGAGTCGGTGATGAGGTAGCGCAGATCCCAGCCCAGTTTGGCTTCGTACTGCTGTGCATAGCGGAAAACCCGGATCAGCCGGACGGGGTCTTCTTCGAATATGCGCGGGTGCTCGGCATTCAGGACCTTATCCTGCAGGACAAAACCATCCTGTTTGCGCTGGGGAGGTGCCCGCCGGGCCTGAATGACGGAACGCAGGGAAATTTTTTCCGAGCCAGGCATCCCGGTCAGGGCCAGCCGCTCTTCCAGGATCCTTGACAAGGTGTAGATCCGGTGGGCGTAGCGGTAGTAGTCGTGCATGAATGCTTCGACCCGCTGAAATATGTTTTTCTGTTTGTAACCCAGGGACCATGCGATGGACGGCTGTTTTTCCAGTGCCAGCAAATCGGTGGGGCGGGTACTTTGGAAATGCAGTTCGTTCCGGACACGAAGGAGGAATTCGTACCCCTGCTTCAATTGCTTTTCCTCGGCCTCTCCGAGGTATTCCTTGAGGCGCAGCCCTTCGAGCGAATTGACTCCAAGGCGGACCTCCGCCATCCAGAGTATGTTGTGGTAGTCGCGGAGCCCGCCTACCCCGTTTTTGATATCAGGCTCCTGGACGAAGACGGTGCCGCCGAATTTTTCGCGCCGCTCAGCCTGATCCTGCAGGCGGGCCTGCACGTAGTCGGTGTGGTTGGATTTTCGATAGTAATCGCGGTAATCTTTGCGGAAGTCGCGGAAAAGTGTCTCGTTGCCACAGATCAGACGGCTTTCAAGTAACGCATTCTTGGTCTGTATATCCGCCTTAGCCTCTTCCAGACATTGCCGGATGGTCCGGCTGGAATGGCCGATTTTCAGATTGAGATCCCAGAGGGGATAAAGCATCTCATTGCTCAGGAATTCCTGAAAGGGCTGGATGAGATTGAGTTTGGCCCGCTTGGGATAGAGGAACATCAGGTCCACATCGGAAAAGGGGCAAAGCTCCTCACGTCCGTAGCCTCCGAGAGCCACCAGGGCCACTGCACAAGGGATTTTCCCATGCTTCTGTTCGTAAGTTGCGATAGCAAATTCAAAGAGGTGCTTGAGCAGCACATCCATCATATGGGAACGGGCCTTGGCCACGCGGGTGCCGGAATCGCCCTTGCGGTGGTAGCGCTGCAGCATCTCGTTCTCCAGCCGCAAATACTCCTTGTACTGTGTCAGACGCTCGGCTTGCGGTATTCCCGGGGGGAATGCGAGACGTTTGGCAGCATGCTGGTGAAGACGGCGAAAAAGCGGATCTGACATGAAGTGGCTTGTCTTATGGATCGGTTCATCCGGGTCTGGTCTAAGCAGAGGTACCCCGGCTGTAAAACTCCCCGGCATCGTGGGATATCTGCGAAACCGGAGCAAGGTAGAATGTTTCGAAGATCGAATATCGAAGATCGAGTTCGGATATCGGGAGGCGCGGAGCTTGAAGTTTGCGGAATTGTAACAATTGAGAACTGGCCATGAAAGCGGGAGTCATGCACTATGGCTGTGCAGAATGCGTTTTATTCGCTACATAGGGGAGGAAACCACGGCCATGGCCGGACTCAGGGAGGTGGTCCGGTATTTTCATTTGCAGAAGCACAAGCCCGTGCGCAGGAAATACCGCAGCTGGGAAACCTTTGATCTGGACCTTGCCCGGCAGGGGCTCTTGCTCAAGAGCACCGACAAGGCGTGGCTGCTGGAGGCACTGGATGGAAAACCGCTTGTACAGGTGGAATCCAAGGTGGGCCGGGACTGGACGGTGTTTCCGGTGGAACGGCTTCCGCGAGACCTGGCCGCTTTGATCAAACCGCTTACCGGTGTGCGGGCATTGCTGGAGGGGTTTTCCTGGCAGTCGAATCTGAGCCCCTATACCTGTCTGGATGACGATGGCAAAACCGTGGTTCGCCTTTGGGTGGAGGCATGGGATTCGAAGGCCTTTTCGCAGCCCTTTTCCCTTTTGCATGTGGAAGGGCTCCTTGGTTATGAAAAGGAGAGTGAGACCATTCTGGCGCTTTTTGAGGAAGCGGAGCGGGGGCCGGGCGAGCCTTGGAGTGTAGTCTGGGAGGGACTTTTTCGGCGTCTGAGCCGTTTCCCGGGTCATGCGGGAAAGCAGGTTCACAGTGTCGGGGCGACGGCAGGGGATGCGGTGTTTTCGATTTTGAAGCACTGCACGGAAGTCATGCGTCAGAATGAGACCGGGATGCTGGAGGATTGGGATATAGAATTTCTTCACGACTACCGGGTGGCGGTGAGGAAGGTTCGGGCGGTGCTGACCCTTTGTTCAAAAGTATTCCGGGGGCCGGAGGCGAAGCGCTGGAAAAAGGATTTTGCCCGACTGGGAAAAGTGACGAATGGATTGCGGGACCGTGATATTGCGTTGCTGGATGCAGGGCAGTACCCGGAGTTTCTGCCGGAGGTGCTGCGGCCTGGTTTAAAACACTACACCGAAGCCTTACGGGAGCAGCGGTCGGCTGAACTTGTCCGGGTGCAAAAATATTTCAAGTCAGCTGATTACCAGAAGTTGCTGAAGGCATGGCATGCTTTTTTGCAGAAAGGCCCCAAGGGCAAGATGATGGCTCCTGCTTCCAGCCAGCCGGTGGACCGTTTTGCAAAACGTCTGTTGCGCAAATATTGGGCAAAAACTCTGCACATGGGGCGGCAGATCGGGAGGGCATCCCCGGATGCCGCGATGCATGACTTGCGGATAGAATTTAAGAAAATCCGTTATCTGGTGGAGTTTTATCAGGATGCACTGAACGGTCCGGATTTGGACAAGCTGTTGCGCCGTCTCCGGCAGTTGCAGACAGTGCTGGGGGATTTGCAGGACAATGCGGTCCAGACGGCCTCCCTGAAAACTTTTTTGGGAAGTCTTTCTGATCAGAATAAAAAAACGGGAATGTTGGCGGCAGCCGCCATGGGTGCCTTGTTGCAGCATATGGAATCGAGGCACCAGGAAATACGAAATGCCTTTTTTGAAACCTTTGCCGATTTGGACAAGCCGTCGGTGCGACGTCTGGCGGAATCGGTCTGGGGAAAACCCAAAAAACAGAGAATGACGACATGAAAGTACTTGCCGTTTACAGTATCAAAGGAGGTGTGGGGAAGACCGCCGCAGCCGTGAATCTGGCTTATTTGGCCGCCCGGGAGGGAATGCGCACCTTGCTCTGCGATCTGGATCCCCAGGGGGCAGCTTCTTTTTATCTGAGGGTGCAAGGTGAGGAGCTCAGTACGCGGAAGTTGTTACGCAAGGGGAAGGCCCGCAAGAAGGCGGTAAAGGAAACGGATTTTCCGGGACTTTATATTCTGCCTTCGCATTTGGGATTCCGCAATCTGGACCTGGTATTGGATGGCATGAAACGCTCGCGGAAACGCCTGGCGGAGATTCTCCATGACTGGTCGGATGATTTTGACCTCGTGATTCTGGACTGTCCTCCGAATATCACGCTGCTATCGGAGAATGTTTTTTGTGCCGCGGATCAACTTCTGGTTCCTGTTATCCCAACCCCTTTGGCCTTGAGAACCTATGAGCAATTGATGGCCTTTTTCCGGCAGGAGGGAATTGTTCCGGACAAGGTGCGGCCCTTTTTCTCCATGGTTGAAAAGCGCAAGAAATTACACCGGGAGTTATTGGAGGAATGGAAGCACACCCCCTTTGGTTTCCTCGGCAGCCAGATTCCCTTTGTCGCCTCGGTAGAGCGTATGGGTTTGTACCGTGAACCGCACGTTCATACTTATCCTAAATCATCCGCCAGTAAAGCATACCGCGCACTCTGGAAAGAAGTGCGCGGTATGATGAAAGAGGATTGCGGGTGATCCGTTAAGCGGCACGTTTCCGCCGGAAGAGGGCGATGGCGAGAACCATGCTGCCGGAAATCAGGGCCCAGGTGCGGGGCTCGGGGATGACGTTCAGGTTGCCGTCCGGAAGCAGGGTGATCCGCATTTCGGTTGTGTCACCGTCTGGACTGATCAGGTTGATGTCGAAACGGTCATCATAGGGCGAGCCATAGACACCAAGGCGGTCGTAGGTTTCGCCGTTGACGAAGACCTCCGAGTTTTCGGCGACGACCTGAGCCCACAGGCTGTAGAATTCCTCGTCCGGCTGTGCTGGACCGTAGGCGTACTGGGAAAGCTCTTTCCAGAATTCGTAAGTGGACATTTCGCCGATCGCGGTCCCTTCGTGATCAATCGTGCTGCCCACGAATCCAGCCAGTATAGCCTGTGAAAAATCACCGGCAACCTTGTACTGCAAAGCATCTTGTGTCGTCCCCGTACCGAAGTCGGTGATGAGGTCATCCCATCCGCTGGTTACCGTACTGATGGCACCGTCGGTGTTAGTCATGCTCTGCTGATAGATGAAGTTGGTCATGTACAGCAGGGCATCAGCCGGTTGGTCGGCATGGATGACGATACTGAGGTTGTTGTAGGTATGTTTGTCGTTGGGGTCAGTGTCACTGAGGGGGTTGGTGGCATTAACGTGGCCGGACAGGGTAATCTGATAAGTCCCGTTCGGGCTACTCTCACTGGGGGCCTCAATTTTTTCAATATGGGCCTCAAAGTGATAGTCCAGGTTGTAGAGGGTGTCTGCCTTCACGCGGGAGGTGACGGCACTGGCGGTGCTGTCAAAGCCAGCGGCACCGGTACCACCAGGCTGTTGGTCGGGTGCGAGGTTGGTGATTTTTGTGAGAACGGGGTCATTGCCATTGCTGGAACCGTTATAGAGGTTTTCCAGGTAGGGGTTAAAACTGGGATAGGGGTTCTGCTCTGTTTTTCCATCGACGGAGGCGGGGAATACGTTGGGTCCTATGGCGCGGAAGTACTTGTTTGAATCCGTGTAAATGGCCGTAGGTGAGTTGCCGGAGGTCGCGGCCAGCGCGCGGAACATGTCTCCGGTGTTGAGGGTATTGGCAACGTAACTTTGGGTGGTCGCTCCGGCGAGGAACTCCATCTTCAACGAGCCTCCGAACTGGCTGATGTTGGTCAGGTCCGCCCCACCGCTGGATCCACTGTAGCTGATTTCAAAATTCGAATAGCGCGGGGTGGCGGTGTCGAAAAAAGTGGGCTGGGTACCCGGGTCCAGTTTTTCGATGTTGGTCTTGCTGCCATAGGATATAAAGCCGATCAGCGAATCGGAGGTATTCAAGTTCAGCCCGTTGGTGGCGATGTCAGCCAGTGAATAGGCCTTGGAGGTCCCGTAATCAACAGAGTCGATCGTAATGATGTTGTTATTGAAGATGATTTGTTCCTGCGTTCCGCCCGGATTATAGGTCAGGTCTGCACTTTTCGCAGCAAAGGTGACGTACAGGTTCGATGCATCCGTGAAATTCGAGGTGTCGAAGGTGATGGCGATTGAGGCCAGCACTCGGGAGGCCAGCAAGGTCGAAATTACAACAAGTAGAGTAAGGCGGTAGCTTGGGCTTTTCATAGGTGTGAGTTATTGATGATTATTAAGTAAAGGTTAATGCTATCATTAGGTCAGCAAATGGGCTGATGCAATGCTATTTCTAGGGGGTATGGTGTATATTTTTAGGGGGAATCATGTAGTTTTTGAGTTGTGAAAACAGTGAGAGGCCTTGTTCGTGGGTTTATTCCCGGTTTTTTCGAGTATGCCTTTTGTTTTGACTCAGAAGGGAAAGTGGTTGGGGTGATGGGCTGTTAACCAATAGCCTATTCGTTATGTTTAAACTTGTTTTACTTCGTCATGGTGAAAGCCAGTGGAATTTGGATAACCGCTTTACCGGTTGGAAGGATGTGAATCTGACTGCTACCGGAGAGCAACAGGGCCGTGAGGCAGGTAAGGTTTTAAAGGAAAACGGTTTCCAGTTTGACCTTGCCTACACCTCCGTGCTGACCCGGGCTATCCGGACGCTGAACCTCTGTTTGGAAGAGATGGACCAGCTTTACATCCCGGTGATCAAGCACTGGCGACTGAACGAACGGCACTATGGTGCGCTGCAGGGCCTCAACAAGGCCGAAACGGCGGCCAAGTATGGCGACGACCAAGTACTGATTTGGCGCCGCAGCTATGATGTCCCGCCGCCCCCGCTGGAAGCGGACGATGAGCGTTTTCCGGGTAAAGACCCCCGTTATGCCGATCTGCCGAAGGACGAACTGCCCTTGACGGAATGTCTCAAGGACACTGTGGCCCGTTTCCTGCCGTACTGGGAAGTGGAAATCAAACCGCAGGTCGCGGCTGGAAAGTCGGTGGTCATTGCGGCCCATGGCAACAGTTTGCGTGCGCTCTACATGCACCTTGCCGGGGCAACCGAAGAGGAAATCCTCAAGGTCAACATCCCGACTGGTATGCCGCTGGTGTTTGAGCTCGATGAGAATATGAAGACCCGGAAGTTCTATTATCTCGGAGATGAAGAGGCAGTGAAAAAGGCGATGGAAGCGGTTGCCAATCAAGGCAAAGCCAAGTAGGCTGCTTTTCTCCTAAAACGGCAACCTGTCGTTGACATAGGGGCTTGAAGGCGCAAGCAGGAACCAATCGGATTTAGGTTGAAGAAAGGGAAGGAACAGGAGCGTGGGCATCCTGCCCACGAACTTGGATAATCGCGGGCTGGACGCCAGCGCTCCTTTCGACTTTGAAGAATGATCATTTAAATAATCGTCGCAAACATGCATATTTTTGCGCTAAGGATTCCAATAAGCCTTCTCCATGAGTGATTCCAAGCCAGAAGCCGTGAATAAGGATTCCAATCCGGAGGATGAACAGCATCGGGAGGCGGATAGCCGGGCCTCACGGGAGTTTGCCCGTTTCTTTGCCGGACTGGAGCCTGATCCGGTCAGTTGGATCGGATTGGGGCTGGAGGGGGGACTGGCGAAAACGGTTAGTGACGGGGAAGGGAAACCTGTTCCGGGTCAACTCGGTGCACCTGTCCCTCAGATGGTCGAACGTCTGTACGACTGGCAGAGCAAGGGGCTGATGGTTAAAATATTCACCCCATTGGCTTCGACAGAAGAGGGGCTTGTCCGGGTCCGGGACTGGTTGATTAAGCACGGCTTACCTGAGCTTCAGGTTACGAATGCCAAAGACCTGCACATGCTGGAGCTTTGGGATGCCCGTTGTATTCAGGTTATCCCGAATACCGGCATGCCAGTGGGTGAATCCAGACTGACGCCTGAGGTGAAAGAAAAAGTTGTCGGTGAGGAGACATAGTCCGAATCGGACACAGAGGCTTTGCCTTGTGAGAGGATATCTCCGTGGACACGGTGTACTCCGTGAGAGGCTTCAGTTGTTCCGTTAGGTCCTTTACAGGATGTTGTGGAGAACAAGTTCGTCGTGGACGACGCCGAATTCCGTGACATGGACGGCATGGATACCGAGTTCCAGGGCAGCCCGGACGTTTTCCTCGCGGTCATCGAAAAAGAGACATTGTTCCGGCGCCTGACCCAATGCCTGTAATGCGGCCTGATAGATAGCCGGATCCGGCTTCATGCAACCAGTCTCATGGCTCAGGGTCAGGTGGTCAAAATAGTTGAGAACATCGGATAGGCGGCGCAGCTCTTCAATGTGGGGGGCGTTGGTGTTGGAGATGACACCGAGGCGATACTTTTTCATTTCCGCCAGTTGACGTACGAGGGCGATGTTCTCCTCAATGGGACGGAAGACCTCGCACCAGGCGCGCCGGGCTTCTTCGCTGGAGCGGATTTCGGGAAACAGCGTCATGAGCCGGGTAAAAAAAGTATCCGGGTCCATGGCACCAATCTCAAGGTGCTGTGCCAACTCTCCGATCGTGGTGGCAAGGGACGGATCCGTTTCCATTGCCTGAGGCATATGGGCAAACAAATTGCCGAAATCAAAATCGAACAGGACTTTACCCAAGTCGAAGTAGATGGCGGTGATTGGTTGATCCATGGTGATGTGTTTTTTATTGTTAATAGTCTGAATTTTTCAGGTTAGGCTTTGGAGAAATTGCCGGGTGATGCCCGTAAGCCGTTCGTTTGGGGGCATTCGGGCAGGAGGATTGTCGAGCAGTTTGTGTAGTTGCGATAGGTGCCGGTAGGGCTCTGGCAACGTGCCTTCGTTGGAACGAAGGACCATGATAGGCAGGCCGTGTTCGTGCATGGCGGCAATCGTACCGCTTTTATACAGATGGGTTTCAGGTGTCGTGGTAAGACCGAAATCGGCGAGGGAAAGCAGCGATGAAATAACGGGTGCGGGTTGGGGTCCGAGAGATCCGGTGGCGATCCGGGTATCCAGTTTCTCTTTGAAGGCCGTCCATTGTCCGGGGTGGGCATTATGGCCTGTGTGGAGAATAGCGATTTTGCCGGAACGAGCCGACTGGCTGGCGTTGATTTGCCGGGCAAAGGTGGCAGGGTCCCATTCACGGTGCAGTGTTCCGAAGAAAAGGAGCAGGCGTGTGTTATCAGCATCCCAGCCCGGCAGGTGGCTGCGAATGAGTCGAATAGCTTCGGATTTTGCATTTGCATCAATGGAACGATCGATATTGCCAAAGAGCGGGAGTAGCTCAACGGCATACCCGAGCGCCTGAAGCTGGTCGCGGTAGAGGGGCGTGTGGGTGTGTATCCGGTGTGGTTTGTTTTTACCCAAAAACCGGTGCAGGGTATGCCGCTGCCATTTGCCTGCAAGGCGGTGCCTCCAAGTGTCTCCGGTGGCCAGCCCTATCCATATTTCATGAAACATGATATGGAGTCGCCGTCCCGAACTGATAAATTGAAAGAGGGGGTTGAGGGGAGTGGCCAATCCGCGCGGATAGAAACTGTAAGGGGAGTATTGCAGGCTTAGCCAGTCCGGACGAATGCGATCCATGACGGGCTGAAGGTGGCTGAGCTTGTCGTCCCAGGACAGCGCTCGTGGCAGGCGCAAAAGGGGGAGGGGAGCTTGTTCCTCCCATACTTCCTGTGCATGGCGGTCGTGCAGGGCGATGATGTTTGCCTGAACTCCCTGTGCTCTGCAGGAGGCAGCCAAGCGCCTTGTATAATCACCTATGCCGTCCTGGCCTGGTTCGAGGCTACCGCAGAGGAAAGTCAATTGCATGATAAAGAGTGAAAAGAGATCAGGGTTCTTTGTTTTTGTTACAGACGGATTTTTTCCAGGAAGACCAGTAACGGAGGATGAGGAGTGTTTCCCAGACGGTCCAGAGGCAATGGCGCAGCCTGGCTACGGGTGGACCGGGGTTTCTCAGGTAGTGCCAGGCCGTCCGTATTTGATTGGTGAGGGACAGGCCGCACCCGGCCGGGGTGGTTTTGTGTTTTCGGGCGAAGTAGAAATAGGAGCTGTAGGCGCGCAATGCTTTCTTCCCGCGTATTCGGGGCCGGGGCGGGTGGAAAACGATCGCCTGGTCAACGAAGCACCAGGGATAGCTGTTTGCTTCTAGCCGCCAGCGGAAGTCCACGTCTTCCATGTGGGGGAAGGAGAAGTTTTCGTCAAACCCGTCGAGTTCGGAGAAGAGCCGCCGTGAGACCATGATGTTACAGGACCAGAGGTAGCCTCCCCGCAGGTTTTCCGGTGCGGTCCAATCCGGATGGGGCAGCGGAGGGCCGGAGGTGGTTTTACCTTCATAGACCTGCACATCTTTTTGCTTGGCGGAAAGAAAGGACCGGATCCAGGCGGGATCGGGTTCACAGTCATCATCGGTGAAAAGCAGCCAGTCCCCCCGGGCTTCCCGGGCAGCCCGGTTACGATTGGCGGCAGGGCCCTTGCGGGGACCACGCACAAAGCAGACCCATGGGAATTGCTGACGGACTTCCGCGAGGGTTTCCTCGCTGGCGCTGTCATCGGAAACGATGACTTCATAAGAGCCTGTGTCGGACGTGGGTGCGGTATATGTGCTCAGCGGCAGTCCCTGGATGTCCGGTTTCAAACATGCGAGGCAGCGGCTGAGGAGATCGGGCCGGTTGCAGGCGGGAATCAGTACGCTGGCGGTGGGGGACATCAGTCCTGGGAGAAGGCGGTGCGGAAGGCGCGGAGGCCTTTGCGCAGCCGACTGGTGAAGCCCGCCTTGTGGGCGGGTTTAAGTTGGGCGAGGTAGTCCGCTTTTTCCTCCTTGGTCAGAAACTCGAAGAACAACTCGCATACCGGCCAATCGGGATCCATTTTGCGTCCAGCCCAATGAATGAGGTAGGGTGTGTTTTCCGAGTCCGGCCAATGCTTGCGATAATCCTTGTCCGGATAATCCCCGGCCCAGGTGGAGGGCATGCAGCGCGGGGGGAGGGTCAGGTTCGTGACCGGGCATTGGGTCAGGTGAACGAGCAGGTTCATGCCCGGTTGCTCGTGAAAGGCGTTGTTGAGGATGACCTCACGGTGGTCCGGGGTGGCGGCAGCCTTCTGGAAGGATGGCAGGGTGTAAAGCGGGCGGTCGCAGGCGAATTGCCCGGCATTGAATACTTTGAGCGGCCATAGGGTATTTTGGGAGGCGAGGATGCTGCGGGAAAGTGGGGTCAGGGTTTCGCCGGGATTGCTCCAGTGGCAGCATGAGGTGATAAAGCCCTCGTAGGGGTGAAGTGTTTTCTCCGGGTTTTGGAGGAAGATGGCATCGGTATCGATAAACTGGTAGTTGCTGTTAAGCAGGACCTGATATTTGCGCATGACGGGTCGTTTCCCGGCTTCGTCGATGTAGTTGATAAAGGCAGGCTCTTCCCAGTATTCGCAGCCCTCGGGCAGGGGAATTTTCTCCGGACGGTAGGGAATGACCAATACCGGCAGTTCGCAACCAGTGGCGCGGAGGGAGCGGACCATGGCCTTCAGGGGTAGAAGGACTTCTTTGCTGGCAAGTGTGATGATTTTTTCGAGGCGCATGGCTGTTGTTGCGGAAAACAGGAAGTAGGATAAAGATTAAGTCTTGTTTTACTTTTCACTCTTCATTCTCAATTCCACATGGACTGCAACTTTGGTGATGATGCAGGCTGAATTATCCCTGATCAAGTGCTTTGTTTTTGACACATCCGGCGGATTCGCTATCAAAGTATTTCCACGACGATGGTTGACGCGCTTTCCAGAAGGGTCCTTGTGCTCAACCGCCTATGGCAGGCGGTCAATATCGTTGGTGTCAAACGGGCCTTCAGTCTGCTGACGCAGGAGCATGCTTCGGTTATTTGTACCGCCGAGGACAATTTTCAAGTGATGACGGTCAGCGAGTGGATCCATTTCTCACTCGAAAATCCACCGAAGGACGATCAGGATTGCATCCATACGGTGCGGATGAAGATCCGTGTTCCCTCCGTGCTTCTTTTGAGATACTTTGACCGTATTCCGAGCAAGGAGGTTAAGTTCAGTCGGCAAAGCCTGTTTGAGCGGGATGCTTACACCTGCCAGTACTGTGGGCAAACCTGTCACCCGAAAGACTTGAATCTGGACCATGTGATTCCCAGGGACAGGGGAGGCAAGACCTCATGGGAAAACATCGTGACCAGCTGTATCCGCTGCAACACCCGCAAGGCAAACCGTCTTCCCCACCAGGCCGGTATGTACCTCCGGCAAAAACCAGGCCGTCCAAAGTGGCGCCCTTTTGTCAGTATGGAGGATGTGGGTGAGGAGGATTCGGACTGGCAGGCGTTTCTGTATAAGTCAGGCAGTTAGCCCGTTTTATTCACCGAAGGTGAGCCTGCCTTTCGACTACCCGTAGCGTCAGGGAAGATCAATGTGTACTGCTTACGAGCGTTGAATTTTGGACAGGTTTTTTCTGAATCCTCGGGCAAAGGTCCGGCCTTCCCGCAGGAGGTAATCAAGGCGTCCGAGCTGGTTGACGATGAGGACCTGCAATACATTTTCAGGTTTGCGCCAGGATCCGGTCAGGAGCCATTTGATACGAAGCCGGATGATGCGGAAAAGAGTGGCAGCAAGCTCACGTGGAAGAGAGAAATGAAAGGGGGTTCCCTGGTAGATCCGATTATAGGCATCCAGAATGACGGATTGTTGACCAAAGGCACGTTGTAGTTTTAGAAGATAGGACCATTGCAGGCGGTGAGCCTCAATGAAGTGGGAAATTCTCAGTTCCTTTTCGTAATAGACCCGGTGGCCCTGAATCATGAGGGCGTAGCAGAGTTCGGCATCACCGCCTGAGGAGAGGCTGTTTCCCCTGCGGTCTGTCAGCAGTGGCTGGAACCCGGATGCAAGCAAGTCCAGCCAAGCTTTGCGACGGAGGCAGAGACCGGCACCGGGAAGCGGACCTTGCATGTATTGGCTGTTTTCGGCCAAATCCACAATGACGAAGTTGCCGCAATAATGCTGAAACCATGTGGGAGGCTCCACTTCGCAGGCCGCCTCAATCGGGCCACCGGCGATGGTGACATCCGGGTGGTCGGAAAACAGCCGATAGACCGCACCCAGCCAGGATGGCGGGAGCCAGTTGTCGTCGTCCACCAAAGCAATGACCTCGCCGCTGGCAGCGTGGAGCCCGGCCAACCGGGCAAAGCTCAATCCCTGTTTTTCTTCACGGACGATTTTCATTGGAGCCGGTGCTTTGGTGTCTTCTCCCCATTCTCGTCGGGCGACTTCCGCGGTGTTATCGCTGGAGCGATTATCGACGATGACCAGTTCCCAAGGGAGGCCGGGACAATCCTGCGCCCTCAGATGCTCCAGGGTACGAGGTAAGCGGGCCGCACTATTGTAGCAGCAGATGACAACGGAAACACTGGGGGACGGCGGGGTCATGATTTGTTCCGGGGCCATTTCCGTGAGAGAACATTTCGCAGGCGGCGGTATTGACGATATAGGGCTACCTCCATCCGGATCCTCCACGGAGCGTTCCGCCGGTATTTGTCAAGCAAGGTATCGGTGCGTTCGAAGGTTTTACCTGATTGGATTTCGTCGAAGGTCTTGGCCCCGCTGACAAAGCGGAAGGTTCCCCACGTTTCATTAAAGTAAAGGCAGCGGGCCAGGCGGGCACACGGAATGAGAAAGGCGAGGTCCATGGTGTAGTGATCGGATTCTGCGTAGGGTCCGATCTTGGTATGGAGTGTTTTGCGGTAAAAATAGGAGCAGGGGTTGATGGGGTAGCCTTTTCCTTTCAATAAATGGATGAAAGTCAGTGGAGGTGGGGTGCTCAGAGTCCGGGATCCGGTTTCCTGATTGAGCACCTCACAGTTCGCATAAATAAAATCGGCGGAAGTGTTATCGATCAGGGAAAAGATGCGGGGCAGCGTGTTGGGGTGATAATAGTCGTCGGCGTTAAGGAAGCCGACCCATTCGCCTTGGGCGAGTTGCAGTCCCCGGTTCATGGCGGCGGACTGGCCCTTGTCCTTTTCCGAAATCCAGCGTGTATAGGGGTGGGTTTCGGCCCAATTGCGGAGGATGTCGAGGGTGCCATCGGTTGAACCGCCGTCCACGACGATGTGTTCGACCGGGTATTCTCCGGTGGTGGCCACGCTTTCGAGGCACTCGTGGAGATAGCGTTTTCCATTCAGGACCGGAGTGATGATGGACAACTTTACCATGATATACGGGTTAGCCCTGGAAAAGGCTGAGTGCCCGGATGCTTTCCCATGAGAACCAGATGAGAAAAAGCAGGAGGGGGATGCCTATGATCCATTTGAGACGGCGGAACCGAAACTGGGGGAGGTCGTATTTGCCGAAGGTCGCCTGATCAAAGAAACTGTTGCCGAATACACTGAAGCGGAGTGTGCGCGGGGAACGACCCCTCAGGCGATCCCGGGAGGCTTTTTTCTGCTTGCGCTCATAGAGCCAGCGGTAAAAGGAGTGCAGTATCATGTCAGCGTGGTTCCGGTTTGTGGCCGGATGGTTATACATCAATCGCCTATAGTGCGTAGGTTTGCGACGATTTTTTGAATTGCAATCGCAATCGAAATCGCAATCGATCCGAGCACCTTGAGGCACTCCAGATTCGATTCCGGTCCCGATGGCGAGCCCGATTTCGAAGGGGTAAGATGCCCGCACTCCGCCGACCTCGACTAGAATAAGGGTCACAACATCAGGTATCCAGCACTACTTGAACACGTCTTGTATGCCCTGACCTTAGTATACACCATAACGAAGGCAGAAGGAGAGGCGCAGCCCACCTGTCAGGCTAAATGAGTGCGACGGCAGGAATTGTGGTAAAAACGTGAACCCTTGCATCATTTGATTGGAACTCTGACCAAATCCATGCTAGTGGTCCTCGCATGATGAAAAAGCTCAGCACAATGGTTTTGGGAATGACGTGGTTGTTTGCCGGGCTGCATACGGCCAAGGCTGACGACGTCCTTCATGACACGGTAGGTCTTTTGGGTGGAGCGCAGCAGATATTGGAGGAATGGCAGTCCGAACCCCGTTATGTGATACCGGCTCCGGTCTTTACGAATGCGGCCGGTATCATGATTTTGCAGCAATGGAGTGGTGGTGTTGTCCTTGGGGTTTCCGGAGGACAGGCGATTGTGATGCGGCAGAACCAGAACCGTTGGGGCCCGCCGGTTTTTTTCCGGATGCGCGGAGGGAGCCTGGGGATCCAACTCGGTGGCCAGCGTATCGAAACCATTGCTTTTTTTATGACTCCTGAGGCGTTGAGCCGCTTTGAGGAGGGTACTGTTGATTGGGCGATGGGTGGCAGTGCGGTGGCAGGTCCTTACGGTGGAAATGCCGATCTCTCCACCTTGACCGGCGCCGATATTCTGGTTTACCAGAAAAGCTCGGGTCTGGATATCGGGCTTACTCTCAAGGGCAATGCGCTCGCTTTCGATGAACAGCGTAACGCTGCCCTTTATGGGCAGAATGATTTAACTTCGGCCATGATACTGAACGGTCAGGTTTCCATGCCTGCTTATGCGCAACCACTGGCTGATCAACTGGGCCGCTATGGCCGTCCGGCCCGCTGGTAAGCGACGGATGCGCAAAACAGATTTTGCTTTTCCAATGGGCCAATGAAAGGCTGATTCATGGGCTGTTGTTCTTCAGATCCGGAGCCGGAAGCCCCGGAGTTGTTGCGTGAGTGTTGTCACAGCCCGTCCGGCGATGAACCTGAGCCGGGGGTGGCCGATGATGAGCAGCACTGGAACCGGACTTGGCTGAAATTGGCGGTGGCCCTGGTTCTGGCCGGGCAGGGGATGATATTCAGTCTTGGGCTGAACATCGCGGACCCGCCCTTGTCGCCGGATGCGACCAGTTATTGGGTTTTGCACGGCTTGTTGCTGGCTTCCGCGTTGGCTGTCATGGCCTTGCTCGGTCGCCCCTTGTTCAAAGAAACCCTGCGGACCTTGTGGCAGCGTCGCATCACGGTGGAATCTCTGTTTACCCTCAGCCTGCTCGGTGCGTTAATTGGATCGCTGGTCACGAGCCTGAGCGGGACCGGTTCGGTTTACTATGAGGTCGTGGCCATTGTTCTCTGTATTTATACCGTTGGGAAAACACTCGGTACGCGTTCGCGCAGCCGGGCCCTGCGGGAGGTTCGGCGCTTTCGCCAGCGTTATGACCAGGCCACCCTCCTGACTTGCTGCGGGCAGCGGAAAACGGCCAGCATCCGCGAAGTGGAGAGCGGGGACCGGGTGCTGGTTGGCCCGGGAGAGCCGATTACCGTGGATGGTTGCATTGAGGAAGGGACGGCCTTTGTGGTGGAGACTTCCATGACCGGAGAGCCGGTACCGGTCAAGCGGGAGGTGGGCGATGCTGTGCTGGCGGGAAGCCATTCACTGGACGGTACGCTGATCATTCGGACGACGGCATCCCTCGGTCAACGCAAACTGGATCGTGTACTGGAGACGGTTGAGCAAGCCTCGCTGGCTCCCTCCCGCCTGCAGGAACAGGCGGATCGGATGATCCGTTGGTTCGTCCCTCTGGTCGTTGCAGTGAGCCTGGCCACCTTTGCCGGTTGGTTTTTCTATGTCAGCTGGACAGAAGCGCTTTTCAACAGCATGGCGGTCCTGCTGGTGGCTTGCCCTTGTGCCCTCGGGCTCGCAACGCCAATTGCGATCTGGTCGGGGCTGGTGCAACTGAGCCGTCTGGGTCTGATTGCCCGTTCGGGCGAATTTCTGGACACCTTGGCCCGGGCGGATGTCTGGGTTTTTGACAAGACCGGAACGCTCAGCACGACAGAGTTACAACTGGTGAAACAGGAGACCTTGCCAGGCTGGGAAGGGACGGGGTCGGAACTGCGGCAATTGGTTGATGCTTTGGAGCGGAACAATGCGCATCCCTATGCGAAAGTACTCAGTGCATGGGCGGAGCAGGATAGTGAAGGTGGTGATGGTTTTACGTCTCTGGAACTGACAGAGATCCGTCAGGAACCCGGGGTCGGGGTCCGGGCCCGCTGGCGGCGCGGCCAGGACGGCAGGACCTTAAAGGTCGTACTGGGCGAGTTGGTGAAGGATGGCGGTGCCGGTGAGTGGGGCGACATTTCTTTGCCGCCGGAAATACCGGGGCAGCACCGGGTTTTCCTATCCTTGGAAGGCCGTCCGGTGGCAGTTTGGTCTTTCCGGGAGAAACTCAGGGATGACACGCTGACGACGCTGAAGGCGATGAAGGTCCGGGGATTGCAGCCGGCGATTTTAACCGGGGACCTCCAGCCGGCCTGGAAAGCATTGGATGAGGTTGAGATCCGGGCCGGATTGAGTCCGCTGGACAAACTGGCGGCGGTGGAAGCCTGGAAGGACTCGGGGCATACCGTAATTTTTGTCGGGGACGGCATCAACGATGCGGCTGCGATGGCGCGGGCGGATGCGTCAATTGCGATGGGGGAGGGGGCCGACCTGGCCCGGGCCTCCTCCACGGCGGTACTGAACGGACACTACCTGTCGGGGCTGGTCAAGGCGGTGGATTTGAGTCGCCGGGTCCGTCAATCGGTCCGGGGCAATATCCTGTTTGCTTCTGTTTACAACATGATCGGGATGGGTTTGGCGGCGGCGGGGATGTTGCATCCAGTGGTAGCGGCCTTACTCATGCTGGTTTCCAGTTTTCTTGTTTCATTTCGTGCGATTCGGTCGGCGGGATCCGGGTCGGGATCGGAATAATGCGGTCTGAATGCATTCGTCGTTGACGGGTGGGGGGCACTGGATTGGTGTGGTGGCTCCTTGCTATGTGTGCCACAAGAAGAGAACGCCTGCCGCGTACGAAAGAAAAAGCGCCTCCGATTCCCGGAAGTCGCCAGCCCCCGCATAATATCGACATGGAGCAGGCACTGATCGCCTGCTGTGTTCTGGATGGGGGGCAGGAAAGCATGACGACCTGTGTGGAGGCGAAAATCTCCGCCGAGGCTTTCTACAAGCCCTCACACCAGCTTATTTTCAGTGCGTTGTTTGAGTTGTATAAGGAAGGTGTCGCGGTCGATGAGATCATTCTGGCCGACCGTTTGCAGAGCCGTGGTCAGTTAGAAGAAGTGGGGGGACATGCCTACCTCATCGAAGTAACCAACCGAATTGATACACCGGCCCACCTGCCGCACTATTTGCAACGGGTGCGGGACTGTTATTTGCTCCGCGAAGTGGTTCGGGCCTCCAGCCAGACGATTGAAGAGGCCTTTTCCGAGCAGGAAGATATTGATCACTTCATCGATTCGGTCGAAAAGCGGATCTTTAAATTATCGGAGACGCGGGTGTCGGACAGTGCGCGTCCGCTGAAGGATTCCGTTGAGGCTGCGGTGAGCTTGGTGAACCAGATGGTTCAGAACCGTGGGGGAGTGACAGGGGTGACCACCGGGTTCAAGGATTTGGATGCGATGACGACTGGCTGGCATCAGACCGAAATGATTGTCGTGGCAGCCCGGCCCTCCATGGGAAAGACCAGTCTGGCCCTGAATATGGCGGAGGCCGCCATCCTGCCTGCGGCAGGTAAAAAGCCGGTACCCACCCTCATGTTCAGTTTGGAAATGGGTGCCGAGCAGTTGGCGATGCGCCTGCTCTGCAGCCGTGCCAGGGTGAATATGACCAAACTGCGGGACGGGTTTATTCCTAAAGACAAAATGCGCGATGTCTTGGAAACGGCGAAAGAGTTGAAGGCGGCCCCCCTTTATATTGATGACAGCTCCGGGCTGAATATTTTGGAACTTCGCGCCAAGGCCCGGCGCATGGCGAATCGCCTGCAGCACGGTCTGGGCCTCGTGATTGTGGACTACCTCCAGCTGGTTTCCGGAACCGATCCGCGGGTGCCCCGGGAACAGCAAATTGCCGAAATCTCCCGCGGTATGAAGGCCATGGCGAAGGAATTGAACCTTCCGGTCGTTGTTCTTGGCCAGTTGAACCGGGAATCGGAAAAAGAAAAACGGCAGCCCCGTCTGTCCGACCTGCGTGAGTCCGGTTCGATCGAACAGGATGCTGATGTCGTGCTTCTACTTTCGAAACCAAGAGATACTGATGATGACGTGGATCGGTCGGAAGACGTGGTTCCAAGAGATTTAATCATTGCCAAACAACGCAATGGACCGGTAGGAACGGTGGCTTTGCATTTCATCAAAAACCTGACTCGCTTTGAAAACGCTACGACTCACACTGCCTAGTTCAGTCATTAATGTCCTCGCCGCGCTGCTGATCGCCGTGGCGGTCATGCCTTCAGCCGAACTAAGGGGGCAGCCGATTCAGGGTACGGCTCCTGAAGTTGAGCGCCTGGATATCCAGTTCGAGGGGGTGGAGAATGTCAGCCGTGAGGCGATCATGGCCCATGTACGTCTGCGGGTGGGACAACCCTACAGTCAGTCTCTGGTGGACCAGTCCATCCGCGCTCTGTATGCCAGTGGCAATTTCGAGTTTATTGAGGTGCGGCGCCAGAGCCTTCCCTCCGGCAATGTTGCGATGGTTTTTGTTGTCGTACCCAAGTTCCGGATCAACGCCATCACTTTTAGCGGTAACGAGAGTTACAGCGACAGCCGGATGGAGCGACAAATTGATTCCCAGGTGGGTAGCGCCTTGGACGAGGTCCTGCTTAACCGCGATGCCACCAAAATTTATCAGTATTATCAGGGTAAAGGCTACACGAATGTCCGGGTGGACTACGAGATCGTGCGCGATGACGAGAATGGAAGCGGCGCTGTTGTTTTCAATATCCACGAAGGTGAGCGTCTGAAGATCGATAATATTCTTTTCCGTGGAAATGATAACGCCAGTGCCAGTACTCTCCGGGGGGAGATGAAAACGTCCGAGTATGTTTTCCTTTGGAGTTGGATAGCCGGGACAGGACGATTGGAAGAGGATGTGTTTCAGGATGACCTGGAAAAACTCCGCGCTTACTACCGGGATCAGGGTTTTCTTGATGTTGAGATTCCGGAGTCGGAAGTCGTACTGGAATACCCGAAGTCGGGTCAGATGAACATCGTCATCACGGTTAATGAAGGCCGCCGTTACTATGTGGGTGATATCCGTGTTGAAGGCAACAAACTGTATCCCACCGAACAGCTGCTTTCTCTACTCACAATCGGAACGGGGTCGGTTTTCTCTCCCAGTCAGGTGGATAATAACGTCGAAAGACTCAAAGAGTACTACGGCGAGGGCGGCTATCTGGATACCTTTGTCCGTGTAGAGCGCCTCCCGAACATTGAGCAGGGGGCCATTGATCTGCGTTTTATTATTACCGAAAGCGAACAGTTTTATGTCCAGACCATCAATCTGCAGGGTAACACCAAAACCAAAAGCCAGGTGATTGTCCGCGAGTTGGCTTTGGCGCCCGGAGATGTTTTCGATACGGTGAGGATGCAGGCCAGTCAGGGCCGCCTGAGCAATACCCGCTTCTTTGACGATGTCATCCTTTCCCCGGAGGCGACCAATATACCCAACCGCCGGAACCTCCGCATTTCGGTCAAGGAAGGCCGTACCGGTAATCTGACCTTCGGAGCTGGCTTCAGTACCGTTGAACAGGTGGTGGGTTTTGCCGAACTCAGCCAGAGTAATTTCGACCTCTTTAATTACCGCTCTTTCTTCCAGGGCGGAGGGCAAAAGTTCCGGCTCCGCTTCTCTCTCGGGACGAGGTCGAACCAGATTCTGCTCGCTTTTGAGGAACCTTGGCTCTTCCAGCGTGAATTGGCACTCGGCTTTGAAATTTACCGGACAGAAACGAACTATCTTTCCTCCGACTACAATGAATTGCGCCAAGGCTTTGAAGTGTATTTCCGGAAGCGTTTGTTTGAGTTGGTTGAAGGCCGTCTCTCCTACCGCCTGGAAGAAGTCGATATCAGGGATGTCACTGCCACCGCGCCTGCCCCTATCCGCGCTGAAGCAGGCAAGCGGAGTGTGTCGAAGGTCGGCTTTGGCCTCTTGCGTGACACACGGGACAGTTTTGTTTTCCCGACCGGGGGAACACGCTTGCAAAGTATCACCGAGGTGGCGGGAGGTCCCTTCATGGGACAAACGGACTATGTGCGCCAGGAGTTCCGCGGGGGAGTTTGGTTCAAACTTTTCGATACGGCGGAGCAAGTGCTCTCTGTTCAGGGTCGAACGGGTACGGTGATTCCGTATGGCGGACGCACGGTACCGTTCTTTGACAAGTACTTCCTTGGCGGCCCTTATACGTTGCGTGGTTTCAAGTTCCGTGATGTCGGTCCGAAGGATCCGGTCACCGGAGAAGCCGTGGGCGGTGACACCATGGCGATGGCCCAGATTGAATATACGATCAAGATCGTTGATCCCTTGCGCTTTGCCGTCTTTTATGATGTCGGCTTTGTTAATTCCAGTGATATGGACTGGAATACGGGAACTTATAACGATAATGTCGGCTTTGGTTTCCGTGTTCTGATCATGGGGGCACCGCTCAATCTCGACTTCGGCTATCCCATCACCACGGACCGTTTCAATGATAAGGGTTTGCAATTTAATTTTTCTTTTGGCACCGTTTTCTAATTCGGTGGTCTAAAGTCAGCTACTCCACGTTTCATCCAACCAATACCTAACTATCGTTATGAATATTCGTTCCATTCGTGTTTACGCCTTGGCGTTCTTCAGTTTCGCTCTGGCCCTGCAGGCCTCGGGCAAGATCCTCACCGTTGATATGGGTGAGCTTTACAATAATTATAAGAAAGCTCAGGAGGCTCAGGAGCGCTTCAACAGTTCTGTTGAAAGTGCCCAAAATGAGATTCAGGCCATGATTGAAGACGGCCAGAAACTCGTTCAGCAGTTTCAGGAAATTCAGGAGAAAATGAACAATCCGGCACTGACCGATCAGGCCCGTCAGGACTTTGGCCGTCAGGCTCAGGAAAAAGCCAGGGTCATTCAACAAAAGGAGATGGATGTCAATCAGTACCGCCAGCAGACTGACCAAACTCTGCAACAGCGCCGTCAGTCTATTATCAATCTTCACCTCAGTGAAATCCGTGAGGTTGTCGTGGAGGTTGCGAAGACCAAGGGTGCGGAACTGATCTTGAATACCAATGGTCTTGCCGTTGTTTATTTCGACCCGGCTCTCGACATCACTCAGGATGTCCTCGCTAAACTGAACGACTGATTTTCACCGGAGAACCCGGATACGTAAAGACCGCAGCCATTTGGCTGCGGTCTTTTTTTTGCCCATTGTATAGCCGTAGCCGCGTTCGTAAGAACGTGGTCTTTGTACGGTTGCATCCACACTCTGCAATCATTTTGAGTCCGTATACTCCGAGGCTCATGGCAGCAAAAACAAAGCGTCGCTGATGGATGTTTGGAAATAATGCTCAATCATTATTATTGTTTTGCTCACGTGAGTATGGGTAGCCCAAACAATACTGTAAATTTTTATTGCAGTGTTTGCATCATTCATAGTACTCTTCAGTGCAACGGTTGATCTCGTTTATACGCGCTTCCGCTAAAGGCTTCCCCAAGACATGCATATCACCCACAGGATCATAGGTTCCTCAAAATCTTTTATCAAAGGTGATCCACGATTGTCGTCGCATGATTCACGGATCCGGCAAGTTTCCATCCGCCTTTCCAGCTTGGTGTTGGAGTCGTCGGGCGCGATGCTCCGCTTCGCAGGCAGGATGAATCTATTCCGGGGAAGACGGCTTATATGCTTTTTATCTTTGCTTCCGTCGAAGCAATGACAAACCAACCCAAGATAAACATGGCAAAAACGAAAGTAGCATCCAAAAAAGCGCCAGCGAAGAAAGCTGCAAGAAAAGCGGTGAAGAAAAAAGTGGCTCCCAAGGTCGCGAAGAAAGCCGTAAAGAAGGCAGTTGCCAAAAAGCCAGCCAGGAAGGTCGCCGCAAAAAAGGCACCAGCCAGGGCAGCTAAGAAAGCAGCGAAGAAGCCGACAAAAAAGACAGCTAAAAAGGCCGTCAAGAAGTCGGTAAAAAAAGCAGCTAAGAAGCCGGTGAAAAAAGCAGCCAAGAAAGTAGCCAAAAAGGCGGCGAAGAAAGTCGTCCGCAAGGCTGCCAAAAAGGTTGCCCGTAAAGGAAATTAAGGAACGGGCCAGTCTCTCTGGCCGGTTGCAAACGAGGAGTTTTGATGGAAGGGTCTCTCTTGGCAGAGGCCCTTCCGCATTTTATCTCCACCGAAAAAGGGTTGCCAATGGACATGAATTCATGAGATTGGGCTGCTTCAACCATTCCTCCTATGTCAAGATCCTCGTCTAAATTATCCACCTGGGCGGCCAACATTGCGCCTTCACCCACCTTGGCAGTTGATGCCAAGGCCAAAGAACTCAAGGCTGAAGGCAAAGATGTCTGTGGTTTTGGGGCAGGCGAACCGGATTTTGATACCCCGGAATTCATCAAGGAGGCCTGCATTCGCGCCCTGCAGGAGGGGCAGACAAAATATTGTCCTGCTGCTGGCCTACCTGCACTCCGTTCTGCCTTGGCCGGAAAATATAACCGTACTAACGGAATTTCGGGTGTTGCCGCAGCCAATGTCGTGGTCAGCCCGGGCGGTAAATTTTCCTGCTACCTCGCGATACTGGCAACCTGTCAACCTGGCCACGAGGTCATCATTCCCGCTCCCTATTGGGTGAGCTACCCCGAAATGGTCAAGCTGGCGGGGGCAACGCCGAAGATAATTTTGGCCGGAGACGATCAGGGTTTCAAAATCACCCCTTCCCAGTTGGAAGCGGCGATCACCGACAAGACACGGCTTTTTATCCTGAACAGCCCCTCCAACCCGACCGGTGCATTATACAACCGGAGTGAAATTGAAGCGCTGGTCGAAGTTTGTCTTCGCCATAACGTGCTAATCATGTCGGATGAAATCTATGAGTATTTGCTCTATGATGGTGCCGAGCATGTCAGCCCGGCCAGCCTGAGCGAGGAGGCGGCTGCCAACACGATCACTGTTTCCGGCTTCAGCAAAACCTACGCCATGACCGGATGGCGCCTTGGCACGATGGTCGCTCCGAAAGAAATTGCCACTGCGGTGGCCGACCTGCAGAGCCAGACCTCCTCGAATGCCACGACCTTTGCGCAGTACGGTGCTTTGGCGGCGATGCAGGAGACGGACAAGGCAGCCGCCGCACTTAAGGAAATGCTGGTTCATTTCGATCGCCGCAGGATACTCCTGCTGGATGGACTCAATGCCATCGATGGAATCCGTTGCTTCCGTTCGCAAGGTGCATTTTACCTGTTCCCGAACATCAGCGGGCTGGGCCTTGACTCGACAGCATTTTCGGCCCGCCTGTTGGAGGAAAAACTGGTCGCCGTTGTTCCCGGGGTTGCTTTCGGTGCGGACGATTACGTCAGACTGAGCTACGCCACCTCGGACGCGGTTATTGAGAAAGGTCTCGGACGTCTCGCGGAATTCTGTAATTCCCTGAAGCGTTGAGCAGGGTTATCTCAGCTTTAATGCCACATCATGACTACGGCTTCGTTGTGTGGTGTGCCTGCTTTTAATCAAAACACCAAATATAGAATCAATATAAAATGGAATCCGTAAAAATAGAAGTACCCGCAGCGGGAGAGAAGCTCAGCTTGAACAATGGCAAGCTCACTGTCCCGAATAATCCAATCATTCCCTTCATCGAAGGGGACGGTATTGGTCCCGACATCTGGGCCGCCTCCGTGCGCGTTTTTGATGCGGCAGTTGAAAAAGCCTACCAGGGGCAGCGCAAGATCGCCTGGATGGAGGTTTTTGCCGGTGAAAAAGCATTCAATGCTTTCAACAGCTGGTTACCGGAAGAAACACTGCAGGCATTCCGGGATTATCTGGTTGGTATCAAGGGCCCCTTGACCACTCCGGTTGGCGGCGGCATCCGCTCCCTCAATGTGGCCTTGCGTCAGGAGCTGGACCTTTACGTCTGTCAGCGTCCGGTGCGTTATTTCAAGGGTGTATCCAGCCCGATCAAAAAACCGGAAGACGTGGATATGGTGATTTTCCGCGAAAACACGGAGGACATCTACGCGGGGATTGAATTCAAGGAAGGTGCCCCGGAGACGACTCAATTGAAGGCATTTCTGAAGGAGCAATACCCGGCACTCTATAAGAAGATCCGCTTCCCGGACAGTGTGGGAATTGGTCTGAAGCCTGTGTCCCGTGAAGGGACCGCCCGTCTCGTTCGTTCCGCCATCCGCTACGCGATGGAGCAGGGACGTAAGAGTGTGACGCTGGTTCACAAGGGCAATATCATGAAATTCACCGAAGGAGGCTTCCGCGATTGGGGCTATGAAGTCGCGAAGAGTGAATTCGGAGCGAAGGAAATTGACGGTGGACCTTGGTGCGAACTGCCGAATGGCATGATTGTCAAGGACGTCATCGCCGATGCTTTCCTGCAGCAGATCCTGACCCGACCTTCGGAGTATGATGTCATCGCCACGCTCAATCTCAATGGCGACTACATTTCCGACGCACTGGCGGCTCAGGTTGGCGGAATCGGAATTGCTCCTGGTGGCAACCTGAATTACGAAACAGGCCATGCGATCTTTGAAGCGACCCATGGTACGGCTCCAAAGTATGCCGGTCAGGACAAGGTGAACCCGGGCTCGGTCATTCTCTCGGGCGAGATGATGCTGCGTTTCCTCGGTTGGAATGAGGCCGCCGACTTGATTATCAAGGGGCTGGAAGGCTCGATCGGCGATCAGGTGGTTACCTATGACTTGGCACGTCTCATCGACAACGCCAAGGAAGTGAAGTGCTCTGAGTTCGGTGACGCCATCATCGAAAGAATGTAAAGAACACCTCATAGGCTTTTCCAGACAACAGCCGACTGACGGGCATCCGTCAGTCGGCTTTTTAATGGGTAGGCTGAAGCTTTCAGCGAGGCCTTGCTTTCAAGTGCGTAACGAAGCGGGTTCCGTGTCCGCAACACAGCCAGAGCCGCTTGCCGTGGCCCGCCATAGCCTTGCGACGGCGGCTGGGCTTGAGGCTTGTTGGCGAATCCGGTCAAACAGTCTGTCTTCTGCTAAAACCTTCAAGTCATTGTTTTTCAATAGAATATAACCTTCGCCAACAAGCCGGTGAGATATGCGGGTTAGACTTCCCGCCTTCGCAACCTTAAGGAGCAATTAATATCCCTGCCCGGTATAGCCGCGCCAGTAAGCAACGTGAAATTTAAGGTCTTAGTCATGGACTCTTTATGCGGGATCTGCTTGAGTCTATCCTTATTATGGCAACAGTCTCCGGTAAACAGATTAACAACCCCTACGGCCAGATGGTCTATGATGACTATCTGGAACGTGTGCGGGAACTTTATGAAGAACGCCGCTTGCGTTTGGCGGCCATTCGCACCCGGAAGGAAGCAGAGAAATACCGGGATGCGGTGGCGGAAAAAGCAGTGCGCTGTTTTGGTCCCTTCCCACGCCGGACGCCTTTGAATGCGGTGGTTACAGGGGTGTTGGAAGGTAAGCATTACCGGACAGAGAAGGTCGTTTATGAAAGTCGCCCCGGCTTTCAGGTGACTGCCAATCTCTACATCCCGAATAAGCTGAAAGACAAAGCACCGGCGGTCCTTGGCAGTTGCGGTCATGCCGCAAATGGTAAAGCGGCTGGACCTTACCAGTCCTACGCTCAGGAGTTGGCCCGGTGTGGTTTCGTGGTGCTGGTTTTCGATCCCATCTGCCAGGGCGAACGGGATTATTATTACAAACTTTCGGCCAAGGACAGCCTGCGTAACCTTTGTACCCACGCGCATAACATGATGGGGAAGCAACTGGATTTGGCTGGCGATTTCTTCGGCAATTGGCGGGCATGGGATGCCATGCGTTCCCTCGACTATCTCTTGAGCCGGGATGAAGTGGATCCGGATCGCATTGCCATGACGGGTAACTCCGGTGGCGGGACCATGAGTCTTTGGATGTGGGCTCTGGACCGGCGGATCCGTATGGTCGGCAGTTCCTGCTTTGTTACGACTTTCCTGGCTAACTATGAAAACGAATTGCCCCAGGATGCCGAGCAGTATCCACCGGGAATGCTGGCTTCCGGGCTCGAAATGGCCGACTTCCTGATCGCCCGTGCCCCAGATCCGGCCATTGTATTGTCCCAGCGTTACTGTTTCTTTGACCGGCGTGGAGCACAGGTGGCAGCCGATGAGGTTTCCCGGATCTACCGTTTGCTCGGAAAGCCTGAATCGTTCGCCTTTTTTATGGGAGATAACGTGCATGGCTATTATCCGGACGCGCGTACAGCTATGAGGCGCTTCTTCTGCCGACATGAAAACCTTCGCCTGCCCCGCAACCCGCTGGCGGAACCTCAGCCGGATCAGTCGCTTTGGGCCACACCCAAGGGGCAGGTCATGTTGAACCGTTCGCGCTCCTTTCAGGATCTTTACGGTGACATTCTGGAGGACAAGGCGTCCCGCCGCAAATCACTGGATGCCGGACAACTGCAACGCAAATTGCGCCAGTTGCTGACGATTTCCAAAATGCCTTCCGGACCTCTATCCTACAGGTTATTATCACCGGATGTTGCCAATGAGAAGGCACCGGTGGCCCGCTATGCCATCCGTACCGAACGCCGGGTTGAGGCGATACTGCGCAAGGTATCGCCTGTTCCGGGTTGGACCCGGACCTTGGATGTGGAGAAGAAAATCACTCTCTACGTGCCCGATTTTTCGGCGGAACAGGATATTGCCAATGGTAAGCTGGTTTCACTTACCGGCAAAAAAGAAGCCTGTTATGCCGTGGATGTGCGTGGTTTCGGAGAATCCATGCCTGCAGAAAGCGGAGATTTCCTTCAACCCTATGGCAAGGATTACCAGTTCCACGGTTTCGGGTTGATGCTCAATGAGAGTTATCTCGGACGACGGGTGTTTGATTTGCTGCAGGTTTGCGCTTTGTTGCGTCAGGAGGGAGCGACCTCAATAAAACTGGTCGGGCGGAGGCAAGGGGCATTAATAGCCCTCTTTGCCGCAGTGTTGGATGACTCGCTTTCCCATGTCGAACTTCACGAGGCTTTGCCTTCCTATGAAAGCGTGGCCCGTTCAGTGAAAACCGATTGGCCGGCGAGTAGTTGCCTCCGGGGCATCCTTGCGCATTTCGATCTCCCCGATCTCTACCGGGCCTTCGCCCAACGTATCCGCATCCGGTCAACCAAGGCAGCAGGTACGGATAACAAGCGAAAGCGTAAGTAGGCTGAAGCTTCTTTTAGGCTGTAGGGGTTTAGGCTGTAGGAGTTTTGGAATTTTGGTGTTTCGCTGTTTTGGGGATATCGAAGATCGGATGGCGAATGAATGAGGAATGATGGCGGATGAAAGGTCATCCCTTCCCACATTGAAAGTTGAAAATTCCGTGCTGAATATTGAAGATTCGTCTGTCAGGCTACACAGACAAGGCTGTAGGTATTTTGGGGTTTTGTTTTTTTGCCTTTTGGGGGTTGGGGAAAGCGGAGAGGCAACGCGAGAGTCTCACTAACCCGACGGAGCGGTAGGCCGTCCAATCGAAATCGAAATCCTGTCCAACCGTCCAACCGTCCAACAGTCCTACCGTTCAACTACTAACCCGTTACCCTTCCCTTTCACTTTGAGCAGGCAGAGTCCGCCGATGACAAAGAGGATCGCCACTGAGCCCATGCCGATGCGGGTGCTGAGGGTGGGGTTGTCCGGGTTGTAAAACAGGAGGGCCGCGCTACCCATGATCATGGGGCCGAGGATGGCGGCGCTTTTTCCGATCATACTGTAGAACCCGAAGTAGGCGACGGTTTTGCCTTCCGGAATCAGGCTGGTGAAAAAGCTGCGGCTGAGAGCCTGTACGCCGCCCTGAACCATGCCGATCATCAGGGCGAGGATGTAAATGTCCGGAACGGCATAGCCGAAAATGATTCTCGGGGTGGTGGAGAGAAAGGCCCCGTAAAAGGTAACCACCAGATAGGTGGCGATGGCACAAAGAAGCATCGACTTTGCCCCGGTCTTTTGTGCGATCAGCCCGATCAGTACGGCACAGGGAACCCCGGCGATCTGAACGCAGAAAAAGGCGGTGATGATCTCCCCTTCGGTGAACCCAAGCGTTGATCCGTAGTTGGAGGCGGTGGTGATGATCGTGTTGACGCCATCGATGTAAAACAAGTAGGCGAGCAGGAACCAGAGGATTTGGTGTTGCCCGAGGATTTCCTTAAAGGTGGCCCAGGTGGCCCGGATGCCGAGCAGCCCCGTTTGCCAGACTCCGTAAGGATTCGTTCTGCGCTCATCCTTGAACTTCCAGACCAGGGGCAAGGTAAACAGCGCCCACCAGGCAGCGGCAAAAAGGAAAAGGAATCGACTCACATCAATTGGCGAAGCGAAACCGAGTGATTCCGACCGGGCCAGTAGAATCGCAGCTGTCAGGAGAATCAGGAAGCCGGCACTGTAGCCGAAGGAAAAGGCCAGCCCGCTGATGAAGTGACGGTTCCGTGGTGTGGAGACATCGGCCAGCATCGAATCAAAGAAAATATTGGCAGAATAAAAACTGACTGTCCCGAGTATATAGATCGCACTGGCAATCAAAAAGTCTCCCTCCCCGACGAAGTGCAGCGACCCGCAGGCAACAATGCCGAGGGTGGCGAAGCGCAGCAGCAGTTTTTTGCGGATACCGCCCAATTCCGCAATATTGCCGAGCAGTGGAGCCAGCACCGCAACCAACAGGCTGGCCGCAGCCACCGTCATGTTGAAAAAGAAAGTCTGCTTGTCCGCCGTCAGACCGCTTCCCCAGAAAGTCTTGTAAAGTCGCGGAAAGATCAGTGCCAGCGCCACCATGGCATAGCCGGTATTGGCAAAATCGTAGAGTGCCCAGACAATGGATCCGCGCGGTAATTTTCTCATGAAAGGCCTGTCATGGTTTTCGGGTTGGGGAGGTGGCGCATAGTCTTGCAATTAATCCGGAATTTCAAAGCAATTGTAAGCTTCTCTTATGTCCATACCGGTCACCATCATTCGTCATCCCAAGGAAAGGCTGAGCAAATGCACCTTGCAGCCTCTCCGCCATCGCCCGGAATTGACCTTCTATAAGGGACGGGAGGGGTTCAAACTGGATGTCACCGGGTTCACCCTGCTCGGACTTGATGCGCCTGTTATATCGGAAGCCGATGCCGGACGGCCCCTTCTGCTGCTGGACAGCACATGGCGCCTGCTCCCTCAATTGGAGGCCTGCCTCGAAGGTATCCCCATTCGCCGGACCCTGCCTCCGGGCATCCGTACCGCCTATCCCAGAGTCAGTAAAATTGCCGAAGACCCGCTCGGCGGCCTCGCCTCTGTGGAGGCCCTGTACCTAGCCAAAAAATTGCTCGGCGAAGATGACCCTTCCTTGCTTGATGGCTACTATTGGAAGGACGTGTTCCTCGAGCAGTTCAGTTGAGCCATGAGATGACGCTCCTTCAGCCAGCACAAGGAAGGAACTCCCGGACATCCATAAATTCATCCCTCGCTATTCTCGCAGTCCGTTA
>CAZCJJ010000018.1:15723-34540 GCA_964499045.1 uncultured Opitutales bacterium | reverse complement strand
GATCGAAGTTATGAAAGAACATAATCCAAGCCACCGATGACAAGCTTTTTCTGTGGCCCCCCTTTATTGTAAAATCTGTTTAGTACCCCAATTACTAAAATTGTTCAGGTTTGCGACGGTTTTAGCCTGATGATTTTTCAGAACCCAAAGGAGCACAGGTGTCCCGCCTGTGAAGGCATTCGTACCCGGGCAAGATGCCCGCGCTCCTGTTGGGGCCCGTCAAAGAAAAAAGGAAACCATCACCTATTCGCCCGTAGAAAAAGCGTAATTCCGGCCGCCTGAAAAAGGAAATTAGGGATCCAGATCAGCAAATCGGGTCGCAGGGCAGGATTCTTCTCTGTCCAGGAGATGACGATGGTCAGCAGGTAAAAACTCATCGACAATGCCAGTGCAATCGCAATATTGGCATAGGTTTCCGAGCGACTGGCCTTAATCCCCAAGGGGATGGCAATCAGGCAGAGTGAGAGCACTGAGAACGAAAAAGCAAACTTCCTCTGGATCGCGGTTTGTACGTCTATCCTGCGGCGGAACGCGTCTTCAGAATCCCCGTCTGCTAGGGCTTGGGTCCGCAACTCCCATAACGCTCCTAAAGGCAATAAAGAAAGCTTATAACTTTGCTGGCCGGGTCCAAGTATCTGTGCCAAGGGCAGCCGGATGGCCGTTTCCTGAAAAACCAGTACCGGCAGCCCGGGGTCCTGCAAATTTTCCGGATCACTGTCCCTCCGCATCTCCGCCGTGGCATCCACCAGGTGGATGATAATAGCGTCAGCCGCCTCATCATAGGAAAAATAGCCGGATTCCGCCTTGATGAAACGCGTGACCTTGCCGCCCTGCCCTAGTTCCCAGATAAAGAAATCGTGCAGTTCACCGCCTTTCCGTTCGCCAACATAAATAACAAATCCGGGAAAATCGCGGATAAAGGTCCGGGGTTGCAGGAATCGGAGCGGATCATTCCGGACCACATTGGCGAGTGTTTCCCGGTAGGTAATATCGGCAACCGGGGCATAGTAGAAGGAGATGGCCGCCGCCATGACCGTTCCCAACAGGGCCACCGCAAAAACAGGAGCCGTGATACGGAACAAACTAAACCCTGCCGCCTTCATCGCCAATATCTCATTCTGGGCCGACATGCGGCCCAGCACCAAAAGAACCGCTGTCAGTAAGCCGAGAGGCAGGGCGTAAGGCACCACGCCCGGTATCAACACCGCAATCAGGAAAAGAAAAAGGCCCCAGGTCAGACGACCACTGGCGAGCAGGCCCACCACCTCACGCAGCGCATTTCCCACCACCAGCACAAAAACAAACAGTGCCACCGTAAAAATCGTGGCCACCAGAATCTGAAAAAAAATGTGCCGGTGTAATCGCAAGAGACGGAGCCTGATGAAACGGATTAGCGCCGGGTCGGCTCCACCGCGGAAAGCTGTTGATCCGTCGGATCGGGTTCCCCAATGCGCATACGGACCGGCCCCCGCTCACCACTGGGAGCATCCGCTTCCTTCAGGTAATACTTGATGAAGGCATTGCGACGCAAACGCTCCAGCCAGCGCTGCTGGGCCTGACGGCTGAGCTGAACCGTGATCGCCGATTCAATCTCGCTGCGGACACGGTCCAAGTCCTTATACCCTTCCTCCCGTTTGTCTTCAACTTTCAGGATATAAATTAAATCATCAACCCGGACAGGCTCGCTGTATTGGCCGGGAGACAAATCAAAAGCGACTGAGCTGAGCGGTGCAATCAGGTGATTGCGATTGATCCAGCCCCAGTCCCCTCCTTGATCCTTGCGGTCATCCTGGCTGTATTGGCGTGCCAATTCGCCGAAATCCGCGCCTTTCCCCAACTGCTCAATGATCTCATTGGCCTGCTGCTGAAGGAGGTCCGGGTTCTCATTCACCACCGGCTTAAGCATGATCAGGCGGAGTTTGACCCCTTCCTCCTGCACAAACTGGGCCCGGTTCCGCTGGTAATACTCCTCAATCCGTTGGGGAGAAACCGAGGACTGCGAATTCACCATCTGGCCGCGCATGTAGTTCACGATGATGCGCTCCTTGAACTCCTCGCGGAACTGGCGCTCATTCTTCCCCTGCAACTCAAGAAAACGAAGGAACTCCGCCCGATCCCCCCGGAATTCACGGGTCACGTAATCATTCAGCTCACGGGTCACATAATCCTCCGGGATAATCATCCCCTTATCATTAAACTCCTTCAGGATGAGGATGCGGTCCACCATGTTCTGCAGGACCTCGCGGGTGACGAGTTCGATATTGCGGTCAAACTCCATCCGGGAACGGGATTCGGAGCGAATCTGGGGCACCAGGGGGGCCAGTTCACGGCGCACCTCCTCAAGGGTAATGATTTTGTCCTCCACCAGAGCAGCAATGCCATTGGTGTGACGGACATCCCACTCTTCATGGATCTCCTGCGCGGCCAGGAACAAGGGTGTAAATAGAGTGGTTAGGGTGGTAAAAAGAAGGAAAGATTTAATCATTTCAGGTAGTGTTAGCACCTTAATCGTTAAAAGCGTGGAGGCTTGCGACGATAAATTGTGAGAAAGGAGAGTTTAAGTTTAAAAGTGGAAGCGAAGGTATCTCATTCTTAATTCTACATTCTACATTCTTCATTTAAGGGACGGATTGGGCTGACGTTTCAGAAAATCTTGAATTTCGCGCAATCTTAAAGTCGGACCCCGCTGGGTCAAGCGGGGAAAGCGGTTGCCAGCCTTGATGAACTGACCTTCCCGGGGATCCGCCCGGCGGCACTTGAGCTGGTTTCCTTCGCATTCGACCAGAAGGACCCCTTTTTGTTCAGCCAGACAGCGGATTTTAGTCATTTCCACCAGGGTCCGCACCGGAAGCGGTAACTCGCCAAAGCGGTCCTGCAGGTCGGCTGCAATGCCATCAATCTCATCCAGCGAGGAGGCCATAGCCAGTTTCCGGTAAAACTCTATCCGCAGCCGGGGTTCCTCCAGATAGGAGAGCGGGATCGAAGCCTCCAGCCGCTCGACTTTGTGCCCGGCCTGCTCCGCTTCCTTCAACGCATCATAACCTATTCTGGTCTCTCCAGTGCCTTCCTGCCCGACCCATTCACCGATGATAACAAAATCCAGTTTCACCGAGGCACGTAGAACCGAGGCCTGCGGCTCTCCTTTGAGGCGCGAAACACTCTGCCGGAGCAATTGACAATACAGGTCAAAGCCGACGCCCGCGATATGGCCACTCTGCCTGGCCCCGAGAATATTACCGGCCCCGCGCAGCTCCAGATCCCGCATGGCAATACGGAACCCGGCCCCGAGCTGGTTGTACTGGCGCATCGCCCCCAGGCGTTTTCTGGCCAGATCCAGCAAACGGGTATGACGGTGCAACAACAGGTAGGCGTAGGCCTGACGGTTGAAGCGCCCCACCCGCCCGCGCAACTGGTAAAGCTGGCCAAGCCCGAAACGGTCCGCCCCTTCAATGATGATCGTGTTGCAGTTTGGTATATCCAAACCGGACTCAATGATCGTCGTGCAGACGAGCACATCGTAACGGCCCGCCACGAAATCGGTCATCACCGTTTCCAACTCTCCTTCATCCATCTGCCCGTGGCCCACGCCGATATTGATATCAGGCAGCATCTCCTGTAAACGCCCAGCGACCGCCTCAATGCTCTGGACCCGGTTGTGCAAATAAAAGACCTGCCCTCCCCGCTCCACTTCCGCCCGGATCGCATCTTTGACCAGCTTCGGGTCATAAGCTTTCACCACTGTCTGAATAGGCAGGCGATCCCTCGGCGGTGTCTCAATCACACTGAGATCGCGGGCTCCGACCAATGCCAGGTAAAGGGTCCGGGGAATCGGGGTCGCACTCATCGAAAGGACATCCACATCGCGACGGAGCAGCTTGATTTTTTCCTTCTGCTTCACCCCGAAACGATGCTCCTCGTCGATGATCAACAGACCGAGATCGCGGAAGGACACACTGGATGCCAGCAGGCTGTGGGTGCCGACCACAATGTCGATCTGCCCCGCTTTCAGTTGCTTGTTTATCGCCGAACGCTGCCGGGGACTGCGGAAACGGCTCAGCATTTCCACCACCACAGGGTATTCCGCCAAACGTTCCCGGAAGGTATTGAAATGCTGCTGGCACAATACCGTCGTGGGTATCAGAACCGCCACCTGCTTCCCTGCCAGCACCGCCTTGAAGGCAGACCGCAACGCAACTTCGGTTTTGCCAAAGCCGACATCACCGCAGATCAGCCGGTCCATGGGACGGGCCTGCTGCATATCCCCCTTCGTATCCATGATCGCCTGCAACTGGTCCGGCGTCTCAGTGAAGGGGAAGGACGCTTCGAATTCCTTCAGCCAGGGCTGATCTTCGGGGAAAGCATATCCTCCTCCGCTCTCACGCTCCGCCTGCAGACGGAGCAATTCCGCCGCCAGATCCAGAGTCGCCCGCTCCGCCGCAGCGCGGGTCTTCTCCCAACTGTTCGAGCCGAGCTTGCCAAGCTTCGGCGTGACTTTCTTCAACCCGACATAACGGCTCAGCAAGTGGGCCTCATGCAGCCGCAGGTGCAGCGTCACCCCATCGGCAAACTCCAGGGAAATGACTTCCTCCTGCCGTCCGCCCAAATCCAGTTTCTGCAAACCACGGAAAATACAGACGCCATTCTGCAAATGGACCAGATAGTCCCCATCCACCAGTTCCGAAAAATCCAGCAACTGATCCACCTGGCGGCGCTCGGCCTGTGCCCGGCGGCGGGTCCCCACCCGCATGCGGTGACGCCCGAACAACTCCGCTTCCGTCACATAAACAAGCCGCTCCCCGCCCCATTCCACCCGGAATCCTTGCCCAAGCGAACCGGAGATCGGTGCATAGTGCAACTTTCGCAACGCCGGATCCTCGTCCAGAATATCCCGGAAACGGGCCTCCGCCCCTTCGGTCCGCATCACCACATGCAGCGCATGACCCTGCTCCTGCCAAACCCGCAACTGACCGAAAAAACGTTTCCTGACATCCTGCTCCGACTCAAAATGCGCCACCCCGAGTTTCGATGCCTCCACCGCCGGGCGATACAGTTCCAGCGATTCGCTCTCCACCGTCTGGCGCGGAACCGCCCCAAACAGCGTGTCCTCCATGTCGATCAGGGTCAGGCCAAACCAACGGTCGGCCTTGCCTTGACGCTGGTTGACCAGTGTCTGGAAATTCTGCAAGGGAGGGGTCAGGTTCTCCGGCACCTGAAAAAGATCGGGATAGCTTCGGATCAGGGCATCCGGCTCGTGCAGCATCCAGCAAACTTTGTCCGGCAGATAATCCAGCGGCAGAGCAGGCCGCCCCGTACCGCGCCAGTCCGGAGGCTCTCCCGCCAGGGTCACTTGCTTCACCGCAGACCCCGAGCGCTGCGTGGTGGGATCAAAGCAACGGATACTTTCTACTTCATCCCCGAAGAAATCGATCCGGTAGGGGCAATCCGCATTCAGCGGATAAACATCAATCAAGCCCCCGCGAACCGCATACTCACCAGGCGCTTCGCACACCGCCTCACAGGCATAGCCGAGGTCCCGCCCCAGACGTTCCGTCAACTCGCGGAAAGCAAAACGCTGACCCGCCTCCAGACGGATCTCCTGCCCCGCTAGAACCTCCGGCGGAGGGCAGCGCTCCAATAGAGCCGCCGGTGTGGTGGCAATGATCAAAAGCGGATCCTTCTCCTGCAAAGCCGTCAGCACCCCCAGCCGGTCACACTCCAGATCAAAACTGCGGGGATCCTCCGGATCCAGGTCTCCGATGGCCGGAAGTACACGGACCGGCACCTCCGCCTTGCTTCCCAAGTGCGAGAGAAAGAACTGCATGTCTTCCGCCCAGATCTCCGCCGTACGCAGGCGGTCCGCCACCAGCACCACCGTGCGCGGATGGTATTTGCGGTGCAACTGGTACGAGAAAAAAGCCAGGGCAGGATCCGCGATTCCGGTAAACACCACCGCCTCCACCCCGGCGGAAAGAGAAACCGGTTTCATTCTGAATCTCCCCTTGCGGCCCGGATGCTGTCGATTTTGGGCCATGCCTCACGGGCCGCATCTTCCTCCGCCGCCTTCTTGCTGGGGCCCGTCCCCTGCGCCACGGGCTCACCGTTGATCCGGACTTCCGTAAAAAACTGCCGTTGATGGTCCGGCCCCTGCATGTCCAGCAGGCAATACTCAACCGAGCCCGGGGGATTCCATGACTGGACCTTTTCCTGCAGGCGGCCCTTCGGATTATCATCGGCCAACAAGGCATCCAGGCGTTCCCCGAGGTCGCCAAGCCAATCAAGTACCCGCGCGGAAACGGTCGAATAATCGCTGTCCAGATAGATGGCGGCGACGAGGGATTCCAGGGCGTCTTCCAAGGCACCCGCCCGCTGCTGCCCTCCCTGCTGGCGCTCCGCTTCGCTTATGCGCAGGTGTTCCGGCAGGCCCAGATCGCGGGCCAGCCCGGAAAGCGTATCCCCTTTCGCCAGGACTGCCTTTGCCCGCGAAAGCACGCCCTCCCGCTCGCGGGGCAATTCATGGTAAAGTTTTTCCGCCAGGATCATCCCCAACACCGCATCCCCCAGAAACTCCAGGCGCTGATTGTGCGGCCCCTTCTCTTCCGACTCCTGCCAATAGGAGGGCAGCGTCAGCGCCCGCTCCAGCAGCCCGCGGTCGCTGAAACGGTAGCCTATACGCTGTTCTATCGCTTCATAATCCATCAGTGTTTAGGGGGTAAGTATTTTGGTGTTTAGGTGTTTAGGGACTTTATCGAAATCGAAATCGCTATCGAAATCGACGGAGCGGACTTGTCCGTTATAGCCTTGGCGTAGTCGGAAGCGGAGATCGCGCAGCAAATCGATTTGGATTTCGATTTGGACATAGGGCATCATTCATCCGCGCTCCGTTTTGGTTCCGGCTTTGCCGGGTTAGGTATTTAGAGTTTAAGTTTCAAGATCCAAGTTTAAGCAGAAAACCCAACTTCAACTTCAACATTCCTCATCCGATATCCGATCTTCGATCTTCGATCCCCCCCTAAATACCTAAACCGCTAAACACCTAAACCCCTACGTACCTGCTTTCCTTCCCTTCAATTCAAAGCGGCTGATCATTTCCTTGGCCAGTTGGGTGTAGGCGACGGCACCCGCGCTGACCGGGTCATACTCAAAAATGGATTGCCCAAAACTGGGGGCCTCACTCAGACGGATCGAACGCGGAATGACACTCTTGAAGATCAACTCCGGGAAATGGGTCTGCACTTCCTGGACCACCTGGCGGGACAGATTGGTCCGGATATCAAACATGGTCATGATGATCCCTCCGACCGCGAGATCCGGGTTCACTCCGGCATCCCGGAGTTGGTCCACTACGGAAAGGATTTGCCCAAGGCCTTCCATCGCAAGGTATTCACATTGCAGCGCAACCAGCAGATAGTCCGCCGCCGCCAGCCCGTTCATGGAGATCATCCCCAGCGCCGGAGGGCAGTCGAGAATGATGGCCCCGTAACGCCCCGAATCCCGGATGGGCTGGAGAACATTCTTAAGCTGAACCAGGTAATCCTCCTTCTGCCCCAGCTCGATTTCAATCGCCGCCAGATCGACTTCCGAGGGAATGATGTCCAGATGCTTCTCCCGGGTCGGCTGAATCTTGTCCATCGCCCCGCCCTCACCATGGAGAGGGCCGTAGAGGCTGCCGCCCTCCGCCTTTTCCAGCCCCAGTCCACTGGTGGCATTCGCCTGGGGGTCCAGGTCGACCAGCAGGGTCGCGATCTGCTTACGGGCCAAGGCAACACCGATATTGATGGCGGTCGTGGTCTTACCCACCCCTCCCTTTTGGTTGGCAATCGTAAAAATCCTGGTCGACATGGCTCAAAATAAGCCCTTCAGCGGGCAAAGAGTCTATCCTGTTTTTCCGGGGAAATGCAGAAAATCTGAAAAAACCGCTTGAAATCACAGCCTAGCTGGAGTGTACTGTCCCGCTTTCCCTTACGGTGCGGTAGCCAAGTGGTAAGGCCGGAGTCTGCAAAACTCCTATTCGTCGGTTCGATTCCGACCCGCACCTCCACTTTCTATAAAGCCCGTATTGCAAAAGGGTTGCGGGTGTTGTTTGCCCACTTGACAATGGCGAGCGAATGAGGGATCTTTTAAGAATGAAAATCACTCTAGAATTCGCCGAAAGTGCATTTTCCAGTTTACGGCAAAAACCGGATGCCTTTGCCCAGGAAATGCGTTTAGCGGCTTGTGTGAAATGGTATGAACTGGGACAGGTATCTCAGGCCAAAGCCGCTGAGCTGGCTGGTTTGTCACGGGCAGAGTTTCTGGATGTGCTGCGGAGACTAGGCACTCCCGCAGTGCAGGCTACTCCATCCGAACTGGCTGCCGAGATTCGGTAAAGCTTCATCCGCATGGAAAGATGGGTATTCAACGCCTCTCCGTTAATCCTTCTGGGTAAGATATTTCAGGACACCCATAAAATCCTTCCGAATGAATGGGTGCCCCGGATTCCATTAGATGCAAATCACATCGTCAGGAAGGAATTTTGGGCATTACATTCGCCATATTGCGTCTCGTTATCCTGCATATCTCACCGGATCAATAGCGGCGTTTCTTGGGGAGAACATCACGGAGGCGGTGTGACCCCACGCCGCTTTTGGAGTAAGGCCGAGCCTGTTACCGGGGGTGAGGTCACCCCCGCTCCTTGGGGTTGAGCGCAATTAATGGCGGCGTTTCTTTGCCAACTGCTGAAAGTACCCCGAAGGGGGTCAAATTCATCATTCATGACAAAACATCATATCGTTCACCATCCGTCATCGTCTCTCCAATGATACGGGCCACACAAGGTCATACGCTTAATTCCAGACGTTCCTGCAGCACGCCGTCCGGGGCCAGCCAAGCATGAAAAAGCTTTTGACCAAACTCCTGCAATCTCTCACGCCCCAAAGCCATATGCCCCTCCAGAGTATAAGACGGACAATTCTTTGACTGCACCAGATAGTCGATGATATGCCCTCCTCCCAAATTAGATGATGGGAAGATTTTATAGGTTATCCCCATTTCCGAAGCGACCCGCTCTGAAATCCGGTCGAGACAATGCATCGCGCGGCGCATGGATTTAGGCAATCTCTCGGGAGGGATCCGAAAGCAACCGGGATTTCCGTCATGTCCCTCCCAGCTATGCGCGTTGTGGTGAAAGGAGGGTGAGGTCCTTTCCACCCAATCTGCGATAGCAACGGTTTCCGCAGAAGGATTTTCCAGTTTACCCGCAAAATAGGGTCCGAATTCATGGTGCCAGCTTCGATCCACCTGTTCCGCGTAATTATGCTCCAGCCAGTCCTTCTTGTTGTATTGATGCCAGCCATGAATATTTCCGTCCGGATTCGCATTCATCAGGAAATCCATTACGTACGTTTTTCGCAAGTAGGCCCCTGCCTCCGATTGCTCCAATGCCACCTTCAACATACCACGTGTCAGTTCTTCTCCAGCCGACTCAGTGCCATGCTCGCCACTGGTGCACAGGATCACAGGGCGTCGCTCTGCCCCGGGCTCACCGTTTGCGGTGACATCACTCGTTACCCGCAAGACGGGGATAGGTCTGCCTTCACATGAGTAACCAATCCAATGCAGTGCGGTATCCTCCCGATAAATTTGGTTCAACTCATACAACTCAAGTACCGTTTCCGGATAGGGCCGCGGTGGCTCCGTGCTGACGTGGATGTCCATGCCCGCCCGCAACGGCAGACGCAGTCGAATCGACTCTGGCGTCACCTGAACCCGATCCTGGGGCAGTTTGACCCAGTCTCCATCAGGAAGAATACGCCACCATACCGGGGACTGGAAATTACGGAAACTATAACTGGAGTAAGAATCCGGACGGAGGACGATTTCCCGCTCACTATCCTCAGTGACTCCGGTTACCGCAAAGGTGCAGTAACGCGGCCCCTTACTGTAGGCAATTACCTCGATTTCAACATTATTGCGGTCCCGCCAGTTTACCCGGCCATTGCCACATGGGATATCAGTGCTGATGATCATTGTCTGTTTCTTTTTGAAGCAAGTTAAGAGCGAAGAAGGAATGGACCGCACGTTTTCCCATCGCGTTGCTCTCACGATAAGCCGGTGTGGGAGCTCCCGGGAGTGTCTCCGTAACGATCGCTGCCAGCACATCATAGCTCCATTCCTCCACGGGCGGCAGCGCCTCGGGAATCATTCCCGCGATATACTCCCGCGATTGCTGAAGACGATGTGAGTCCAAGAGAGACTCTGATATTCCTGCACCGACCAGATAGCCCATGACGCTTTCCGCATCCAATCTATAATAGGGTGCGCCATACTCACCGCGTTGCTCACGCTCAAGTATATGCAGCATCAAATCAAGGTACTCAGGATCGCCCGTGGCCTCGTAGAAACTGCGCAAGGTACTGATGCCATCACTCGCCCAACGAAAGTTGTTCGCATACAAGGCACGCCGTCCTGCCGCCTCTTCCTGCGTCGCTTTTTCCCACCATAAAGCGGCCCTATCCAGCAGGTGCTCCGCCAGATCAAGATCTTCGATTTGCTGAGTTTCACGATAATGGTTGACCCATGCTTGTGCCGCAAATGCCGAGGAACGGTCCTCCTCACGAGCGGCATAACTACGAAGTCCCTCCAAAGCCTCGGCAAGCCTTGGCAAGCCCGTCAGCCAATATCCAAGATACAGTCCGTTACTCGGCGAATACTGCATCTGCACAGACCCGCTCCAGTGGTCCCGATTGCGACGATGGAAACCGCCACTGTCCGGATGGACCTCTCCATAACGCGGCGGGTGTGCCATGTCCACGTCAGCGATGTGCCTGACATGATCAAGCCCCATGAGTGCCAGCTTACGATCATCCAGCAGAATACCCGCCATCAACAAGCCAAAGGGGACATCTCCCGAGGCATTGCGCCAGCCGTAACGCCCCGACAAAGCCCAGCGCCCGGGGAAAAGTCCGCGGTCTTCATTCCGGCCATAGGCGAAATTCGTTCTAACATCCCCGAAGTTTACAAACCCATACCACTTCCAATGCTCCCGCGAGGCTTCCAGAAAATGCAAATTGGCTCTCAGCCCTTCAAGGAGAAGGCATTCCGGGTTCACGGCTTCCGGCAAAACCGGGCCCAACACGCCCGTTGCCAGCACAGTAGCAGAATCCGGTAGCCACTGATCGTCACGTGCAGCAAGCGCTGTGCTCAGTGCGACAACAGATCCCGGTTCTTCTCCCGGAATCAACCATAGGTCAAAGGTACGGGACAATCCCAACGGACGGCTACGCTCGTCGACATCCGCAACATCATAGTCGTTACCCCCCCCCGACCTCCGAAGATCAAGGGACAGGTGGCTGTGAGGATCCCAGAAATGAATTTCCAGTGCATCCCCGGCTACATCGACGCGATTGGGGCCCAGATATTGAAAATCAGGCAAGGCGATACCGAGCCACTCCGTTTCTGCCCCCACAACCAACCAGTCATCTGCCCCTGCGTTATCCCTTGTCTCCCTACCTCCCGACGTACGCTCACCATTAAACGCATTACTGAAAAACCAGCCGTCCTCTAACGGACTCGACTCCAACGCACCGTTCCCGTATTTTTTAAATGGATTCTTCGGGCGGAGAATGAGACTGGCCCCGGACAAGGCCCACCGCTCCTCATTCCAGAATGCGGACCAAGTCATGGCGAGGCGCACAATCGGTGAACCTGGGATCGTCTCAATGCGCAGTTGCCACTCCAGCCGCCCATCAACCTCAGACGCCTCACCCGTCCCATTAACAATCCAGATACCCGCTCCCTCCTGTCCAGGTTCCGCACGCAATTCCCGCGCGTTCATCTTGAGCCTCACCTGCTGCTTCGAATCACTTAGTGCGCTCAATGGTGCCGCCCAGCGATACTGGCCTTCCGTATCAATCAGATCCGGATCATCCGCAGAGGGACGCACCGGAAGCTCAACCTTCGCCATGGCCCCCTCGAGCCTCATATGCATCCAGATATCCTGCTCCTCATCCAGAAGCCATACCTCCCCATGATTCAGGGCAACATCCCTGACATGCGGGCTTTCAAGCGTCGCAGGTATCTCCTCCAAATCCAGCCTGACAGTATCCTCAGTGCATGAGCCCCTGCCAACCAGCCCACTCACCTGCAACCATTGTACACTGCCATCCGGCCAATAGGTAGCTGCTCTTGCCCTAGCCGGGTAGTCCGGATTCATTGAGTATAGTACTTGTTCAGGCTCAAGAAAGAGGCTGCCTTCCCACAGCGGCGTAGCCTGAAAATAGGGCATTCCCTCAGGTAGTCCGTGGCGCGAAGGCTTGAGGTCAATAGAAACCTGCCCCATGCCTCCTCCGGTCGAAGACCAAAGCATAGCCACAACCGATAATTTTAAAAAAACAACATTCTTCATTGAAGACATACGGAACCGGAAAGATGACCGTCAATTACTGTTGCGCTCCCCAGAAGGGCAGAATTCTCGGGCTATAAGAAGAACCTCCCGGATTCGTTGGACCGACAAATCCATCTTCTGCATCAAGCCTGCTGACACTTTCTACATGGCCGTCCAAATAGGATACATGAATGGAATCACTGTGTATATATATAGTGTGCCAGCCTGTAGGTGTACTTTTCAATCGATCAGGAGCTGTAAATACACTGTAATTATAGCCCTCTTCCACGGGCTGCCCTGTCCCATCCATAAAGAAAGCCTGCGAGGAAGGCTCTCTTACCCCATGGAGGGTCTGGGGAGATCCACGTGAGGCAACATGATCTTTCCAAGTCGCAGCGTTAGCCCCACTGCTATTATCACCGCCCGTAGCATACTGGTTGATTGAGTAACTACGGTGGTATTCGCTAACCGAAGCATACGCGCTCGATTGAATAGTCGGGCAGGTTAACACCGTGTCCTGCTTCACGGGCATTCCTCCGTCGCGGGCTGGCAATGCCAAATAGGAGGCGAGACTATACGGATTGGGGGGAGGGTAGGTCCAGGCACTCCGATCCGGCAGACCTCCATTATTGTCATTGGCGTAGAGTATTCCTGCCGCAGCCAACTGCCGCAAATTACTGCGGCAGTTGGACGTCTGTGCCTGCTCGCGCACCCGCCCCACCGCAGTTATCAGGATGGTGAGCAGGATGAGGGTAATCGACATACTGGCAAGTAACTGAACCAGAGAGAGCCCTTTCGGTCTCCTGCTTAGGCACTGCATATGCGATCTCATGACAATCCCGCGCTTGGCTTAGCGATCCTTCAGGCTGATTTTGCAGAGCGATGGCGGAAATACCATGCCAGCGACAATACTATGAGCCCCATTACCCCGGCAATATGACTCTGCTCAGGAATGATGGAACCAGTGCCAATTTGGATATTGCCAAACTCCGCATCCAGCCGTGTGAGCTCAATTCGAATATGACCGATATCCAGGGGATTTTGCGTTTCAGTAAACCCGAGATTGATCCCTTGTAGATCATCCACTGCGGTCAATACCGATGAAATGTTACTCAGGTCACGGTAAAACAAGGATCCTGTGGACTTCGTAATATCCTCCGAATCCAGCTCAATCGCCAATAGTATTTGATACCAGGTAAAGGCATTTGCCTGTTCCTCACTGGCATGCCAAGTGGCATCAGCACCACGTACCGCAAACCTCCGGGGTGGATTGATGTCCATGAGGCGAATCATGGCAATATCCTGTTCTTCAGAGTTTCTAAGACCAATTGCCACACCTGATTCAGCGATATCGATGACCCGCATCTCAGCAGAAAGAAAAATAGTATCTCCAAGTTGATAACCGGGGTCAAAATCCAGATCAGGGCTTAATGCAACACGCCTTGTTGTGTCATTAGCGGCCCGGACGATCTTAGTCTGGTCACTTCCACCGGCTGACGGAGCCTTAATGGTAAGGTGGGAAGCCCCACTAAGAGTCCAGCCATTATCCGCCAACGTCGAATCGACTGCATAGGAGGAAAAATCCTGTGTGTAATCAACGCTTCCGATTTGGAATGTTGTAGCAGCATTCGCCGCAACACTGAATCCCAGGATGACTGCTATTGCGGTAGAACATTTGAGCATTATAGTATTCATATTGATTATGTGTTTGGGGTTGTTTTTCATTGTTATCGTTCCGGCAGCCACAGCCGCCTAAAGTCATTGCGGCATTACTGATACCCGTTCTTCGGCGAACGCGACAGGGCCCTTGGCGGTGGATCTTCGTACAACCAGCTCACCACAACGTGTCGTCAGCGAATCTTTCATCATCTCATCACCGGCAACCAGTTTGATCAGATGCGTAACCGCCAGCTCCGTCAGCTCGCGTACCGGATAGGCAAACGTCGTCAGCGGTACCAAGCCGAAAGCACTTTGCAGTTCATTTTCAAATCCTGTAATCGCGATATCCCCCGGCACAGAGAGGCCAAGCTCACCGCAGGTCGTCAAGGCACCCATCGCCATAGCGTCATTGCTGCACATAACGACTTCAGGCAGATCGTGCTCCGAAGCCATTCTTTGCATCCCCTCTCTGCCTCGCTTGTAGTCACCCTCCGGCCCATCCAGAGCCCTGCCCAGGCAGAAAACCGATGCATCTGCCTCCGAAATGCCCGCTTCACCCACTGCCCGGGCGAAGCCCGCACAGGCTCCTTTGTAATGCCACTCCCACTGCCGCTTCTCCGGATCGGCTGACCAGCTTATCATCAATTTAAGACGACGATAGCCCTGTGCCAGCAGGTGTTGAGTAAGGCCATAGAATCCTTGCTCTTTATCGGACAGGTATTTCGGGATTCCGGATAGATTGCACCCACCCAGACTCACCACCGGAATACCAGATGCAAGCAGTTCCCGGAAACCACAATCCTCAAACCACACCGGCGCATTCACCAGCAGCACGCCTTCGACCCGGGCATCCAGCAACTGGAAGACCTCATCAATGCAGTTGCTCGATTTGCTATCAGTGAAAACAACATGCTGTAGCAGGGTACGGTAGCCCGCTTCCTTCACCTGCTTTATCGCTGTTGTCAGCTTCTGTTGGCTCAGTTGGGCTCCCCCTCCGAAACTCATGACTCCTATTGTCCCGGAACGTCCGGTCCGCATTGTCTGAGCATAATAATTCGGCCGATAACCCAAGCGCTTTGCGGCTGCCAGAACACGGCGTCTGGTTGGTACCGGTATCCGTGCCTGCGGGTTTTCCGACAGCACCATCGCCACGGTGGAACGCGACACCTTTGCCTCCTTCGCAATCTCAGTTTGGGTTACCTGTTTCATCAGATGACACGAATCATCTGAAGACACGTGTCATCTGTCAATCTTTTTTGTTTGATAATTTCAAAAGTCCGTAGAAAGAGAAAATCCGGGACACCCAGGAAATCCTAAAAATCTGGGAAGGAAAATCTGGGACACCCATAATTTTATCCGCTCTCATTCGTCCGCCATCCGCCATTTTTTCAGAGGTAACAGCCCCCCATAAGTGTTTATTAGTGAAGATAAGCGGTTTCACTCCTCTTCAGGTTGACGGTTAAACAAGGGAATTCCGGAGAGGGAATCCGGACCGCTCAAAAGGCAGCAGGCATTGAATAGCTCCAATTGTTCGATTGACAAATAGCTCTACTTGTTCTATTATTAGCACAATGAAGTCTTACACTGCCTCCTATTTTAAAGCGCATTTCGGTGCGGTTATGGATCGTGCGGGGGTGGAGCCGATTCGGATTGAGCGGCGGGGACGGGAATCGGCTGTTCTGATCCCCGAAGCAGAGTACCGTGAGATCCGAAGCAGAGCATTGTCCGGTGGAGAGCATCCGGACTCCGCACTTGAACGCTTGAGAGCCCTGGCACTCGGGCCGGAAGCCGAATTAGGAAAACTGAAGTCTAACCCACGGGCCGCAGCCATCCTGCGAAAGCACACTTGAACAAGACTGGGTATGCGCGCTCTCTTTGACACCCATATCCTTCTGGACATCGGCTTGGCCCGGAGGCCCTTTGCTCAAGCTGCCCTCGACTGCTTCGTAGCTGCCATAGAAGCCGGGGAGCCGCCCCGTATCGCTCCCCATGCACTGGCCACTTTTTACTACATTCTGGCTCAGGCACGGGGTAAGGAACAAGCGGACACGGCCATTAAGGATCTGATCGCCACAAGCGAAATCGTGCCCTTTGATCATCAGACCGCGCAACGCAGTTTAGCACTGAAATTCGGCGATTTTGAAGACGCTATGATCGCGGCGACTGCCGAAGCAGCGGGAATGGACTGTATCGTGACCCGCAATGGTGACGATTTTAAGGAATCCCCGGTGCCCGCGCTAAGCCCCGAGGCCTTCCTGGCAAGAGTCTCTTCCTGAAGAGAGTCCGTGCTGAAACGTAGAATTTCAACATTGTCAGGCATTTACCACCTACTTCAACGAACAAGTATTTCATGACACCCAAGAATCCTCCCAGACGAATGGGTGTCCTGAATTCCCTGATCAACCAAGGCACGCGCTTACCCTTCGATAAGCTCAGGGCAAGCGGGCGCGGCTACGGGATACTACGCAAGGCTTCGCGGATGCGGCTGGCCAGTTGCTCAATCGTGAAAGGTTTCTGGATGAAATGGGTATCCGGATCGAGGATTCCCTGGTCCGCGATTTTGTTGGCGGAAAAACCGGACATATACAGGCATCGCAAATCCGGTCGTTCAGCGATCAGTGTCTCCGCCATTTCCCGGCCATTCATCTCCGGCATGATCACATCGGTAACCAATAGGTCGATCGTTCCATCATGCTTTGCCGCCACCGCCAAGGCTTCGTGGGGGCCTTCCGCCGTAAGCACCTGGTAACCGAGAGCCTCCAGCATCATACGTCCCATCTTCAGGATGGAGGCCTCATCTTCAACCAGCAGGATCGTTTCACCTTTTCCGGTTTGAAGTTCGCTGTCGTCTGGAGTTGCCTCCGGTTCAACAGGGCTGGCCACGCAGGGGAGGTATATCCTGAAGGTCGTTCCCTTACCCGGCTCGCTGTACACATTGATGTATCCCTTATTCTGCCGGACAATGCCGTAAATGGTCGAGAGACCCAGGCCAGTTCCCTTTCCCAGCTCCTTCGTGGTGAAGAAAGGTTCGAAGATCTGCTCGAGCACAGTCTTGTCCATGCCCACACCGGTATCGCTGATCGCCAGCGTGACATATTCCCCCGGAGGAATCGTATCCAGATGCAGACGGTTTGCGCTGTCCATTTTAGCATGGCCCGTCTCAATAATAATTTTGCCAACACCCTTAATCGCATCATTCGCATTGACGCACAGGTTGACCAGGATCTGGTCGAGCTGGGCCGGGTCGATTCTGACCTTGCATGGCAAAATGCCGGACTTCCAGACGAGTTCCACGTTCTCACCGATCAGGTGTCGCAGCATTTTCAGCGTCTGCTCGATGGCTTCATTCAGGTCAAGCAGCACCGGGGAAATCGTCTGCTTGCGGGCAAAAGCCAGCAGTTGCCGGACGACATCAGCCGAACGGAATGCCGCAGTTCGGATCTGGGTCAGGTCATTATGCAATGCGTCCTCCGCCTCCACCCGTCGCATGGCGAGTTCGGTATAGCCGAGGATAACACTCAGCATGTTATTAAAATCGTGGGCCACACCTCCGGCCAGACGCCCGATCGATTCGAGTTTCTGAGACTGCTGTAGCTGCGTCCTGATACTGACGTCATCCGTAATATCCTGAATAGCACCTTGAATCTGCACAATGGAACCGGATCCATCATAAACCGGTTCGCCTATAATCCGGACCCAACGGCACTGTCCCGTTGCCGTCACCACCTCAACCGTTTCATCCGAAGGAACGCCCTTTCCTGCACAGGCATCATGGAAGGCCTCCATTTTGCCACGAGACTCCGGTGCAAAGAACTGAAGAAGATCATCCAACGAAAACGTTGTCCCCGGTGGCATTTCAAGGATAGTCAGAACCTGATCGGAGAAGACGCATTTTTCCGTTTTCAGGTCCATACTCCAACCCCCGATTTTAGCAGATTGGCCGGCAATCCGGAACAGGCGCTCATTGTTGCGGAGTGCTTCGGCTTTGAGCACCTGATCGGTCACATCCCAGACCATCGACACCATCTGCCCACCCCCGGGCAGAGGGATGTTCTGCGCGCTGATGTAGCTTGTCTCCTCGCCTTGACGACTGATGGGTATACCTTCCCAACACATACGGACCGGGTCACCACTGGCACAGTCCTCCAGCACCTGCTTGCGCATCCGCTCTCTGACTTCCGGATCCTCATAGACTGTTTCCCAGAATTTTTCCGATTCCTGCAGGGCCTCTTTTGTCGTCCGGTACAGCTTGGGGAAAAGATCATTCATAAAGGTAAACCGGACCGCTGGCGAAGCCGTATTCACCGCAAGACCAACCGGCAGGTTATTCAGGATCTGCCGGATATAAGCCTCGCTTTCCCGCAACTTGCCCGTTTGCTCCGCTACCCGTTTACGCAAGGTCCATGACCAGAGGAAGGAGAGCAAAACAAGCAGCGCGAGAGGGACCGCCACCCAGGCGACATAGCGCAGGATGACAGGAAACAGCATCGCCTCCTCTTGATGAACACCCAGCCATTTTTCATGGATTTGCTGGTATTCCCCGCTAGCCCGCAAAACATTCAGTCCCTCACTGAATTCGGCCAGCAGCGCAGCCTGACCAGCGGGAACGGCGTAACAGTATTCGGCGGAGATCAACGGGCGTCTCCCGAATTGAAGATTAGTCCACCCATGCTTTTCAGCCAGATGCTGGCCAACCGTCCTGACCACAATGGCATAATCATATTCCCCTTCCGACAAGGCCCGAAGTGCCTCACGCTCGGTTTCCCTAACTCCCACATTATCGGCAAATGCCGTCTT
>CAZCJJ010000018.1:0-15713 GCA_964499045.1 uncultured Opitutales bacterium | reverse complement strand
GATCATGGGCCAGATCCCCCTCTTGCACCACAATCCGCTTTCCGTTGAGGTCCTCCCACCGTTCCGGCACAGCACCTGTACCCTTGCGGCCGACAACCACATAGTGGTTTACCGCATGGGCCGGGGTGAAATCATATTTCAAGTCCCGTTCCGGTGAATAAAAAACCCCCTGCAACGCATCGACGTGCCCGTTTTCGAAAGCCTGCAGGATCGTATTCCACGGCCCCAGACGTATCTCGACCTCCAGGCCCATTTCCCGCGCAATGGCCCGGGTCAGCTCAACATTGTAGCCAGCCGGCTGCCCGTTTTCATCGAGAAACTCATAGGGCGGATAATCCTGGTCCCCCCCCACAATGATAGCGCGGATCGGCAATTCGAGAGCGGCAAACCACTTGGAATGCAAAAACCGGTAGGTACCATCGGCAATTACCAACGAAAGCCCTTCATTCAACAAAGCGAGCATCTCCGCATTTCCCTTCTGCACCGCAAAACAGAAATCCTGCCGGAACCCTTCCACGGCATTAGGAACAACCCTCAGATTATCAAGTCCAGCCTCCCTAATCAGCCGCAGTGCCACCAGGCGCTGGATCACCACCGCATCATGCTGCCCTTCAGACAATTCACGCAAGGCCTGTTCAAAACTCGGTCGGCTTACCACCTCGATTCCCCTGTCCTCACGCAAGAGAAACTCCTGGGCATTGTCGCCTTGCATTACAGCAACCTGCTTGCCGCGCAAATCGTTCAGTGTGCTGATTCCAGTCGAACCATCTCTCACAACGATAGCCCCGTGCAACGACATGTAGGGGAAGGTGAAATCGAAAAGTGCTTCACGCTCCGGAGTTCTACCGACCAGCGGTAGCACCTCCACTTGCCCCTCCACCAACCAACTCTTTACTTCAGGCCAATAGCCTGTTTTAAAACCAGACTCACGCCCCATCGTCCCCAGAGCTGCCCTGAGCAACTCCACCGAAAAACCATCGGCCCGGCCATGAACATCGACGAAGGAAAAGGGGGAGTAATCGACCTCGGCGGCAGACTGAATAACCGGTTCCACCCTTGCTCCGGCCCCATCCGTTTCCACGCCATCTGAACCCCAGAGTGGATTCCCTGGGAACAGCATCCATGCCATAATGGCTAGATGTGGGAAGAAAGGGGGTATTCTACCGATGTTCACAAATAGTGTTATTACCCCATTCTTGTCTTTTTTAAAGCAGAAAGAGTAAATTTATCATCAGAAATTAGCCCTTAGTGTGAATGGCTTAACTAAGGTGGGCTATTGATTTCAATTGGACTCACCGCTTGCGCTCCGTCGATTTCGATTTGGATGCAAGTGTTACCTATGTCCTGAGCCAAAAGGGTTACCCATGCCTTGATCGTACCTTCTTGATCGTACCCGATATCCGATCTTCGATATCCGATATTCGATATCCGAACCACGAATCAAAACGTCACGTGGTCCGGATCCGAACCGAGGCGTTTGCCTTGATCAAGGGCATCGATGCGCCGCATTTCCTCTTCACTCAAAACAAAATCGTACAGGCGGGTGTTTTCGACAATTCTCTGCGGATGAGAAGACTTGGGAATGGTGACTACCCCATGTTGCAAATCCCAGCGGAGAACCACCTGGGCCGGGGTTTTCCCATGGGAGGCGGCAATCTCCCGCAGTACCGGATGGTCAAGCTCATGCCCCTGCATCAGCGGTGACCAGGCCTCATGGACAATACCATGCTCCCGGTTGGCCTCCAGAAGGGCGGGCTGCACCAGCAGCGGATGAAACTCGACCTGATTGACCATCGGCCGCACCGCCGCAGTTGACATCAACTCATCCAAATGATGGGGCAGGTAGTTGGACACCCCGATGGCGCGGGCCAGTCCCCGTTCATAGAGTGTCTCCATCGCCCGCCAGGCTTCGGCATTCTTACTCGGAATAGGCCAATGCAGCAGGTAAAGATCGACATAGTCCATGCCCAGCCTCTTCAGCGAGGTCTCACAGGCCCGGACCACCGCATCATGCCCCCGGCGGATGGCATCATTCCAGCATTTGGTGGTCAGAAAAACCGCCGCCCGGTCAACACCACTTTCCCGGATGGCGGCTCCGACATACGCTTCGTTGCCGTAAACCGAAGCGGTATCGATGTGACGGTACCCTGCCTCCAAGGCCGTCAGCACCGCCTTGCGCGCCTCCGGCTCCTTGTCCATTTTCCAAGTCCCGAACCCCAGACGGGGGATCAACTTTCCATTGTTCATGGTTGCGGTATCGTCAAGGCCCCGGATGGTATTTTTCATACCCTCTACGGAATGCCATAAGACCGTCGGGTCAAGCCCGCTCATTGTAAAGACCCGCAACTTTCCCCTTTTCCCGGCCCAGAGTTTCCTTCATGGTGATCCCCATGCCGGAACACCAGAAACTCACTCAGAACGACACCCGTACCTTGGTCGAGGAAGGGACCTTCGACTATACGATGGGGGATGAGGCTGAAGCCATTCGCAAACTGACCCGCGCCACCCAGCTCGATCCGGAGTGCTTTGAAGCCTGGCATGCACTGGCTGAGGTCCATTTTTCCCTGCGCCAACTGGATGAAGCCTTGGCCGCCGGTGAAAAAGCCCTCGTTCTCCGACCGGAAGATATCCATATCCACACCAGCCTGTCCCGCATCCACATGGAACGGGGAGACAAGACAACGGCCGAACACCACGGTGCCCAAGCCCGCATGCTCGGCTGGAAGGACCAACTCAAGCAGCCCCCGGGGGAAAAGGATGGAACTGTGTAGCCTAATTGAAAGGGCGCGGGCACCGCAACCACAGAAACCTCGACAAAGGGGGTTCTTGCCCGCGTGCTTCGGAAATCACGGGCGAGACGCCCGTGCTCCTTTCGACTCCGAAGAATGGCCATTTAAAGAATCGTCGCAAGTACGCATGATTTTACTGATTCAGATCCTAACCCCTAATCTCCAATAGGGGCATTTTCATTGACAAGTACGGGTATTACCCAGACTACTGATTCCCTTCATGGATAAGCCAAAATTCATACTGGATTTCGAAAAACCGATCCTCGACCTTATTGACCAGCTGGAAAAGCTGAGCAAAAGCTCAGAGGAATCCCAGATGGATGTCGGGGCTGAAATCAAGGCGATTGAAGCCAAGATTGAGCAGACCAAAAAGCGCATCCACGCCAAGCTCACTCCCTGGCAGAAAGTCCAGTTGGCCCGCCATCAGCAGCGCCCCTTCTGCCTCGACTACATCCACTACCTGTTTGAGGACTTTCAGGAACTGCACGGAGACCGGCTCTATGGCGATGATGCCGCCATCGTCGGGGGCACCGCATTCTTCGAGGGCACCCCGGTCATGATTATCGGCCAACAGAAAGGCCGTTCCACCAAAGAGAACCTGAAACGCAATTTCGGGTGCCCCCATCCGGAAGGCTATCGAAAAGCCCTGCGCCTGATGAAAATGGCGGAGAAATTCGGGATGCCCGTCTTCTGCTTTATTGATACACCCGGCGCCTATCCCGGCATCGGGGCCGAAGAGCGACATGTCGCCGAGGCCATCGCGGTCAATATCCGTGAAATGAGTGATCTGGAAGTACCGATTATCGCCACGGTCATCGGTGAAGGCGGTTCCGGCGGGGCCTTGGGCATCGCCGTGGCCGACCGGGTCCTGATTCTCGAAAATGCCTATTACTCGGTGATCTCACCGGAAGGCTGCGCCGCCATTCTCTGGAAAGACCGCGTGCACGCCCCCCGTGCCGCCGAAGCCCTCCAGATCACGGCAGACAAATTGCTCGAACTGAACATAGTGGACGAAGTGGTGTCTGAGCCTCTCGGCGGTGCACACTCGGATCCCGAGGCCACTGCCGCCAACCTGCGCGAGGCCCTTCGCAAGAATCTGAAAACCCTCAAGGGTCAAAATACCGCTGACTTGCTTGAAAAACGCTATGGCAAGTTCCGTGCGATGGGAGTTTTCAATGAAAAAATTTAAATTCAAAACAGGCTATATGTGTCCGAAACAATCCATCCTCGCGGCAACCTGTTGTCTCCTGGCCTCCGGTTGGCACGTTTCGGCCAATGAGGTGATCATCGAAACCCTCCCGCAATCACGACCGACCGACGCAACCCACTCAGTCACCCTCTCAGGTGAGGCCCAGTACACCCCGGCTGCGACAATCCGGGAGGGAGGTACCGGAGACCTCGCTGTCGCCGAAGCCAAGAGCAATCTGGTTTACACCAGCATCTCCGAAAAACGCTTCCTGCAGGCTGACCTCAACTACCGCTACGGCCATTACGACTTTTCCGCCGCCTCCCCTTTCAAACACCTGCAGAACTTCGGCGTTGCTTTCCTCGGCAGAGAAACCTTCAACGACGACTGGAGCCTGATGGCCATGGGAACCATCAACTGGGGAGCGGAAGCCGGAGCCAGTTTGGACGAAGGGTTTCACTACTCCATTATGGTCGGCCCGGCCTACCAGATCACCGATGATATCAACCTTTACGCCGGTGCTTTTTTCCGTTCACGCCTACAGGAGCAGGATCAGTTGATTGGCATTGTGGGCGTCGATTGGCGCATCACGGAGCGCCTGCGTCTCCGGACTTTTAACGGGGCCACACTGAGCTACGATCTCTTTGGCGACAAGCACACCTATGTGGATCTAAGCGGAGAGTATCGCGTGAACCAGTATGCGGTCAATAAACGCGCCCCCGGCTTGAACCGGGCTTTGCATGAGCGTACCGTTGCCGCCACCTTGGGGCTCAGCCATTGGTTTAATGATATTTTTGCCGTAAGGGGCTTTGTCGAAGGCCAATTCCTCCGCCGCTACCAGTTCCGTGAAAATGGCAACAGTTCCAACAACTTCAAGGTGAGCAATTCCGTCAGTTTCGGATTTGCCGGTACACTCGCATTTTAAGACTCCGGCCTTGAGTGTCATGTCGGCTCCACCCCATACACTTGGCAATGACGGCGATCAGGCCGGAATGGTGCTCGAACGGGCACGCAAACAAGGGCACTTGGCCCACGCCATCCTCCTGCACGGCGATAACCTCAACGACTTGGAACAGACCGCCCTCGCCGTGGCGGACCGTATGCTAGGGGGCTCCATCCCCGCCACCCGGCATCCCGATTTCTTCAGTCTGCGCCCGGCCAACAAAATGCGGCGCATCCCGGTGGATGGTATCCGCGAATTGATCCGCAAGGTCAACCAATCCCCCAATCAGGAGGGGCGCAAAGTCGCTGCAATCTACGAAGCCGACCGCCTACAACCGCAGGCTGCCAATGCCTTCCTCAAAACACTGGAAGAGCCCCCGGCGGACACCACTCTTTTCCTCCTCACCACCCGCCCCTACGACCTCATGGCCACGATCCGGAGCCGGTGTATGAGTGTGCGGGTGCAGTCCTCCGCCCATGGGCTGGAGGATCCTGACTGGCAAGCCTGGCTCACCGACTACAGTGACTGGCTGGATACCCTCAGCAACACCCGGCCCGGCCGCAAAAATGCCGTCAACCTTGTCCTGCCGCTCTACGGCTTGATTTACCGGTTCTCGGCCATACTTAAACAGTTGAGCGACACACTCTGGGCGGAAGAAAAAACCGTCCGGGCGGAAACCGATCCCAATCTGTCGGATGAAGAATGGGCCGCCCTCGAAACCGGGGTGTTTAAAAGCCTGCGTCAACAAATGTTCGGGGCCATCGAGCAGGCAACCCGCCAATTTGCCCTGCGCGATCTGCACCAGTTGCCTTCAAGAGCCTTTTGCCAGACCATCGCTGAACTGGAAAAAGCCGCCGGGTTGCTGGAAGTGAACTTCAATGAGGCCGCCGCCCTCGAAGGCTTCATGTTGAAAAGCCTCCGCCTTTGGGCCAGCCGGGCCTGAACGGGCCGACTACGATACGCATCACCCCCAATAGCGGCGTGAGGTCACACCGCCTCCGTGTTAATCAAATAGACCACGAACCGTATCCATCAAGCCGCCGGCGGCTTCACCGGCGTCGGAGCCGAGGCTTTCCCCGGTGCGGAGGACATCCGAAGCGAGGCGCACAGCGGCCGCAACCACCTGATCAAGGACAATGCCGAGGATTTCCGCAGCTGCCTGATCTGCGGTAATTCCACCTGCATCCTGACCGATATCCTGAAGGCTAATTGCGGGCAGTGGCACGTTTCCGCCCTGCCCCATCAGCTGGAGGTCGATCGACCCGTCCGCGATTTGAAAATCCTGAATGATAAACCGCTTGGGTTCCGTTTCCGCCTGGGCTGCCGGGGCGCTGGACGGATCCCTCCGATAGCGGGCCAGATTCTGGTCCACCTGCGATTTCAGGCTGTCCAGATTACTTCCCCGCAGTGTACGTTCAAAAACAAATTCCGGCTCGATGATCCGGATCTCCTCCACCACGATCACGTCCTTAAGGATTGAGCCGGTGTAAAGATCCACATGCACCTCCCCGAATGAAAAGGCCTTTTCCGAACTGAAGCCTTCGGGATTGCCGACATAAAGACCGCGAATGGTCGCGGCACCGGTCATAAGCGAAATGCTGACACTGTCCACCGTGACCGTAGTCCCGGTGATTTCCGGACCAAAACGCTCAACCGCCGTTTTCACAGTCCGGTCCAACATGAGAGTGACAAAAACAATTGCGCCAATGGCGACGACAACAAGTAGAGCAAGTATTCCGAGTATCAGTTTTTTAATCATGACTAAGGATGGTTTGAGGTTGGTTTTTCAATCAGTGAACAAAGTTTCCTGGCGGGGTATCGGATCCGGATGGGGTGTTTCATCGGAGTCCGGATCATGAAGGTGGCGGGGTGGACGCCCGACCTTGGCATTGAGCGCCTCCTCTTTTTCGCGCACGATGCGGTCACAGATCAGCTCGACCTGAAGCTTCAGCCATCGACTGGTCTGTGAGCTTGGCCGGTAGTCCGCCGGGCCGTAGGAATCGACCCGGCCGTCCTGCTGTAAGGCATCATTCTGGGCGAATTCACCGGGGCTATCCGGATCGTAAACCGCAAAGGTTTTACCACCGTTCCGTTTGACCACGGAAAAGACAGGGATATCACTCGGGCCATCCGCGACATAGATCATGTTACTGATCGGCACGCGACGGTCATCCGGAGCAATCCGGGCATTAACATCGATATCCGGGTTTTTATTCGTCCCCTTGTTGATTTCAAAAACATAGCGGGTCTTGGCGGTATTATCGACCATCACGCCGATCTGACTGATTTCAAATTCCATCTCAATCGCCAGTTCATCCTGACGACTGAAATGCGGCGGCAACGGGCTTTCCACGAATTCACAGCCATAAATGCCCTCCACTTCAGGAGCAATCACACTGCCCCGGATGATTTCCGCCAGGCCGGTGCTGATGATATAGTGCTCCAGATGGATGTCGTGCTTCCGGTACTCCTTCTTCCGGTTGCTCACCTCCCGCAGTTCACGAAAAAAATCAGGCAGGCCCGGGTAAAAAGTCTGCTCCTTCCCCAGCTCCCTCAGGTCCTTGTTCTGCAAGCCTTTCATCGGACCGTTCTTAATGAAACTGAGCAGATGATTCAGGTAAACCGTATCTCGCGAAACCTTCACCCCGCGCCGGGCATAGATCTCCGGTAACTGGTTCACCTCCAGCCAGAATCGTTTCTCATCCACCCCATAACGCCGGAAAAGCGGGGCCTGCATGTAACCCCGGATCAGGGTCTTGTCAAAATCCCACACAACAGCCACCACATTGCGGCGATTCAGTATGTTGTTTTTTTCCACCATGATCCTGCAGCAGAGAATGACCATGATGCGCCGTCAAGGCAGCAATAAAATTCCACCCGGAAACACTTCCAAACGTAGCCGCGTTCCAACAAATTTCACCCACCGAGAGCCACCTTCTTACGAAGGCAGCTACCCCGCTTCCGCCGATACGTAGCCGCGTTCGTCAGAACGTGGTCTCCGACGTTATCCCCAACTCCGATCCACGCCCTCACGGGCGCGGCTACGATATCCGAACTTCGATATCCGAACTACGAACTCCGTTCTTCGATCCAGGAATAAAGGACCGGGACGGTGACGAGAGAGAGCAACACGAACAGCATACCGCCGATACTGGGCAGGGCCATGGGGATCATGATGTCCGCTCCGCGTCCGGTCGCTGTCAAAATCGGCAGCAGCGCAAGGATCGTCGTGGCTGTGGTCATCAGGCAGGGGCGCAGGCGGCGCAGGCCCGCTGCGACAGCCACCTCCCGTATTTCCGCCACCGTCCTGGTCCGCCTGTCCCGGAAACTCTGTTTAAGGTAGGTTGCCATCACCACCCCGTCATCGACCGCAATCCCAAAGAGCGCAAGGAAGCCGACCCATACCGCCACACTCAAATTCACCGGATGCAACTGGAACAGCTCACGCAGATTCACTCCAAACACACTGAAATCAAGAAACCAGGGCTGGCCATACCAGTACAGCATCGTGAATCCCCCGCCCCAGGCCACCATGATGCTGCTGAAAACAATCAGTGTGATCGATGCTTTCCGGAACTGGAAATAAAGGATCAGGAAAATCAGGGCCAGTGCCACGGGTAAAACCACCGACAATGTCTTTACCGCCCGCACTTGATGCTCGTAGCTGCCAGCGAATTTCCAGCTCACCCCCGGCGGAACCAGCAACTCACCGGAATCCACTTTGGCCTGCAAATAGTCCCGGGCCGCTTCCACCACATCCACCTCCGGCAAACCGGCCTGCCCCCCAAAGGTGATGTAGGCAACCGGGAAAGTGTCCTCACTCCTGATCATCTGGGGGCCCCGCACATAATTCACGCTGGCTATCTCGCGAAGAGGAATTCTGGCCCCGGTTGGAGCGTCCACCAAAACCGCCTCCAGATCCTCCACCGTGTTGCGCACCTCACGCGGGTAGCGGACACGGATCGGGTAACGTTCGCGGCCTTCCACCGTCATACCCACTTCCTGACCGCCTATCGCGGTGGCAATGACTTCCTGCACGTCCACCACGTTCAAGCCATGACGGGCAATCGCTTCCCGGTTGATTTCTATTTCCAGATAAGGTTTTCCGACTACCCGGTCGGCATTGACCGTTGCCGCTGCCACCTGTGGAACTTCCCGCAACAAGCCTTCCATCCGCACCGCGACCCGGTCCAGCGTCTCCAGATCAGGGCCGCGCAGTTTGATCCCCATCGGTGCCCGCATACCCGTTTGCAACATCACCAGACGGGTCTCTATCGGTTGCAGCAACGGCGCGGAGGTCGTCCCGGGAATATGCGCGGCTTCCGCAATCTCAGCCCAAATATCCTCCGGGGACCGGATATGGTCCCGCCATTGCCGGTACGGACGCCCACGGCGGTCCGGGATCAACTCACCCGCCTCATCCCGCACAAAACGTTCGCTTCGCCGGTCGTAACGGAAAGCAATACGACGCCCGGCCTCATCCGTGATGTACTCGGGCTTGTAAAAGATAACCGATTCAATCATGGAAACCGGAGCCGGATCCAGGGCTGTCTCGGCCCGACCGATCTTGCCCACCACCGTCTCCACTTCCGGAACACCTGCAATGGCCTGATCCTGATAGCGCACCACCTCCAGTGCCTCGCCAAATGAGGCATGCGGCATGGTCGTCGGCATCCAGAGAAAGGCCCCTTCATCCAGCGGTGGCATGAATTCACGGCCCAGACCGGGAAACTCATGGCTTGCCCCAACCCAGGGGCTGGAATGCGTGACCCATTCCTCCTCCCCCCCGAGCATTGAAATCGTGGCTGGTACAAACTGAAACACCCGGGCAAAGCCCAGCCATACCACCAGACCGAAAACCACCACACTGAAGGGAACCAGCAGAAACCAAGCTTTGTAATGCAGAGCCCAGCGCAACACCGGCTCGTAAGCCTTCGATAAAAGAAAGAACACTCCCAGCAAACCACCGAGCAGCCCGCAGACAAACAGCAGGTTGCGCGTCATCCCGTAAGCAGGCCCCAGGGGCTCCCACAGGGTCGTCAACAACCAGACTACCCCGGCCATAACAAACAACAGGGGCAGAAGCCGGGTGCCTCTTTGGATCGCCGCCGTTGAGAGAACCGATTGCAGGGACGATGGCAGAAAGTCCGTCGGGCGGACGGGGCTCAGGCGCAGTACGACCAATAGAGTCAGGATGAGTCCAGACACCCAAAGGACCGTTCCTCCGCCGAGCAAGCCGGTCAGGAAACTGAGGCCCCCCACACAGCCCAGGCCAAACCAGAGGAGCCGTTGCAGATGCGCGCCATCCCAACGTCGGGCAAGCAACAAATAAAGTACGGTCGGAAAGATGGTCAGCGAAATCACAATTGAAGCCAGCAGGACAAAGGTCTTGGTGTAGGCCAGCGGGATAAACATTTTTCCTTCCGCCCCGGTCATCGCGAATACCGGGAGGAAACTGATGATCGTGGTGCTGATCGCCGTCAGGATGGCAGAAGCCACTTCACTCGTCGCCCGTAACACCACCTCGCGACGGGGTTCATCCGTGGAAGCCTCCTTCAGTTGGCGAAGCACGTTTTCGGTCAGGATGATCCCCATGTCCACAATCGTCCCGATCGCAATGGCGATACCCGCGAGGGCCACGATGTTGGCATCAACCCCGAACTGCTTCATCAGGATGAATGCCGTCAGCACGGAAAGCGGCAACAGTACGCTGATCACCAGCGCGGCCCGCAGGTGCAGGACCATGACAATGACCACAATCATGGTGACCAGTATCTGCTGAATGAGCGCATCATTCAGTGTCCCGAGAGTTTCCTGAATCAGCGTCGTGCGGTCATAAAAAGGAACGATGGCCACGCTGCTGAGCGTCAGCCATTCAGGGACGGCTTCTCCTCCCGGTGAGCGCAGCCAGGCACCCCAACTTTCCTGGTCAGGCACCCCGTTTATCCCCGGAGGTTCCAGCCCTTGCGCGGCGGCAAAGGCCCGGACCGACGGCACATCCGTTTGCTCCCAGCGTATGATCACTTTGGATGGCAAACCTGGACCCAACTCGCGAATCTTGTCGTGTACATTCTGCAAAGCCTGCATCGGGTTGTAGCCTTCCCGCACAACGACAACGCCCCCGACCGCCTCAGCCCCTCCAAGGGTCAGGGCTCCGCGTCTCTCCGCCGGACCCCGTGTCACCGTGGCGACATCGCGAACCAGAATAGGCGTATTATCCGGCCCCAGGCGGACCGTCGCCCTCTCCAGATCGTCTGTCGATTGGATAAAGCCGACCCCGCGGATAAGGTACTCCACGCGGTTGATCTCCGTCGATCGCGCCCCGACATCCAAGTTGCTTCGGCGCACCGCATCCAGCACCTGCTCGAGCGTCACATCATGAATACGCAGTTTCTCCGGATGGACATCCACCTGGTACTCCGCCACATGCCCCCCGATCGAAGCAACTTCGCTGACGCCTCCGGCGGATTGCAATCCATAGCGCACATACCAGTCCTGAATACTCCGCAATTCCTGCAGATCCCAGCCCCCTGTGGGCTTGCCTTCCGGATCACGTCCTTCGAGTGAATACCAGAATATCTGCCCGAGCCCCGTCGCATCCGGACCCAGTGCCGGTTGAACCCCGGCTGGCAGTGTCCCGGACGGCAAACTGTTCAGACGCTCGAGGATGCGGGAACGGGCCCAGTAAAACTCAATATCCTCCTCAAAGATAATGAAGATGGAGGAAAACCCGAACATCGACAAACTGCGTACCTCATGCACGCCCGGCACCCCGAGCAGGGCAACAGTCAGGGGGTAGCTCACCTGATCTTCAACATCACGGGGAGAACGGCCTGCCCATTCCGAGAAAACAATCTGCTGGTTTTCCCCGAGGTTCGGGATGGCATCCACCGGCACCGGGTTGCGGGGCAACCAGTCCAGTTTCCAGTCAAAGGGTGCAACCGACACCCCCCAACCCAAAAGGAGAAAGGCCAGCAGCACTGCCACCAGTTTCTGCTCCAGAAAAAAGCGTAGTATGGATGTCATTCGTGAGTGTCGTTAATCTTAATGGTGCTTGGCGTAGCAACCCGAAATCGGGTCCGCCAGCAATCTGTCTTCTTCAGCCAAGGGCAATCTGAGCGTTTTCGCTGGAGCAAGTTCCGACTTCAGTCGGTCTTGAGGCGGGTGGGGACCGCCTGAAGGCGGGACTCCAGCAGGAAATCTGTCCCACCAACTCCCAGATGAAATGCCCCCACATTCTTCATTCTTCATTCTTCATTCTTCACTCCCTAAGCCCGGATTTGCAGTTAGCGGTCCAATGATATCTCCGCAACGAAACATAGTGTCTCCCCAGTAGGGATTGGTAACGCGGTCGCCGCGCTGGAGCCAGGTTCCGATTTGATCCCCATCCACCATCGGACAATAGGCGCGGTTCACCGGGGGCAAATGACCGCCGCCAAAAGTGACGTAGATCGACTCCATGATGTGAGTCAGGGCCTGCAAGTGATCCCGGTAATGGGCAATGGAGGGTGTTTCCGTCATCGCATGCGTGATCTGATGCAGTTTTCGGTAAGAATCCATCCAGGCCACGTGGGCATCCCCAGTTAGCCGGTGTTGTCCAATGGCGAGCAAGTCATTGTGCAAAGCCTTCAGGCCTTCTCCGGCCGCCGCCACATCATCCGCCGCCAGCCCTTCAACCAAGGCAAGGTAAGCCTCGACCAGAGGGATCAGTTCCTTGCTGAACGCTTCATCCACCGAAGCTTCCAGCACCGTTGGCTTGGGCGGATCGCGCGGAGAACCTGCCTCTTCCTGGTTCGCCGCTGTTTCCGCTTGCGGAGCCATCATGCTCGGGCGCCCACGGATTTGCAGTTCACTGTCGATCTTGAACTGACCATGCGTCACCACCAAATCACCTTCATCCAAACCACTGATCACCGGATAAGCATCACCCAGCCGGTGCCCAAGCACCACGGTACGCGCCTCGAACACCGGACGCTCCTCCTCCGGCAGGCGCACATACACCACGGAACGCTTGCCAGTATGCAAAGGCGCCGTCGCCGGGATGAGCAGGGGGTCCTCCAACTCCTCCACCGACAAAGCAAAATACCCCATGGCTTCCGCCGGGACCAGATCCATCCCGCAAACATCACAGGTGCCCGGGCCTTCCTTGATGATTTCCGGATGCATCGGACTGATCCATTTCCCCGCCAGGAATGCATCGTACACCTCGCCCCTGGAACCGATGCGGGCTTTCACCGTCCCCATGACCAGCATCCCGGGTTTTAATTTGCGCTCCTCATTCGGCAAATTCACCCGAACCCGAGCCGTACGACGCTGCCCGTCGATCTCCGGCTGGATATACGCGATGCGCCCTTGAAACCTTTCTTCCGGATAGGCCGCCGTCTCAATCATGACTTCCTGTCCGAAACGCAGCCACTGCAATTCGGATTCATAAGCTTCCAGATTCACCCAGACCTGCGACAGGTCGGCAATGTCATACATGGGGGTACCTGTTTCCACATACTGACCGGTGGACACCCTGCGCTCAAGCACCGTGCCTGACACCGGTGAATAATAGGTCAAATGAGTGGAGGCTTCTCCTTTCTCCCGCAAAGCATCAATCTGCCGTTCACTCAAACCGAGGAGACGCAGCTTCGTGCGGGCGGCATCCACCAACGCATCAGATGTGCCTTCGCCCTGGCGCTCCACCGAACGCATGGCCTGCAAAAACTCCTCCTGTGCCCCAAAAAGCTGCGGGCTGTACATCTCCGCCAGATGCTCCCCCACCCTCACACGGGTCCCCGCAAAATCGACATAGAGCCGGTCTATCCGCCCGGCAAACCAGGCCGCCACCTCCGCTTTGCGCGTTTCATCCACCGCAATCCTACCCGGCAACCGCAACTCCGCATAGGCTTCCGCCCGTTGGGCGGGTGCTGTTTGAACCGCCATCAACGCAAGGGCCCGCTCGCTCAGCCGCAGACGGGGAAGCTCAACTTCATCCGCATCATCGTCACCCGTCAGCGGGATCAGGTTCATCGCACAGATCGGGCATTTACCGGGATCCGGCTGGCGCACCTGGGGGTGCATCGAACAGGTCCACACGGTTTCAGCCGCAGCTTTCCCGGCACTGCCATGATCCGCATGCGCATCGTGGTCGCCGTGTGCCCCGGCATGATCTCCACCCGGTGCCAACATCCGGCCCAGTCCAAAGACCAGACCAAGGACGGCGATTATGCCCGCCGTTTTCAATAGCGTTTTTTTATTCATCGGATTGCTTGTCCAGAGTTTGAACAGACTGAGCTACATCGCTGAGGTAGGGGCCAGTCAGACGCTGCCATTCGGCCCGCCGGATAAAGTATTCGGTTTCCGCCCGGGCCAGGGCGAGTTCCAGTTCCAGCACCGTCCGCTGGGACTCCAGCAAATCAAGGAACCCGCTGCTCCCGGTTTTGTAGCCCGACTCCAGAATAGCCAGACTCTGTCGGGCTTTGGGGAGGAGGGACTCCTGAAAAAGACGGACTCTCCGCGCGGCATCCTGCTCTTCATAACGGGCCATTCGGGCCTCCGCCTGCAGTTTTTGATAGAGGGCATCGTAATCCGCTTCTGCCGCACGTAAATTCGCGTTAGCCTCGCGGCGCATAGCCCGGTAACGCCCCTGCCAAACCGGGATATTGATTGAGACCATGGCCATCAACTCGTTCGGTGCGCCCGCCCGGTTTTCCATATATTCGAGTCCTACGGTGACATCGGGCAGGGATTCGCGGCGGGACAAGGTACGGGCCTGTTCCGCCTGGCGGATACGGCTTTGGCTCTGCCGCAGGTCCGGATTACCGGTCAGCGAAAAAAATTCCCCGCCGGGACCAGACCCGGAGATCGGCTCCAACCCTGGCAAACCGCCGATAGCGGGCACCGGGTATTCGGGCGGCCTGCCCCGCACCGCGTTCAAACGGGCCTGCACCGCCGGTTTCCGCTGCTGCCAGCTTTCCAGATCCACTTTCAAGGCATCCACTTCCATTTGCAGACGCAACACATCCGCCTGCGATGCTTCCGCCGCCCGGTAACGTTGCAAGGCCACCTGCTCCAACTGCTCTACCAGATGCAGATTTTCCTCCACCAAGTCAGCTGATCTTGTAACCAGTACCCAGTCCGCCACCGCCCCCAGCATCCGCATCCGGATGTCCGCCGCCACCGCCTCCAGACCATCGGCCGCCACCCGGGATGCTTCCGCTGAAACCCCGGCACGCAAACCACGTTTACCAAAGCCCGGAAAGGCCTGTTCCACCCAAAAACGCTGACGCGTATCCATCTGCTCAATGAAGTAACCATAGCCCACCCTCGGATCCGGCAATGATCCCGCCTGAGGCACCCCCTCCAATGCCCCCTGCCAGCGGGCATAGGCCGCCTGCAAATCCGGACTGTTTGCATACGCATCCCGCACCAGCCCCTCAATCGCTTCCGGATCCTCAGCCGCCAACACTGATAGCCCCCCCGCTAGAGAAAACATAACCCCCGTATAATACCCGGTACGCTTAATCATATCCTCTTTCTAACGCCATTTCCCTCCCCATCCCTCAAAAAAAATACGAGGCAGAAGGGCGGACGCACAAGAGACAATTCAGGAAGACAATTCAGAAGACCCATCGTTTCCAGGAGACAATTCAGGACACCCATCGTTTCCAGGATTCTGCCGTGTCTTTTCGATTTGGATTTCGATTGTGATAGCAATAGCGATTTGGATGCCATTGGACGGGAAAGACCCTATCTTGGAATATTCACGAAGCTCAGAAGCGATGAAGCGCAAGGCGCGCCCTGAATCCGC
>CAZCJJ010000017.1:25267-34669 GCA_964499045.1 uncultured Opitutales bacterium | reverse complement strand
GATCACCCGACCAAGCCACCGGTACTCAGGAAGATGCCCTTGAGGTTCATTTCCAAAGCGGAGGGATTCGGGGAGAAGGCGAGGCCGTCCTGTTTGGAAATGTGGCCTGCTTTGATCAAGCGGTAGAGGTCAGCATTGAATGATTTGGATCCCGAATCGCTGCCTGAGTCGATTATCTGGGGTATCTTCTGGAACTCCCCCTCCTCAATAACTTTACGGGTTACAGAGTCCACAATCAGCACTTCGGCTGCCGGGACACGGCCGCCGGCCATGGAGGGCAGGAGTTTCTGTGTAATGGTGGCACGGAGCACCCCCGCGATCTGGCGGCGCATGCTTTGCTGCTGTTCCACCGGGAAAAACTCAAAGAGCCGCTGTATCGCCTGCTGTGCATTGGCAGCGTGGAGCGTACCAAAGACCAAGTGTCCGGTTTCCGCGGCATGAAGTGCGGTTTCAAAGGTATTGGTATCGCGCATTTCACCAACCAGTATGATGTCCGGATCCTGACGCAGGGCCGCCCTCAGCCCGAGTTCAAAGGAGGGAGCATCAATCCCGATCTCACGCTGGTTCACCACCGAACGCTTGTCCGTGTAATTGAATTCAATCGGGTCCTCCAGTGTGATGATGTGCCGATCATAATGTTCATTGATAAACTCCAACATGGCGGCAAGAGTTGAGCTCTTGCCCGAGCCTGTGGCCCCGCATACGAGAACAATTCCGTCCTTGAGCAGGCTCAGTTTGCGAAAGGTTTCCGCATCATGGTTCAACTCCTCGAAGGTGGGGGGCTGGTCCTTCACATGTCGAAAGACCACACCGGGAAGGCCGCGCTGGTAAAAGCCATTGACACGAAAGCGGCCCAACCCGCTTTCCGAGAGGTCGTAACAATAGTCGATCTGACTGTCATTCTTCCAGTTTTCATAAAACTGGGCCGGAACCGAGCTCTCAATAAACTCCAGGATCTGTTCCGGCGTCAGGGCGTCCATCTCCACCCCCTCCAGACGGCCGCTCAAGCGCAAAACCGCAGCTTTGTTCGATTTGACATGAATGTCGCTGGCGCCATTTTCAACCGCAAGCTGCAGCAGACTATTGAAGATTTCCATTGTTTCGGACATGAGACAGGAATGCTTTGAAATTTACCGTTGTCATGAGGCTGGCTTTTGCCTGTTACTGTTTGCCAGCGAGAGTAAACATTAGCGTCGATTTCAACTATGAAGACAACTCAATTTTATGGAGTCCACACGGCCCTGATCACTCCGTTCAGGGATGGAAAGGTGGCCTTTGATGATCTGGAAAGCCTGGTGCAGTTCCAGATTCAGGAGGGAATCAACGGACTGGTTGCCGTGGGAACGACGGGCGAATCCCCCACCCTCGATCACTCCGAGCACATGGATGTCATCCGGGCCATGGCCCGCACCACCGCCGGCCGGGTACCTCTGCTCGCCGGGACCGGCTCAAACTCCACCACCGAAGCCGTCAGCCTGACCAAGGCCGCCGACAGCTCTGATGTAGACGGCATACTGGTCGTTGCCCCCTACTATAACAAGCCCAGTCAGGAGGGCCTATTCCGCCACTTTTCGGCTGTTGCCGAAGCCACTGCCAAGCCCATTATCCTTTACTCCATCCCGGGTCGCTGCGGCATTGAGATAGGCGTTGAAACCACCGCCCGCCTGCATGAAAAATATCCCCACGTTCTCGGGATCAAGGAAGCGGGCGGCAGCTGCGAAAAAGTTTCCAGCCTGGTCGAAAAACTGGGGCCGGAATTCCTCATCCTCAGCGGTGATGACAGCATGACTCTCCCCTTCATGTCGCTCGGGGCCAAGGGAGTCATCAGCGTCGCCTCCAACCTGATCGTCGGGGATCTGGTCCAAATGGTGGACATGGCACTCCGGAACGATTTCGGCGAAGCCAGGCAGATTCACAATAAGTACCACCGGCTTTTCAGGGACCTTTTCATCGAACCCAATCCGGTTCCCGTAAAAACAGCTCTCGCCAAGGCAGGCCGTATTCATTCGGACGAGGTCAGGCTGCCACTGTGCGAAATGGAGGGTGAGACCAGGGCACGCCTTTTGGATACCCTCAAGTCACTGGGCTTCTGATCATGGATACTGTGAATATTCTCCTCAATGGGGCCAAAGGCCGGATGGGACAAGCCATCCTTGAAGCCGCCGCCTCTCATCAGGCAAAGATTGTACACACCATCGACGCCGGCGATCCCATCCCCGCAATGAAGGGTGTGGACGCCGTGATCGATTTCAGCGTGCATAACGCCACTCCGGCCATCGCCCGAGTGGCTGCCGAAGCAGGAAAAGCACTCGTCATCGGCACAACAGGCCATACCGAAGCGGAACGGGAAGCTATTCTGGAATGCACCCAAAGCATCCCCATCGTCTGGGCCGGAAACTATTCCATCGGCGTCAACCTCCTCTTTTATCTTACCGCCAAAGCCGCCCGTATCCTCGGCCAGGGCTATGACCCGGAAATCGTGGAAATGCACCACCGGCACAAAGTAGATGCCCCCAGCGGCACGGCAGAGCGCCTGCTGGAGGTTGTCCGTGAAGCCCGTCAACTCAGCGCCGATCAGGTCCAGCACGGCAGACAGGGGCTGATCGGAGCCCGACCGGACGATGAAATCGGCATGCATGCCCTCCGCGGAGGGGATGTGGTCGGTGACCATACTGTCCTCTTTGCCGGCGATGGCGAACGTCTTGAGCTCACCCACAAGGCCTCCAACCGGAAAATATTTGCCCAGGGCGCTCTCCATGCCGCCCGTTGGGCCCTCGGCCAACCGCCAGGACTATACCGGATGGAGGATGTGCTGGGACTGAAGGAATAACCGGGTTAGCACCTTACACCCCCTGCCCCAATGATTGTATTCATAGAAGGCACTTTAATTGAAGCAAGCCCCCTCCGTGCGGTTATCGCCGCCCACGGAATTGGCTATGCACTCCATATCCCGGTGACCACGGCTGAAAAGCTGCCGCGCGCCGGAGCCCAGGTCAAACTCCATACTCTCGCCGTCTATCGGGAGGACAGTCAGGCTCTTTACGGCTTTTATACCCTCGGGGAAAGGGATTTTTTCCAGTTGCTGGTAGAAAAAGTCTCGGGAATCGGCCCCAAAATAGCCCTTTCCATCCTGAGCCGCCTGTCCGTCGAGGCCCTCAGCAACGCCATTGCCCAAGGAGATGTTGCCCTCTTGGCCAAATGCCCCGGCATCGGGAAGAAAACCGCTGAAAGGCTGGTCATTGAACTACGCGACAAAGTCGGAGTCCCCGGTATTTCCGGTGAACAAGCACGCTCCCCCGGCACTCCGGCGGCGGCAAGCCCCGAAGGCAGTATCTATCACGATGCTCTGGCGGCCCTGATCAGCCTCGGCTTTAAACCGGCCGACGCCGATAAGGCCCTGCGCAAAGCCAGAGAGAAACTGCCTCCCGATCCCTCCGCCGAGGACCTGATCAAAGCCGCATTCAAGTAAACAGGCCCCCATGACGATGTTCGTAAAAACGTGGCATATCAGGCTCTTTGAATCAATCGTTCAAATCCGCTTATTAGCCCTTGTTAGCACCAGAATTTTTTATAGTATCTACCAGTAAATCTAATAAAAAAACCAAAGACTCGCACGGAGGCAACGTGTTCACACTATCCTAGACTCAATAGTCAGGGATCCAGCGTCTCTAACAACGCACGGAACGGCAACATGCAGACAGATAATTTTCATTCTAGCACCTCCAGTCCAGCGACGGAGGTAAAATGGCCTTTGATCATACAAGGGGGCATGGGCGCTGGTGTATCACATTGGAAGCTCGCGCGCGCAGTGGCCAAGACGGGGCAGTTGGGTGTGGTTTCCGGAACCGCATTGGACACGCTGTTGATGCGGCGTTTACAGCAGGGGGATCCGGACGGAAAAATCCGTTATGCCCTTGAAGCCTTCCCCTTTCCGGCCATCCGTGAACGCATTCTGGCCAAGTACCTGAACAAGGAGTGGTACAAAGGTAAAAAGCGTTTTCAGATGGGGCCAATGCCCTCTCATGCCTCTCCCCAGTCTTGGATTGAGGTCGTGGTAGCGGCGCACTTTTGTGAAATCTTTCTCGCCCGGGAGGGGCTGGAAGGAAAAATCGGGCTGAATCTGATGGAAAAACTTCAGGTCCCCACCCTGCCCTCGCTTTTCGGGGCCATGATTGCCGGAGTTGATTACGTCTTGATGGGGGCCGGTATCCCAGTTGCCATCCCCGGAGCACTGGACAAGCTGGCCAATGGTGAGCTGACAAGCATTCCGTTTAATGTCGAAGGCGCTGCTGCCGGCCATGATTTCAAACTCAAGTTCGATCCGACTCCATGGATGGAGGTTCTCGGAAAATCCCTGAAACGGCCCCGTTTTCTCCCTATTGTCTCTTCTCACACGCTGGCTCAGGCCTTAATCCGCAAGTCCAGCGGGGAAATCAATGGTTTCATTATAGAAAACTATCAGGCCGGAGGTCATAATACACCTCCCCGAAACCGGAATCCGCTTCCCGATCAGCCGCTTTACGGTGAGAAGGACAATGCCGATCTCAACAAAATGAAGGCCTTGGGCCTGCCCTTCTGGCTGGCCGGAAACTTCATTCGTCCGGAAGATCTGGAAACCGCCCTCAATGAGGGTGCCGTAGGGATTCAAAGCGGTACGCCCTTCGCCTTCTGTCAGGATTCCGGGCTAGACCCGAACTACCGGCTCCCGATTCTGGAAAAAGCCCGTCACGAGGTCGTCCATGTCACAACCGACCTGAAGGCTTCACCGACAGGATTCCCCTTCAAGGTGGTTGAACACGAGGGAACACTGGCCAAGCAGGAGGTTTACGAGTCACGCGAACGTTGCTGTGATCTCGGATACCTGCGCAAGCCGGTCCTCGGTCCGGAAGGAAAAATCATTTACCGCTGTCCGAGCGAGCCGGTGGAGGATTATCTCCGTAAAGGCGGCGACATCAAGGATACGATCGGACGCAAATGCCTTTGTAATGGTCTGCTGGGAGCGATTGGAATCGGTCAGTCACTGGAGGGAGATGCCCTCGAACCTGCCATTCTGACGGCGGGAGACTGTCTGAGCGACTGGGTCAAAGCAGGCCCGGCGATGAAGGGTGACTACACGGCGGCGGACGTGGTGGAATTCCTGCTCGGGAAGCACAAACCGAAAGACCCCACTGCCTGAGCCCCCTCCGGTGTATCGGGTGGCAGGACAACCGGAAATTGAACAAAAACGAAACAGACACAAGCAAGGAACGGTGGCCTTTCCATGTGATGGTTAAGCCAGCCGGAGCAGCATGTAACCTTGCCTGCCGTTATTGCTATTATCTCGAAAAAAACGCCTTCTATCAACCTGGCGAGCAGCAGCGTATGCCGGTTGACCTCCTCGAAAACTATATCCGTCAGTATATAGCCTCACAGCCCACGGAGGAAATTTGCTTCACTTGGCAAGGAGGTGAGCCGACGCTTCTGGGGCTGGCCTATTTTGAGGAAGCAGTTGCATTGCAGCGAAAATACGCAGGCAGGCACAAAATCACCAATAGCCTGCAAACCAATGGTACCCTGCTTACTCCCGAATGGGCCGCCTTTTTTAAACAGGAAGGATTCCTGATCGGGATCAGTATCGATGGGCCCGAGCATCTTCACGATGCTTACCGGGTGGACCGGGGTCAAAAACCTACTTTTGCCAGAGTTATGCAGGGGTTAAAACTCCTGCAAGACTATCAGGTTGATTACAATACCCTGACTGTCCTCAACCGCAAGAATGCGCGCTACCCGCGGGAGGTTTACCGCTTCCTGAAGGAATGCGGTTCCTCCTTCCTGCAATTCATCCCGATTGTGGAACGGGCTCCTTCGGAGCCTTGCCGGGAACGGGGACAGACCCTCTGTGCCCCTCCCAACAGCCCGGAAGAACTGGAGGCAGACTACGCGAAGGTCACCCCATGGTCTGTCTCACCGGATGACTTCGGACGTTTCTACATCAAGGTTTTTGACGAATGGGTCCGCCAGGATATCGGCCGGGTTTTTGTGCAACTCTTCGACGTGATGCTGGGCCTTTGGATGAAACTCCCCTCGTCGCTTTGCGTCCATGCGGAAACTTGCGGTACCGCAGTAGCAATGGAGTATAACGGGGATGTTTATTCCTGCGACCATTACGTGTATCCCGAGTACAAACTCGGCAATATAAAGCAGGTCCCCTTGGAAGACTTGGTGTGTTCTCCCCGCCAACAAGCCTTTGGCCAAGCGAAAAAAGATGAATTGCCCGGCCAGTGCGGGGAATGCGAATTTTATTTTGCCTGCCATGGAGGCTGTCCCAAACACCGCTTCAGCCGGGCATCCACGGGCGAATACACCCTCAACTACCTTTGCCGGGGCTACCGGGCCTTTTACCGCCATATCGACCCCTGGATGCGGCAAACGGCACGGTCTATGGCGCGATAGTTCCCCTATCTCACCGACTTGGCTTTTTTTTGCTTTCCCCCAGCCAAAGGCCACTGCATTGTGCTTGCGTGGACCCTGAAATTGAAAAACTACTGATTCTTCAGGATCGCGACAGCAAGCGGTGGCAAACGGAACACCAGCTTGCCCTCCTCCCCAGGGAACGCCAGAATTTGGAGGCGAAAATTGCCGGGGAAAAAAGCGATCTCCAATCCGCCCGAGAGGCATTCAAAGCACGGGAGGTACGGCGACGGGAATTGGAAAAGGAAATTCAGGAGGCCGAGGAAAAGGTACTCAAGTACAAGACCCAGCAAATGCAGGTGAAAAAGAATGAGGAATATCAGGCCCTCAATCACGAAATCGAAACCACCCAAACCCGGATCGGGGAGCTGGAAGAGGAGGAGATTCGTGTCTTGCTCGACATTGATGAAAGTCAGGAAAAACTGACGGCAACGGAAAAGAGCAGTGCGGAACGGATCACCTTACTGGAAAAAGAACTGAGTGCTCTGAAAGCCAGAGAGGAAACCTTTAAAACGGATCTGGTGGCATTGAAAGCCGCTGTAGCTGAAGCAGAAACCGAAGTCAGTCACGAATTCCTGGCTTCCTACAAGCGAGCCCATGGGCGTAAGATCAACCCGCCTTGGGTCGTTCCGCTGGAAGATCACAAATGCCAGGGCTGCCACCTCAAGGTGTCCGGGGAAGTGGTTTCCGATACCCGTAAACGGGTCGGCCCGGTCCACTGCGATAGTTGCGGACGCGTCGTTTACTGGCCTTGACTGGGAGGCGGTGTGACCTCACGCCGCTCTTTGGCCCAATACGGGGGTGGGGTCACCCCGCTCCTTGGGGTTTCAGTAATCAATTGAGCCTCTCCGGTAAGAATCAAACCAGATGCTTCCAATCCGGATTTTTTGCCACTGCCTGCACCAGTTTCTTGATGTCTTGGGCCCTGTCTCTGGGACAGATCAACGTGGCATCTTCCGTCTGGACGACAATGACATCCTCCAGCCCCAGAACCGCCGTCAAATGGCCTTGGGAAGACATCACGATATTGTTTTTACCGTCCATAACCAAAGCCTGACCACGGGTGACGTTACCCTTTGCATCCGCCGGGAAATGGCGGGCCACCGCTGGCCATTCGCCGACATCATCCCAGTCGAATAAGGCTTCCAGCGTAAGAACATTGGTCGCCTTCTCCATCACCGCATAGTCGATCGAAATCCTGGTCAGCTCAGGATAGGACCGGGCTAAAACCGTTTCCAAAGGCTGAGCTGATTGAAGTTCGTTTTCAATCGCAGCGAACGCTTTGGACAGCTCGGGAACATAGGATTCGAATGCCGCCTGGATTGAGGCCACAGACCAAATAAACATACCGGCATTCCAATAAAAATCGCCGGATTTCAAATAGTCGCAGGCCGTCTCCAGATCCGGCTTCTCCACAAACCGTTCCACTTTAAATGCGGAAACCCCCTCCACTGGCGACAATGCGCCTCCTTTCTGAATATAACCGTAACCGGTAGCCGGGTGGGTCGGCTGAATGCCGATTGTAACAAGGCAGTCCTGCTTTTCCGCCAGAGCAAATCCCGCCCGCAGCACTTGGCCAAAGGCATCCTTGTTCATGATGACATGGTCGGCTGGTAGCAAGGCAAAGACCGCTTCCGGAGAACGTTGTTTGACCAGCAACGTCGCCAGACCCACCGCTGGAGCCGTATCCCTGCCCACAGGCTCCGCAATGACATTAGCCGGAGACAGACGGGGGCAGGTCTCCAGTACCGCCTCCCGTTGCTCCACATTTGTGATAACCAGAACATGGTCCATCGGGACCACCCCTTCCAGGCGATCCAGAGTCTGCCCCAACATCGAATCCTCTCCCACAATGGGCAGAAGGTGCTTGGGGCGTGCCAGACGACTTTGCGGCCAGAAACGCTCACCGCGCCCACCCGCCATAATAACCACATAATTATCGGCCATGCTTTTTATCCTGCGTTATCGCGAACGGATGACAAGACGCTTATGGCGATTCCAAGCTCAGGTCTTTGGTAGCCACTCCCGTTTTCCGACCGCCCAGACATTGTAGGCAAGCACTTTGCCTTCAACCGGCTGACAGGAAACATGGCCTCCCGCCGCCTTCACCAAGGCCAGTCCGGCCGCAATGTCCCAGAGCCGGATGCCCTCCTCCGTATAGACATCACCCCTTCCTGTCGCCACGTAAGCCAAGGCCAGCGCCGCACTCCCGATCATACGTATTTTCTGGAAACGTTGAATGTCCTGGAGAAAATGCTGCAAGGCCGGTCCGGAATAATCCCGGCCAACGGGAAACCCCGTTAACAATACCGCATGATCGGTCTTATCCGCCCATTGCGGATAACATTGCCGCCCGTTTATCGTCAGAGGATGGTCCGTCGCTCCGACGTAACATTGGTCCCCGGCAAAGTCATAAATAACCCCCAATAACGGCTGCATGCCCTGCATCAAACCGATGCTGACACAAGTCAAAGGCCAGCCTCTGAGATAATTGTAAGTGCCATCCAGAGGATCCACCACCCAATAGGGCTGATCCCCGTAGGGCAATCCTCCGTCACCGCCTTCCTCCTCACCAATGACCGGGAAACGGGATCCCTCCCGCAGGAGTTTGCGGATATACTTCTCAGACTCCACATCCGCCTTCAGTTTTACATCCTTGGCATCCTGCATATTGACCTTACGCAGACCGGAACCCTCCAGGAGAATGCGTCCCGCTTCGCGGGCCGCTTTTTCTGCCAATTGCCGATACAGGGTAGTCGTCATAGAACATCAGCCTTTAAGCCGAAAAAGTCGCGGGCATTGCCATAACAGATGCGGCGAACCATATCGGAATACAATTCCCATTCATTCGGGATCAGACCGGACTCCACGTCATTCCCTACCACATTGCATAGAATACGGCGGAAATATTCGTGCCGGGGATAGCTGAGAAAACTGCGGGAGTCCGTCAAC
>CAZCJJ010000017.1:0-25257 GCA_964499045.1 uncultured Opitutales bacterium | reverse complement strand
GGAGAACAGGCCGAGGTTGGACAGAGCGTTCATCTGCCACTCCATCGCCTCCTTCTGGTCGAGAAACCACCAGCCGGAACCGAACTGTATTTTTCCAGCCACACTGCCGTCCTGGAAATTACCGATCATAGTGGCAAAAAGATAGTTGTCTGCCGGGTTCAAATTATAAAGCACAACCTTGGGCAGTGCCCCCTCCTGGTCCAGTCGGTCAAGATAGCGGCTTAATCCCCTTCCCTGTGAAACGTCGCCGATGCTATCGCAGCCAATATCCGGCCCGAGTTGATTGAATAGACGGGTGTTGTTGTTGCGCATAGCTCCGAGGTGCAACTGCTTGGTCCACCCCTTTTCAGCATCCCAACGCCCGAAGTGCAGCATCAGGTTCCCGGCAAAACCCGCCGCCTCGACGGCACTGACCGGCTCCCCTTGACGGGCCTTATTGAAAATCACCGCCGCCTCTTCTTCCGTGCTGAAAGTATCCGGACAGGCTTCCAGTCCGTGGTCAGACAAACGACCTCCGAGTGAATGGAAGAAATCATGGCGCGAACGGAGGGCCGAAAGAAAAGAAGTAAAATCAGTCACCTTCTGCCCGGAGACTTCCGCCAGTTTGTCGGTCCAGGCGTTGAACTGCTCCAGATTGTGCAGTTGCATCGCCTTGTCCGGGCGGAAGGTAGGATAGATGCGGGTGGAGACTCCGGGATCGGCGGCAATCGCCTGATGGTGTTCCAGTGTATCCGTGGGGTCGTCGGTTGTACATACCACCGACACGCGAAACGACTTCAAAATACCATGGGCGGAAAGCGCGTCCGTCTTCAGCTTTGCATTGGCTTGTTCCCAAATCGCAGGGGCCGACTGTTCATTCACCAGTTGATCTATCCCAAAATAGCGAACCAGCTCCAGATGAGACCAGTGGTAAAGCGGATTGCGCAAGGTGTGAGGAACGGTCCGGGCCCAGGCCATGTACTTGTCATAAGGATCGGCCTTACCCGTGCAAAGTTCCTCCGGAATTCCGTTCGTGCGCATGGCCCGCCACTTGTAGTGGTCCCCTTCCAGCCAGATTTCGAAAAGATTGGCAAAACGCCGGTTGCGGGCCACGTCCTGCGGCGGCAAATGACAATGGTAATCAAAAATCGGCTCATCACAGGCAACCTCGTGATACAGGCGCCGGGCCGTTTTGGTCTGTAGAAGGAAATCGTCGTTAATGAAGCTCATGACCCTGCATTTCATGATAAGCCAACACGTGTTGGCCAGCATAAAATGAAATACGCTTCAGATTTGATTAAAGCCGGGATGGTAACGGAAAGCCTTTTATCCGAAAGCGGGATCAACGGAGCTTAAGTGAAGAGCCTCCCGCAGGGACTGACTGGACCGGCTACAGGAAGAGATTGTCGATCAGGCGGGTCTGGTCGAGCCAGACGGCGGCCAGGAGAAGGCTTTTACCGGGATGAACCTCCCGCTCGGGTTGCATGGTTTCGGCATCCACAATTTCTATATAAATAATACGCATGGAACGGTTTTGACCCAAGTGATGCATGACCTCGGCTTTCACGCGGTCCACACTGAGGGTTCCCCGATCCACCAATTCCTTTCCCTGGCAAAGCGCGGCATAGAATTGGGCAGCCTGCTTTTTCTGAAAATCATCCAGATACTTGTTCCGGGAGCTCATGGCCAGACCGCTGCTTTCCCGTAAGGTCGGGGCCACCACTATCTCCACCGGCTGCCTCAGATCCTTCACCATCTTCCGAATTATCGCCACTTGCTGGGCGTCCTTCTGGCCAAAGACCGCTATATCCGGACGCGTCACATTGAAGAGTATATTCACCACCGTAGTCACGCCCTGGAAGTGACCTGGGCGGGAAATCCCGCAAAGGCCCTTACTGATCCAGTTCTCATTCACATAGGTCGAGAAATGAGGGGGGTAGAGTTCCTCGTTGGCGGGAGCAAAGATGATGTCAGCCCCCCGCTCACGGCACAGTCTGACATCATCCTCGAAGGTACGCGGATACTTTTCAAAATCCTCATTCGGGCCGAACTGGGTGGGATTCACAAAAATCGACACAATCACAACATCGCTCTTGTCCCGGGCGAGATCGATCAGAGACAAATGCCCCTCGTGCAGTGCCCCCATGGTGGCGACCAAACCAAGTACCCTTCCCTTGCCCCGGAGCTGAATAGCCCGGGCCTGCATTTCATCAACTGAATGAATGATTTCCATGACAATGGGTGTGGGATGCCAGCCTGTTCCTCAGAGCGTGATCACGCGGAATTTCTCAATGGCCTGATGAGTGGTTATTTCCTTGCAGGCTTCGGCGGAGGGAACCGAGTCCAGTTCAAAAACACTGACGGCATAACCATGACCCTGATCACGGCTAAGCGACATATTCGCAATATTGACCTTGTCCTTGCCCAGAGTTGTTCCGAGGAAACCGATGATGCCGGGAGCGTCCTTGTGCTTGAGAACAAGCAAGGTTCCCTTGGTGTTCACTTCCACACTATGATCGTCGATATTGACTATCCGCGGACGCTGGCCCTTGCCAAACAAGGTACCGGCCGCAGTACGGACCTTTCCGCCCGCACAGATCGTTTTCACCTCAATGAGTTCGGTGTATTCGCCCCCTTCGTTGCTCTTGATACTTTCAACGGCAATGCCCAAATCCTGCATTTTTTTCGGGGCATTGACGTCATTGACATGATCCGTCACACGCCGGAGGTAGCCCCGTTGGATGGCACGGCTCAGAGGCATGGAATCGAATTCGGCGATTTTGCCAAAATAACGGATAACCATTTTTTCCACACCGTCCGGTGACAGCTGCTGCAGGAAAGTGCCGAGCGCCTCGCCCAGATTCAGGTAAGGACGCAAGGCTTCCAAGGCCTTGGGATCAACCGAAGGCATATTGATGGCATTGCGAACGGGCCCGCCTACCAGTGCCTCCACCATTTGCTCGGCAATCTCGATTCCGACATTTTCCTGGGCTTCCACTGTGGAGGCACCGAGGTGGGGGGTCAGGACCAGATTATCCAGAGTCCGCAGGATGCTGTCGGCCGGCAACGGCTCCTCCTCATAAACATCCAGACCAGCGGCGGCGACATGGCCGGAACGCAGGCCCTCTACCAATGCGGCTTCATCAATAATACCGCCCCGGGCACAGTTGAAGATACGAACCCCTTTTTTCATCCGGCTGATGGCATCGGCATTGATCATATGCCGGGTTTCAGCGGTGAGCGGCATGTGAACCGTGATATAGTCGGCCTCCTGAATGAGGGTGTTCAGATCGACCTTCCTGATATGGAGGTTCTGCGCCCTGCTTTCGGTTAGAAAAGGATCATAGCCCAGCACCTCCATGCCGAAAGCTTTGGCCCGTTTGGCCACTTCGGCCCCAATGCGGCCCATACCGCAAATGCCCAGTGTTTTCCGGTTAAGTTCCTGCCCGGAAAGAATCTTGCGGTCCCAGCGGCCTGCCTTCATCGAGGCGTTTGCCTGAGCGATAGGACGACTGCCGCTTAGCAGATGGGTAAAGGTAAGCTCGGCGGTTGCAATCGTGTTACCGCCGGGCGTGTTCATCACAATGATTCCCCGCTCCGTGGCCGCTTCGATGTCGATATTGTCCACTCCCACACCGGCACGTCCCACCACTTTAAGCTTGGGGGCGGCCGCCATCACTTTCGCCGTTATTTTTGATTCCGAACGAACCGCAATCGCATCAACATCTTTGACGATTTCAAGCAGTTCCTCCGGGGAGGAACCATAGGCCTCAATCACTTCAAACCCGGCCTGGGCTTTAAAATAATCCACACCGGTGGATGAGATTTTGTCTGCTACTAATACTTTCATAATAAAAAAGGGGGGATTAAAAAGGTCACTGGGTAAAATGCAAACGTGCATTTGAAACACCTCAACAGAGCAAGGTCTTTACCTTTTCCACAATGGATTCCACCGTCGCCAGTTTGCCCTCCCCTTCGTAACCGCAGGCCAGCATGCCCTCTTGTTGAGGGTTGATGATATGGTGCCCTCTTTGGCGAAGGGTCTCCAGATTGGCCTGCGTGGCCGGGTGCCGAAGCATTTTGCAATTCATGGCCGGCGCAATCATCACCGGTGCCTCGGTGGCCAGATAGACTGAAGTCAGGAGGTCCGGGGCCAAACCCTGAGCAAAACAGGCGATGCTATTGGCGGTGGCCGGAGCAACCAGAAAGAGATCGGCTTTGTCGGCCAGCTCAATGTGCCCCGGTTGCCAGCCATTGCCTTCTTCCCAAAGATCGACCCCCACCGGGTTGCGGGAAAGGGTCTGCAAGGTCGTCGGCCCGAGAATACGGGTCGCAGATGCCGTCATGATGCAATAGACACTCGCACCTGCCTTGGTCAGTTGGGAGGTGATGTCCGCCGCCTTATAAGCGGCAATGGAGCCCGTGACCCCCAGAACAATGGTTTTTCCATTCAAAGCCATACCGCCTTGCATACAGCCTAAGACCAAAATAGCAAAGCAATCTTTGGCAGCTTGACACCGGTGGCAGACTGTTGTCTGCTCGGTACACTATGGTTGGGATATCCGGTCATCAGTGGCTTCAGGCCATGCTAAACAAGCTACTCCTCCCCTGGGGGGAGTAATGGAATGCCTATCTGCCCGTTCAGGGCCCGGTGAAAGTCCGGTTTTTCCACAAAGGTTTGGTCCACCATCAGGACTGTTATCCATAACGCCGTTTAGCCACTATTTATCAATGAAACCAGCAAGTATCAAGAAATACGAACCGTTCCACCGCAAATTCAAGATCAGCCTGCCAGACCGGCAATGGCCCAACCGGGTCATCGAACGCAGCCCTCTGTGGTGCAGCGTGGACCTGCGGGACGGGAATCAGGCTTTGGCCATCCCCATGAATGTTCCGCAGAAGATCGAACTCTTCCAGCAATTGGTCGATATCGGATTCAAACAGATTGAGGTCGGTTTTCCTTCCGCATCCGAGACAGAATTCCTGTTTCTGCGCACGCTGGTGGAAAAACAGCTGGTCCCCGATGATGTACAACTGCAGGTACTGGTTCAGGCCCGCGATCATCTCATCCGCAAAACTTTTGAGAGCCTGAGAGGAGTCAAACGGGCCATCGTGCATCTCTATAACAGCACCTCACCCCTGCAAAGACAGGTGACCTTCAACAATGCGACCTGCGAACAAATCAAGGATATCGCAGTAAAGGGCACCCAACTGGTCAAGAAACTGGCCTCCGAAGTCACCGACACTGAAATCACCTTCCAATACTCGCCGGAAAGTTTTTCCGATACCGAACTGGATTTTGCTCTCGAGGTCTGTGAAGCCGTAATGGGCATCTGGGAGCCCAGCGAACAGCACCCGATTATTCTGAATCTGCCCGCCACAGTGGAATGGACCACCCCGAATGTGTATGCCGATCAGATCGAATGGTTCTGCCGGAATCTGAAAGATCGGAACAAGACGATCATCAGTCTGCACACTCATAATGACCGGGGTACGGGCGTTGCGGCAACCGAGCTTGGCCTGCTGGCCGGGGCCGATCGGGTGGAGGGCACCTTGTTTGGCAACGGGGAACGAACCGGCAACCTCGACATTGTCACCGTCGCCTTGAATATGAACAGTCATGGCATTGAAACCGGTTTGGATTTTGCCGACCTGCCAGACATCTGTGAGGTCTATGAGCGTTGCACACGGATGTCGATCGATGCCCGTCATCCTTATGCCGGGGAACTGGTCTTCACCGCCTTTTCCGGCAGCCACCAGGATGCTATCAAAAAGGGGATGGACTTGATCAAAAAGGCTGAACGAGGTGATAAAGCTCCTCCAAAATGGGAGGTCCCCTACCTCACCATAGACCCCCAGGACATCGGACGTACCTACGAAGCGATTATCCGGATCAACAGCCAGAGTGGCAAAGGTGGAGTTGCTTATATTCTGGACCGCGAATTTGGTCTCGAATTGCCCAAGGCCATGCATCCCGATGTGGGAAGCTTGGTCAACGAGGTCGCCGACAAACGCAACAAAGAACTCAGCCCTTCCGAGATCCATGAGGTTTTCCAGCAGGGCTTTGTTAATCTGCTGTCTCCCCTCAACCTGATTGAATTCGATCAGTATAACAGCAAGCTCGACAAATACAGTCACGCCTGTGTGGCAAAGGTGGAATACAAGGGTGAAGCGGTCGATATCGAAGGGGCTGGCAACGGTCCCATCAATGCCTTTGTCCATGCAATGGAGCGCGAGGGTTGGAAGGATTTCAATCTGACCGATTACCGCTCCCATGCCATCGGCAGCGGCTCCGCAACTGACAGCGCAGCTTATGTTCAGATCCAGTGCAGTCAGTCCGGCAAAACGAGCTGGGGATGCGGGATCGATCCCAGCATCGAACTCGCAGGGCTGCGCGCCCTAATCTCCGCCTATAATCGCCTGCATTCCGATTAGCCGGAATGCTTAGCTTGGATCCGCTTCCAATTCCGTCTCATAACTCAGGAGCCAGAGGACATCGGAGAGGCGGTTGAGGTACGCCAGAAGCAGGGGGCGCAAGGGGCCTTGTTCGCGGTTCAAACGCACACAAAGCCTCTCCGTCCGCCTGCACACGGTACGGGCCAGATCCAATTGGGCAGATATGCGTGTTTTTCCCGGAATACGCCAGGTCCGTAGCGGCGGCACTCTTTCCTCCCTCACCTTCACCTCCTCATCGAGGATAGCCAGAGCGGACTCCTCCAACAGTGAGGATGCTTTTTTCTCCGTGTAACGCCCGACATCCTCGGGAAGAACAGCCAGTTCTCCGGACAAAAGAAGCAAATCCTGCTGGATCCGCAAAATCAGGTCAGCTATCGGAGCCGTTCCGGCCTCGGCGCGGGCAATCCCGAGCGAGGCAATCAACTCGTCTGCGGTCCCGTAAGCCTCCACCCGCAGAGAATCCTTGGTCACCCGGCGGCCAAAAACAACACCGGTTTCTCCCTGATCTCCTTTTCGTGTACTGATCGACATGAGGACTATTCCATTTCCTGGACCTGAATTTGTTTTTCAAAGCCATTGACCGTCATCTTGAAAGTCCGGACCTCACCCTTGGCAGACGGGGCGACAGGCTTCGCACCCGCGGCTGGCTGAGAGGGCGGATTGTATAATTTTTCGAGGGCCTTCGGGAACATGGCATAAATAACGCAGTGTTCGTCGTCATCGGGCAAGCCGTAACTTCGAAGATCCTGTCGCAGCAGCTCCATCCCCGGGCGCAACAGATCAGCGGGGCGAACATCAATCGGCTCCTTTCCGGATTTTATGGACGCCAACATTCTCACTTCCGGGTCCACCGGAGCCGGTGTTTTCCCGTAATAGCCCAATGCAATATCAATGGCTTGGGGAGAGAAATTCTTCCATCGCCCGAATTTCACGTTCAGCATGGCCTGAACCCCAACGATCTGAGATGTCGGAGTCACCAAAGGTATCCATCCCAATGCTTTGCGCACAAAAGGAATCTCCGCGAAAACCTCTTCAAAACGATTTTCCATTTTCTGCTCTCTGAGCTGGTTGCGGAAGTTGCTCAACATACCACCCGGGACCTGATATTCAACAGCATCCCCATCCACCACTTCGTTGGCATGGCTGGTGTATTCGCTCAGTTCCTCATAAACCCCGCTTAAGTAGCGCCTTAATTCGCGCAAAGCATCCTGATCATAATGCGGTTGCCGTTCGTGACCCTCAAGGGCGGCCATCATACGTACGGTATCCGGCTGTCCGGTCCCATTCGCAAAAGGCATAATTGAGGTATCCACCGCATCGACCCCTGCATCAATCGCCTCGTAGTAGGCGGCAAGCCCAAAGCCCACCGTTTCATGCGTATGCAGAATCACGGGGATTTTGACCCGCTTTTTCAGACCCATGACCATATTACGTGCCATCAGGGGAGGAATCAGCCCGGCCATGTCCTTGATGCAAATCGAATGGCACCCCATTGCCTGCAACTCCTCCCCCAAACGGAGAAAGCTGTCGAGGGTATGGACAGGGCTGGTGGTAAAGCAAATAACTCCCTGAGCGTGCTTCCCCGCACTGCGGGTCGCCTGCACTGCAGTACGCATATTACGGGGATCATTCAAGGCATCAAATATCCTGAAGATATCCATTCCATGCCGGGCCGAAGCCTTGATGAAGGATTCCACCACATCATCAGGAAAATTGGCATACTGCACAATATTCTGGCCTCGCAAAAGCATCATGTGCGGTGTTTTCGGGCAGGCCTTTTTCAGCGCATCCAGCCGGGCAAACGGAAATTCCCCCAGAAAACGCAGGCCCGCATCAATGGTGGCCCCTCCCCAGGTTTCCAGTGCCCCAAAGCCCAGATTGTCCAGCAACTCACAGGCTGGCAACATTTGCTCCGTCCGCATCCGGGTGGCTGCCAGAGACTGGTGACCATCCCGCAGAACCGTGTTATTGAATACTACTGCTTTTCCCTTGGCCATCGCGCTGTGAAGTGGATTTAAATTTGTTTTATACACAACCTAAAAAAACAATCTTCCACAACCTTTCAAGAACTTTCAAAATCTTTCAATAAACTCCTAATCCGGACTACTCATCCCTGAATGAAAAGAAATTCTTGCCACAAGGTCCCCATCGCCTGATACCATCACTTACAAATATATTATACGATGCTGGCAATTGCACATTCAGGAGCTTTGGTCGGGGTACTGGCGACTCCGGTTCAGGTGGAAGTAAACACAGGCGAGGCGGGCGAAATCCGCTACCACTTGGTGGGCTTGCCGGACACGGCGGTAAAGGAGTCTCAGAACCGTGTCTACTCGGCCATCGGGAACACCGGTTACAAACCGCCGCAGACCAGAACCACCATCAATCTGGCCCCGGGTGATGTCCGCAAGGAGGGGTCCATGTATGATCTGCCGATTGCTCTGGGCATGCTGGTCGCAACCAACCAGCTCCGCACCGAACACCTGAAAGACTACATCATTGCGGGGGAATTGAGCCTATCCGGCAGCGTCCGGCCGGTTCGCGGGGGACTCGCCCTCGGCCTGTTGGCCAGGAAAATGAAAAAGAAGGGGGTCCTGCTGCCACCAGTATCGGCAGAGGAAGCCGCTCTGGTGGAAGGGATCCCTGTCTATTCGGTCGGTTCTCTCCAGCAGGCCGTTGAATTTTTAGCCGGGAATCTCCAGTTGACCCGCATCCGGACGGAGGACAGCAGTTTTCATCAGAATACAGGTCCCGCCTATCCCTTTGATTTTTCGGAGGTCAAGGGGCAGCAACCAGTCAGGAGGGCCGTTGAAATTGCGGTGGCCGGACGGCACAACATCATCATGGCCGGATCTCCCGGATCCGGGAAAAGCATGATGGCAAAGCGTATTCCCAGTATCATGCCCCGCCCCTCGCTGGAGGAATACCAGGAAATTCTCAGCATCCAATCGGCGGCTGGTGTAACGCTGAGGGGGGAACAAAGCCATTTTCAAAGGCCATTCCGTGCTCCCCACCATACCATCAGTGATGTGGGCTTGCTTGGGGGTGGAAGTAACCCCGGCCCCGGGGAAATCTCGCTCGCTCATCAAGGTGTTCTCTTTCTGGATGAACTTCCGGAATTCCGCCGTTCCACCCTTGAGGTTCTGCGGCAGCCGCTGGAAGATGGCAAGGTAACCATTTCGCGCAGTGCGGGCAAGGTCACCCTCCCCTGCTCCTTCATGTTGGTCGCAGCCATGAACCCCTGTCCCTGTGGATACATGGGGGACCCGAAACGGGAGTGCCGCTGCTCCCCGACCGCTGTTCAACGTTACCGGAGCCGGATCTCCGGGCCTTTACTGGACCGGATTGACATCCACATCGAAGCCCCGGCCTTGTCTTTTGGTGAATTACGTTCAGAGGCGCCCGGTGAAAGTTCGGCCTCCATGCTCGAACGGATTCATCAAGCTCGCAGCCTTCAGGCCGCCAGAGGCAAGGAGAACGCACTACTCGGACAAGCCGAAATCCGGAAATATTGCTCCATAACCCGCCAACAGGGTGACCTCCTGCAGTCCGCCATGGAAGAACTGCACCTGTCTGCCCGCGCTTATGACCGGATACTGAAGGTGGCCCGCACCATCGCCGATCTGGCCGGAACCGAAACCATTTCCAATAAACACCTGCTAGAAGCCATACAATACCGGAGCCTGGACCGCAGGCTGTTCTACTGAACAAAAATGGTCCAATTTCGATTTGAATTTGGATGATCCATTGTCACTTGCAATCTGTCTGACGGGGTACACTCGCCAGCTACCAGATCTCCGGCCATGGAGTATCGTTACGCCGATAACCATGCCCCTCAAAGTGACTGAAATAGAGGTTCACCCACGGGTGAACCACACATTCACCACTATCGTCCGGCATCAGGTTGGATTCGGCCACGTAGGTATTCTGATCTGAGCCGTCAACCAGAAGGTGATACCATGGCTGATTTTTTGTCGGCTGCGTCTTATTCTTGAGGTACCAATTGTCCGGAGCTTGACAAGCCGCATCACAGGCCACAACGACACCCCGATAACCGTAAAGGACATGTCGAACCAGTGTGCCCACAGAATACAGCGGCTCGCGGTCTGCCTGGCTAAATGCTTCCCTGGGGGCAATCATAGCCGTCTCGTCAGGAAGAAAAGGACGGTCACGGTTGCTTATTTGCCCAAGGCACTGAAGAGAGCCCGGATCCGGTTACCCCAGTTTGCCTTTTCGGCCGCACTGGGCTGAGGTGCGATTCCCTCCTCATCCCACCACTGGGGCTTTTCGGTTTTAAGCCCTGTCGTCTGCCGGATGGTGAAAAGTATCAGGGGAATCAGTTCCCGCGCATCCGCATTCCCTTGCCGGGAAAGAATGATGTCCATCTGGTGAATATAATTCTCCTTGTGGCGTTCGCTGCAAGGAACGGATGTGATTGACTGAACCGAGGGAATGTGAGCCCGAAAAGCCTTGTCCGTCAGTTTTCCCAGTAACTGCTCAATCTGGTTTTCTGTCGTCCGGTCAGGAGCATCGACGACGAAAGTCAAACAAAGGTAGTTAATACGGCTACTGCCTGCATTCTCAGGACGGGCGACTTTACACAGCCCCTCGCAGGTGCGTCCACCATTGGCCGTAGTCAGGTAGAAGTTGAAAAAAGCCAGAAACTGCTCGTGTTCAAAAAAACTCAGAAGCTCGTCCTTGGCATCAGGATTGGGGAGACGGTCACTACTCACAACAAGAATGGGTTAAAAGTGAAAACCACTGACTCTAGCGCATGGATGGCATTTGTATAGTAAAAAAAGCCGCCGGACGCATCTGATGCTTCAGTAACCCAACTGCGGCAAACCTTGAATTAAAACCTTGTCGTTCCAACAGGCACTGACCTATTTTGCCGGACGTGTTGCACGTCAATAAAACCATCCTGTCCGGCTTGAATGCACTGCTGCTTCTGCCACTTACCCTTTACCCGGTTTCTTCTCCCGAACTGACGGCGGATGAACCTCTCGAATTCGACTCGGAAAACAACAGCCTTGTCGCCCGCGGCAATGCCGAGCTGAGCCATGAGGATATGTTGCTGGAGGGGGATCTACTGATTTTCAACCAGAACAACAATACCATTCAGGGGAGGGAACAGATCCGCCTCACCCGTGACGCCAGCAGACTGGTCACCCACCATGTCGACTACAATTATTTTGAGCGTACCTTTGAAACCCGGGATTTTCGTTTCGGGCGCTACCCGATCAACATAGAGGGACAATCCGCTGCCGGTTCCACCGAAGAAATCGTGGTCGAAAACGGCACCCTTTATTTCAGCGAACCGAATCCCTACGGTTTCAGCCTTAGCGCCTCCAGAATCACCCTTGAAGATCAGGAAACACTGGTAATGCAGGACACAGTTTTACGTGTGGGGCCAGTCCCGGTCTTCTACTGGCCCAAATACCGCCAAAATATTCAAGCTGATCCCCCCTTCAGCCTGAAAAGTAATATCGGCTACCAGAAAAGCCTCGGGGCCTTCATCCAGAACAGAATACTGTTTAAAAGCCCTTCCTTCTACCGTTTTGGAGCAAACCTCGACGGTTATACCGATCGCGGTTTTCTCGGAGGCCCCATCTTTGAATACAACAAAGTTTTCGATAATGGCGACCGGATCCACGGCTCCCTCAACACCGGGTTCATCCATGACATGGGAAGCACAACCCAACTCGGAGTGGATGTCCTGAACCGCCCAATTGAACGCAACCGCCATTTCGTCGAATGGCGCCACAAGCAGACCTTGCTGGAACGCTGGGACACCACAGCATCCGTCAGTTGGTGGAGCGATTCGGAAGTGACCCGCGACTTTCGTCAAAATCTATTCATCGACAATCAGCAACCGGATAATTTTGGTGAAACCGTGTACCGGGGAGAGAACTGGTTTCTTTCCGCCTTCATCCGCTTCGCACCGAATGACTGGCAGATCGTCGCCCAGCGCATGCCTGAAATCCAGTTCGATCTCGTCCCCACAGAATTGGGAGACAGTGGAATTTACCACCAACTCAATACCAGCTACGCCCGCCTGATCGAAAAAGATCCTTTGGGTGTCCAGCCGGAGCTCGATAGCAACCGCTTCAATGCCTATTACGGACTCTCCCGTCCCTATGAGGTCAACTCCTGGCTTACCGCCACCCCCGTGGCCGGGGTGATGATGACGCATTACGCAGACACGCTCGGCACCTCCGGAAACTACACCCGCGTGCTCGGAGAACTGGGCCTGGACCTTTCAGCCGACATCGTCGGCACTTGGGACTACGATAATGATTTCTGGGAAATCAATGGGCTTCGCCACCTCATGCGACCCGTGGTGCAGTACCGCTACATCCCCAGTGCGCAATCAGGCAACACACTGATCCCCCCCATTGATCGCAGGGCCTCCTTTGAAACCTATCTGGAGCCCATTGGACTGGCCAACAAGCGCAATATCGACGACCTCTGGGAAGAGAATGTCATCCGGGTGGGATTGGAAAACCTCTTCCAAACCCGTCACCGGGAATACGGCTCACGCGACCTCGTCGACCTGAACCTTTATCAAGACTTCCGTTTCACCACCCGCCCGGCTCAGGTTGTGACACCGGGGGGACCGATCCAACCCGCCCAGAATACCTTCTCGAACACATTCATCGAACTTGGAGTCAATCCGGTTTACTGGCTCAGGAACAGTGTGCTGGTCCGCGTTGATCCAACCGAACTCGGTATCCGTGAGGTCCGCACCCGAACTCGCATTATTGATGGCGACCGCTGGACCGCCTACTTCGGAACCAACTATGTCGAAGATGTCCCCGGCGGCAGCCTCAACCAGTTTGTTCTCGGCGGAGACTACCGCGTGAACGAAAGAAACATGCTCCGCGCCAACTGGAGATTCGATGCGCGCCGCCGCGAGCTGACCGAACAATTCTACGGCTGGCAAACCCGCCTTGGAAACTCCTGGGATGTCGAGTTCCTCGTTGGCTATGTCAAAGGCTCCACCCGTGAGGATGATTTTCAGTTCCGCATCAATATCAACCTGCTCACCTTCTGACCGGATTACGGACACCGATCATGACCGCCACCGAAACCAGTGAACAGGATGCCCTCCTGCCCTCCCGCGAATTGCCCATCCGGCTTCCGGTATTCGAGGGTCCGCTGGACCTGCTTCTCTTCCTGATCCGGAGAAATGAAATCGATATCTATGATATTCCGATTGAAACGGTAACTCGCCAATACCTCGACATCCTCCACGCAATGGAAAAAATGAATCTGGATGTTGCCGGGGATTTCTTCGTCATGGCTGCTACCCTCATGTACATCAAGAGCCGGATGCTCCTCCCAACCAACGAACAACTCACCCAGGAAGAGGAGGAAGTCGAGGACGCCGACCCGCGCTGGGAACTCGTCCAGCAGTTGCTGGAATACAAGAAGTTCAAGGAAGCGGCCTATGCATTCCGCGACATGATTGCGCGCCAACAGGACTTTATCCCGCGCACCTACAAGCACCGGGAGGAACCCGGCAGTGAAAGCCGGCCCTTGGAGGCGAGCGACAAGATCTCAGTCTGGAACACTTTCAACCTGGTTCTACGGCGCTTGGCCGAAAAAATGACCACTGGGGAAATCCACGATGAGCAGATCACCCTCGCCGACCGAATGGAATTCCTCCTGCAACACATCCAGACCACCCCCCGCTTCAGCTTCAGCGAACTCTTCGAAGGCAGCCCTTACCATTTCAATAAACTGGTCGCCACCTTCCTCGCTGTCCTCGAATTAACACGCCTGAAAAAGTGTTACCTGACACAGGATGCCAACTACGAGGAAATCTATATCGAACGAAGAGACGAGGAGGATGAAGAAGACGAAGAAGAGCAAAGCGGGGACATCAAATCCTCGTCACTTGCAGAGGATTGAGCCGAGTGTCACAAACCACGTTCTTGCTCACGAACGCGGCTACATTCCTCAAACGGCCTTGGGGGCCTTGGTCAGGGAAATGACTTCGTCCAAATGATCGAGAGCCCGGTGCATTTCATCGCGCCATTCCTCAATTTTGCCTTTGGAGAATTCAATCCGGTCTTTCACCCCTTTCTGCACCTGATAATAATGGCTGGCCAGACGCTCATGGGCATCCTGGAGGTACTGAATGGAAGCGTCCAGATGCTGCTTGGCCGCTTCGGAAAGCTGTGAGTTCTGGCAATAATCCAGACCGCTTTCAATCCGGCGGCGGGCCTCGGTCAACTCCGCCAGCAGGATCTTGGCCTCGGAAACCCGGCGCAGGCCGGAGGTCAGTCCGACCTTGGACAAAACCCAGATCGTCCATTTGGTCGGGTCAAACTGCCAGGGCTTTACACCATTCCGGTAGTCGTGCTGGAACTCATGGTGAAAATTGTGGTAGCCCTCACCAAAGGTGAAAAGTGCCATCAGCCAGCTATCCCGGGCACTGTGACCGGTGGAGTACGGCTGCGAGCCGACATAGTGACAGGCTGAATTGATGAAGAACGTGGCATGTTGCACCAGAACCGTGCGCAGGATGCCCGCAAGGAGGAATCCGCCCAGTGCCCCCTGCCAGGTGCCATAATAAAGGAAACAAATGAGAGTCGGTACAATGAAGCCAACCACCAGCGCAATCAGGTGGACGTAACGCTTCTGCCAGACCAGCAGTTTGTCCTTTTCCAGATCCTTCACATTATCCACCGGCGTTTCAGGATTGAGCTTGAAAATAAGCCAGCCGATATGCGCCCACCAGAAACCGTTCTGGATATTGTAAGGGTCATCATCATGGTCCACATGCTTGTGGTGACGGCGGTGGTCGGACGACCAGTCAATGATCGAATTTTCCCAGGCTGCTGCCCCGAAAAGGGCAACAAAGGCCTTCACCGGCCACTTCGCACTGAAGGAAAGGTGGGAGAACAGCCGATGGTAGCCCAGCGTGATACTCAAGCCCGTGGCAACGGTATAAAACGCTGTCAGGGCAATGAGAAACCAATCAATCCCGTAAACCCACAGGTAAACAGGTACAGCGGTCAGTGACAGAAAAAGGGTGCCGCCGAGAAAGGACGAGGTCACCCAGTTAACGCGGTCAAACGGTATGTTCTTGAACATAGTGATAATAAGGCGTGGTGAGAACACGGCATGGAAGCCTTGTTCCTAAATTAGCTAATTCCTCCTATTAGGCACATTTTTAGGAAATTGGCAAACACAGAGTCATTTTCGCAGTGCTGGCCCGTTCACCCCACACAAGGAGCGGGGGTGACCTCACCCCCGTTTTACCCATTCAAATGCAGCGTGAGGTCACGCCGCCTCCGTGGATACTCAAATAGTCATTGAGGCGTAACCGCCATCGACGATCAACTCGGCCCCTGTCATAAAGGAGCCGGCATCACTAGCCACCAGCAAGGTGGCGCCGACCAGTTCATGGGCCTCTCCAAAGCGCTTCATCGGGGTGTGACCCATGATGGAAGCAACCCGCTCAGGAGTCAGAACCTTCCGGTTCTGTTCTGCCGGGAAAAAGCCGGGAACGATGGTATTGACGCGAATATTCTGCGGCGCCCATTCGCGGGCCAAATTCTTGGAAAGATTGTGAACCGCAGCCTTGGAGGCCGAATAAGTGAATACCCGCGACAACGGAACCACACCCGACATCGAGCCAAGGTTGATGATGCTTCCACCCTGCCCACGTTCGAGGAAATAACGGCCAAAAACCTGACAGGCCAGGAATACGGCTTTTAGGTTGGTGGTAATGATGCTGTCAAACTCCTCTTCCTCGATTTCCAGATAGGGGGTCGGGCTATTGATACCAGCCCCATTAATCAGGATATCGACTTTCCCGGATTTTTTGACCACTCGGTCAAGCAGGTCCTTCAGCGCCTCCTGACTGTTGACGTCGCAGCTTTCAAAGTAGGCTTTCTGATGAAAACGATGGATGCGCTCCAGGCGTTTGGCCGCCTTGTCCGGATTGCGTCCAACCAGCACCACTTCGGCTCCGGCACCTGCCAGACCTTCAGCCATGGCGCCGCACAGTTCACCGGTTCCGCCAATCACAACAGCGGTTTTACCTTCGAGAGAAAAGAGTTTGTTCAAATAATCGTTCATCGGTTTGCAAATGTTGAGAGTGAAATAAAAAGGCCCTCCCTATGTTGATTCAGGAACAGGGAGGGCACAGAAAACAAAATGCGATCCGCCGTTTAGCGAACCACGCGCGCGCCGCCGCCGCCCATGACTTTTTCGACTTCCTTGACGGAGACCATGGAGGTGTCACCGGGGGTGGTCATGGCGAGGGCTCCGTGAGCCGCACCGTATTCCACCGCCTTCTGCGGATCATTGGCGCTGAGGAACCCGTAAATCAGACCGCTGGCAAAACTGTCACCGCCACCGACACGATCCATAATCTCGAGATCCGGATAGGCGCGGGACTCATAGAATTCGCCGTCATGCCAGACCATGGCACCCCAGTCATTGATCGTGGCGGTTTTCACGGCCCGCAAGGTTGTCGCCGTAGCCTTGAAGTTCGGAAACTCCTTAATCGCCGTACCAATCATGCGCTTGAAGCTGTCGATTTCAATGTGCGAGATATTGTCATCGACGCCTTCCACTTCAAAGCCGAGACAGGCGGTGTAGTCTTCCTCGTTGCCGATCATGACATCGACATACTTGGCAATTTCACGATTCACTTCCTGACACTTGGCATGCCCGCCAATCGCTTTCCAGAGAGAGGGACGGTAGTTGAGGTCATAGGAAACGATCGTACCATGCTTCTTCGCCGCCTTTACGGCTTCGATCACAACATCCGGCGTGGTGTCCGAAAGCGCGGCAAAAATACCGCCGGTGTGGAACCAGCGCACGCCGTCCTCACCGAAAAGCTTTTCCCAGTCGATGTCGCCCGGCTTCATCTGACTGGCCGCCGTGTTCCCGCGGTCGGGAATGCCCACCGCGCCGCGGATACCAAAACCGCGCTCGGTGAAATTCAGTCCGTTGCGGACGGTACGCCCGACGCCATCGTAGGGCTTCCACTGGACCCAGTCCACGTCCACCCCACCCTGAAGAATGAAATCCTCCAGCAGACGGCCGACATCATTATCAGCAAAGGCGGTGACCACCGCGGTTTTCAGACCAAAGCAGCGCCTCAGCCCGCGCGCCACATTGTATTCGCCGCCGCCTTCCCACACTTTGAACTCGCGGGTGGTGCGGACACGGCCTTCGCCGGGGTCAAGACGAAGCATGATTTCCCCAAGGGAAACCAGATCATATTTACACTTGGACTTCGGTTTGATTTCAATCGCCATCGCTATACTTGGTTAAATGAGTTGATAGTGGTTGTTGGTTGTTACTTGGCTTTGGACAGGGAGGCAAGCTCCCACGGCTGTGCGCCGCATTCCCCGGCTATTTCATTGAAAGCCTTGATTTCCGCCTCGGAGAAAAGGAGCCCCCCGTTGGCTTCGGAACGTTTGGCCGATTCGGCCTCGATCTGTCCGGGAACCAGACAGGACTCGTTGCCGTGCCCGAGAATATCCTGAATCACGGATTTGACGTTCTGCGCCTGCGTCCGCCCCAAAGCGAAATCACCGGCATTGAGGGCGTCCGGGTGGATCACCTGGAAGTAGAAGGCAGGCGTGTGCTTTTCATCCGGGTTCGTCTCCCAACGGCTGCGCAGTGTGGGCAGGCTGCCTCCGATGAAGGCTGCGATCACCTCGTTGATCATGGAAAGGCCATAGCCCTTGTGTGCCCCGAAGGTGGTCAAGGCCACGACCTTGGAGGGATCGGTGGTGATGTTGCCATCTTTGTCCACCGCCGCATTGGGAGGCAGTTCCTTGCCTTCACGGGCCAATTGCTGAACCCGCCCCATGGCGACAACACTGGTGGCCCAGTCAATCACCATCGGGAAGCCGATCGCATCGGTGGTGGGAAGGCCCCAGGAATGGGGGTTCGTTCCCAAGGTGGCATACTTGCCGCCGAAGGGCACGACTTCCGCCAATGCCGCTGTACAGTTGGTGTAGGCGATGTAGCCCTTCTGCGCAGCTTCCATCACATAGCCGCCGCCCCAGAGGTAATGGAAGGCGTTGTCCACCGAAACCTGACCGATACCATACTGGTCCGCCAGTTCCATCGCCCGTTCAATCGCCGCATAAGCCGTGGCCTGCCCGAGCTTGCGGTTGGCATTCCAGACTTCGCTGGCGGCAAAACGGCAGGGCTTTTTCTCAATCTCAACACCCGGCTTGCAGCCGCCGGCTCCTGAACCGAAAAGATGGTCGAGGTGCAGAGCCTTGAGGGCATTGTGGGTGCGGATACCGTGCTTGCTCGCATAGGAGGCAAAACGTGCACCCGCCGAGGCCTCGTCTTCACTGAAACCGCGATGGCGGTAGGCGGAACTGACCAGGTCGTTGTGGGCCTGCTCGGAAACAATGTAAAATACTTCGCTCATGGTAATGAATAATTTGAATGCTGTTACGAATACGAATCGGCGCTTCCTGATTGCCCTCAGATAATGGCCGCAGGAATCGGTGCCTTGTTGACCTGGACATGCGGTTTCCCGCCCCGGAGCATCATGAGAAGGTTTTCCGTCGCCATCATGGCCTGACGTTCAACACTCTCGTAGGTGCGGGAACCGATATGTGAGGTGACGATGCAGTTTTTCGCCCCCAGCAGCGGGTGATCCTTGCGGGGAGGCTCCTCATCCAGCACGTCTGTGCCATAACCCGCAACATAACCGGAATCCAAAGCCGCCTTGATCGCCTGCGTGCTGACTAGTTCGCCCCGCGCACAGTTGATAATATAAACCCCCTTCTTCATGTTCTGCAGCGAGGCATCATTGATCATGTCACGGGTTTCCTCAGTCAGATTGGTGTGCAGGGAAATGATATCAGACTTCTCAAACAACTGGGTCAGACCATGCATGCGTTCGATTCCGTGTTCGGCAGCAAACTCTTCCGGCCAGTAGAGATCATAACCGATCACCTTCATCCCAAAAGCCTTGGCCCGGATAGCAACTTCCTTGCCGATACGCCCCAACCCGACAATGCCGATGGTCTTGCCCATGATTTCATGGCCAGTCACCCGTTTCCAGTTCCCCTCCGACACCGCATTCGCGATGGGAATCAACTGTCGGACCAGTGCCAGCAGCAGGGCAAACACGTGTTCGGAAACCGTGGTGTGATTGACTCCGGGGCAGTTCGAGAGAGGAATCCCAAGCTCATCCGCCGCCGCGACATCAATCTTGTCAATCCCAATGCCATACTTGGAAATCACCTTCAGATTCGGTTTGAACTTTTCCAGAACCTTGCGGGAAATCACGTCATCCCCGCAAAGGTAGGCATCAATATCCGAAGGCAATGCCAGCATCTGGGCTTCAGTCAAAGGCCCGCGTTCACGGTGGATCGTCAGCCCGGCTGATTCCAGCAGCGCATGATGCGGCCCCGGAGTATCCTGATAAGAGGTGGTGGAGAGTAGGATCTTTGCCATATTACCTGCCACTAATCAAACACGTGTAGGCACGTGTCAAGTAATCCTTGTCGGCAAACCGAATATTAGAGGGTTATGAGGTACTTCTTCAAATCGAAATCGGGATCGGAACCCAAATCGAAGCTCCACCGGAAAACCCTTCTCACTTAAGGGTTAAATATCCTGTTCTTTGTACCACAAGGCCTGTTACTTTCGATTTGGATTTCGATTTCCGCTTCGCTAATTTCGATTAGGATTTGGGCCAGCAATCAGTCATCATTCCTAATTCATCAGCCATCAGCCATCAGTCCAAACCCTACAGGCTAAATCCCTAAATCCCTACAGCCTAAACTACCACCTGAAATGAATCCCAAGATACAGACAGACTACCTGATCGTTGGTCAGGGAATCAGCGGTTCCCTGCTGGCCTGGAAACTCCGGCAGCTCGGGAAATCTGTTCTGGTGGTCGATGCCGGGCACACACAGGCCGCCTCACGGGTCGCTGCCGGGATGATCAACCCCGTACCCGGTCAAAGGCTGAGCCTTGCCTGGGAACTGGCCAGTTGCCTCCCCGCCGCCCGGGCAACCTACGGTGAGCTCGAAAATGTTTTCCAACAGCCCTTCTTTCATGAACGTCCCATCCTGAGAATGACCCGTAACGACCGGGAAGAATCCTTCCTTCAGGGACGCCTTCAAGACCCGCGTTTCATCCCCTACCTCAGCCCCGCCCCAAAGTCACTGCCCGGTGAAATCACTTTGCCGCCCCAAAGTACCGCCTTCCTTACCATGGGTGGCGGCCAACTGGACATCCCCCTTTTGATCAGTTGCCTGCGGCAATGGTTGCTTGAGGGAGGGCTGCTTTGCGAGGAAGCCCTGTCCCACCGCGACGTGATTCCGGACCGGAGGGGGGTGCACTGGAAAGGCCGCTGCTTTGCTCAGGTGGTTTTCTGCGAAGGTTGGCAGGCCATCCGCAACCCTTGGTTTGCCCACCTTCCTTTTGATCCTGTCAAAGGGGCCATCCTGACGATTGATCCTCAAGGGGGACCCCGTCCTGACTGGATACTCAACTCAGGTCAATGGCTGTTGCCCACACCGAACGGACTACTCAAGGCCGGGGCCACCTATGACCGTGAAGATCTGGAATCCACGGTATGCACCGCCGCTAACACCAATGCCATTTGCACCGTCGTCGAGCGCTATTGGAAAGGGCCGCTGCGCGAGCACATTGTCGCTGGCGGATCCGGCATCCGGCCCTGCACCCGGACCAACTGGCCTCTTCTGGGACGTCACCCGGTTCATTCCCGCCTGGTCCTCTTCAATGGTCTCGGCTCCAAGGGCTCTCTTTTCGCCCCCTGGCTTGCGGACCAACTGATCGGTCACCTTGAAAACAATGCCCCCCTCCCCCGCGATGTCCGCCTGAGAACGTTGGAAACAAGAGGCAGGCCATGAGGAGGTTAGCCGCCTGCCACGCACTTACGAACGCAGCTACGTAGCCGCCTTCGTGAGCAACTGCGTCAGGTGGCACTCTTGAATCCGAATGCAAAGAAGGCAGCCAGGATGACAAGGATAAAGCTGACCCAGTAATTCCAGGCCATCTTCTCGCCAAGCACCAGTACCGCAAAGACGGAGAAGACCACAATCGTGATGATTTCCTGTATAATCTTCAACTGAAACCCGGTCAGCATCGTGTAGCCGATACGGTTGGCAGGAACAGCAAGGCAGTACTCAAAAAAAGCGATTCCCCAGCCGGCAAGAATAGCCAGATAGAGGGCCTTCCCCGGCATAAAACGCAAGTGCCCATACCAAGCAAAGGTCATCAGGATGTTGGAAAGGACCAGGAGTATTATCGTCAGCAGTATCGTCGGCATGGATTCTCGCTAAGTGATCCCTATTTTTTCTGCAATCTCTCAGTTGTAACAAATGAGAAACATACCGATTTGCTACGCGAAAAGGAGGGTAATCGAAGTAACCGCCATTGCCGTCATAATAGGCCGCTTTATACCACTCGTTCTCGCTGGCGATCGCCACGCCGCCGTTCGCCCACGCCGTCGCGTCGCGGGTGATCGTGTTGTTCACTGGGTTCGTCACGTTGTTCAGCCGGTAAACGCCTGTCTCGGTGTTACCGGAAGTCAGCCAGTTCGTGAACCGTGCCGCGTCCCAGAAGCTCACGAAGTTCACCGGCTTATCGCCGAAGCCAGTCTTCACACTGTAGCTGTAGCTACCGCTCGTGCCTGAGCGGGTGATACCGCCGAGCGGGCTGGAGTTCATATTCGTATTGTAGAGCGAGTGCGTGTCCGTCGCCGCTGTCGCGTTCAAAAAGGCCGTGTATTGGCTGTTCGTCGAAACCCGCGATTTTCTGTTTCTTTGGCATATCGGTGAGCTGTGGCATGGAGTGAGCGGCAGCGAACGGAGTTGTCCACCAGCGACTGGATCGACCCCTTTTTTTTACGAGGCTTTGGATATGAGAGGAAACCGCTCAGGCTCTTCGAGTGTTGCAACATCCAGATCAACATCCAACTCGTTCCAGAATAAATGATGCCCGTGTAATAAAGATACGTTAAAGATTTGATCCACCTTGGCTTCCTTAAACCATGGGTAGGCCTCAAAATCCAAAAAGTATTCCCGCCCCTTGAGGAGCAGCCAGAAGCCATGGGGCGATACGCCTTGAACTTCGACGCTATTTGGTGGTTCCAAAGTGCCTGTTCCATTCTTTTCTGATCTCATTTTCTTTCTCCTTAATTTGAGTCTCGATCTCTTTAAGCTCTCGAGAATTGAATCCGTTACTGATGGCCAACTCGATTTCCGGCTCAATCCAGAATTTTGCCTCGCCCGAGGGAGCATACACATGGATGTGCATCCTGCTTTACTACCGCGAAAAGAAGAAAAAACGGTAATTTCTGTGGTAGAAGACGGTCGGACTCATCTTCTGCCAGAGTAGCCGGGGACGACCCGAGTGCAAATTTTATTTCTGTCGCCCCCCCAAAAAAAAGGGTCAGCAACGGTCTTTCATGCAAGTGAAAGACCGTTGCTGACCCTTTTCACTTTTCTTCTTTTCAAGGCGTTTCCGGTTACGATCAATAAGGGCGATCCACCCATTTTCAATGGCTTAGCTGAACTCATCGCAAGACTCGATACATACTGTTGGGCTTTACTTTATATGATCAGGACTCTCACCTGATAAGAGACGCCGCACTTGGCTCGGCGCACATCGTGGAGGTGTCACACGCAGTGAAGGCGAAGCCGTAACGAAGTTGTGACTATCGTCTGGATCTCCCTCTTTCTTCTCGAATTGTTGCGAGAATTTCTGAGGTCTTTATGTCGGTCGAAATCCCTGTTACATCGAAAGGCGACTTGGTCGCTGGTTCCGGTACCAGAGCAAAAAGGCTTCCGTCCCTCTTCCGGATCAAGACTTTTCCTTCGCGACTAGCTGTGTCCAAGACACTTGCAAACTGCTGGCGTGCGTCACTATAAGTATATAATTTCATTTGATTCCTTTCACTTGGATATTTTCTAGTTGGGCGACCTCGCTCATTCTCCGATCTAGAGTTAGCAGCGGCAAAGAGGATCGTTTCGCCAACTGCAGGTAGTAGGCATCATAGGCGTAGATCTCATGCCGATTACATAGCTCCAGTGCATCGACTAGAGCGACTTCCATCTTTTGGATCGGGATCATCTCAAAAATGGCCAAGCCCTTCGATACCAACTCAAAATCCATTCGCTTTCGTTTCAAGATTGCAGAAAAAGCATTGCCGATTTCCCATGAGAGACAGCCGGGAGCCAAAAGCGTCGCACCTTCTGTTTCCGCAACCAAGGCTGACTTCTCTGGTTCATCCAGTATGACTGCCAGCACCACCGATGCATCGACGACAAATTTTCTTTCGTTGGGCATGACTTGAACAATTGCACAAGTCAATTCGTGCGTCAACCTCTATTTTTCTGGAGATCGTAGAGACCAGACACCCAGCCTACAGGAAGGGAAAAACGGGCAAGGGAAGGGTCAGCAAGTCCACGTATTCTTGATTATTTAGCAAATCCCAGAAGCGATCAGGCCCATTCCGGCTTAAACGCTATCGGCATCAGCCACGCCCCTTCAGGGCCAATATGCTTTGCTGTACTTCCACTTTGGTGATGTTTGACATCCCAAAGGTGGTACATTTTGCCCGCAAATTGCTGGTACATTTTGCCCGCAAATTGACATAATAGCCCTCCCCCATCAGAAACCCTCAAAATACCACAAAACCCACCCTTTCTTTTATAAATCAAGAATACGTGGATTTGAGGACTCCTTTCCTCTCACAAAGGCGCAAAGCACACAAAGAAAACCCTCCGTGCCTTGGTGCCTTCGTGAGAGATAATTCATTTTTTCTGCAACGCTAGCCGAAAGCCTGGAGAGTCAGGATCAAGACTGAAGGTGTGTCACGAAGTAAAGTGAGGTCACGGAGAGGAGCGCAGCGACTCGGAGTTGAGACTCCCGTCTGGTTGGCTATTCCGCCCGGCCAGTATCGAGCGAAGAGTTTTGGGGTTCCTCCGCATATCAAGAACTGCAATCACCTCAACTGCATCCTGTTCCTTTCGATAATACACGGCGAAAGGAAACCGCTTCATCAATAATCGAAAATAACCGAAGTGCGATGAGTGTATTCCGGCGTAAATACCGAGCGAGGTGATGTCTGCAAGTGCCGATGCTGCAAAATAAGTGCCGACACCCTCTTCGCTTTCCTCATAAAACTGCTTACCGACAAGAACGTCTTCGACGGCTTCCTCCAGCATCGATACCGAAAATCGGCTCATCCCTGGATGCGTTTCTTTGCCTCATCAAGGGATACAAAGGTTGCCCGTCCCGAAGCAATTTTGGAACGACGTTCCTCCAGAAGATCGCCGTGCCAATCGGGAGAAGAGGGCTCTTTATTCTCATGGCAAATTGCATCCCAAAGCGCTTCCATCGTACTAAGTCGTTCGACCTGAGACATTTTCTGTATTTCTGCAATACTCATACCCCCCAATCTAGAAAATTTCAGGTGATCTGCAAGATTTTCTGACTTCAACGCCAAGGCTCCCTTCCCTCCATCGGATCAGGCGTCTCTATCAACAGGTGGTAGTGATTTGCCATCAAGCACCATGCATGAAGCCGCCAGCCCTGTGATCCACAAACCTCAATCAGGCATTTGAGAAAGCTCTTACGCGCACCCTCAGTCTTGAAGATCCAATCACGGTAATTCCCACGATTAATAACGTGGTAAAATGCACCACCATATTGGATCCTCACCTTTCTCGCCATATAATACAAGAAAGGATTTAATATCGGCGCTATCAAGCATAATAGTCCTCCCCCACCAGAGACCCTCCAAATACCACAAAACCCACCCTTTCTTTTAAAAATCAAGAATA
>CAZCJJ010000016.1:0-35105 GCA_964499045.1 uncultured Opitutales bacterium | reverse complement strand
ATCGAAGTTCCAAGACGGCAGTAGGAACCCAAAGGAGCGTGGGCATCCTGCCCACGAACTTGGAAGAACACGGGCAAGATGTCCTTGCTTCTGTAAAAAAATTATCAAAAACTCATTAAATTTCTTGATTATAATCCATCCTATGGTTAGTTTTGCTAATTGAAGATGGGGAAATTTACCCCCACTTTTTTGAGGAATCGGACCTGTATGTCTGAATTGATCAAGGTGCGAAGGCGGTTTAGGATGGAGGCTCTCGAGCCTCGCTTTCTGCTTTCTGCGGATCCGGTTTGCGACCCTGAAACCTTCGTCGATCCCGGTCCAAGCGTTGCGCTTGAGGTGCAGGAAGAGGCCCCTGTTGAGTCGGAAAGTCAGGGCTGGGGGCAGGGTGTGAGCTTTGGTTCCGAGCATCAAATGGACGGTATTTTTGACACCGGAGAGTCCGTTGCGATGGAGCCGGATGGTACCGATTCCGACTCCGGTGAGCCGACTGCGGGAGTCACGGATGAGCCCTCCAGCCAGGATTTATCCGGTGAAAATGAAGCCCTGTTAGGGCCTTCGTCGGAGGATATATTGGCCCCTGTTTCCAGCTCGCTGGTGACGGATGAGTCTGCTCCGGACAACGCGCTCACCGGCGGCGAAAACAATGACCTTATTGTTGGACAACTCACAACGACATTGCATAACGCGAATGGCCCTCCTCAGGAGGATGCTGATGAGCAATTACTTGCAGATGTTTTTCCAATAAGTTCCGAAGCTTCCACCGACGGGGAGGGTTCGGTTTTTTATTTGGCGGACTTCGATCCGGACGATCCGATGGTCAACGGAGTTGTGACGAATGGGGTCAGCGGAGCAGGGATTGCGGGGATCACAGTGGCAGCTTATGCGGTGAATGATCCCTGGAATCCGGTGGCTACCGGGACGACGGGAGCGGACGGCAGTTACAGCATCAATTGGCTGGGAGGCGGCGACTTCATCATTCACTTCAGTGACCCCCAGGAGCGGTTTTATGATTGCTGGTACGGCGGCTATGGGGTGAGGGAAAGTGGTGAGGTTCTGGCCCTTGCCGCAGGATCGATTACGGACGGGATTGACCAGACACTCATTCCGGCCGGGCGGATCTCCGGGACGGTGACCGATTGGGATACCGGGGCCCCTGTCGCCGGTGTGTTGATTGAGGTCCGCAGCAGTTGGGGTTGGGAGTTGATGGGGTCCACCTACAGCAAGACCGACGGGACCTATATTGTCGGGTCTCTTTCCACTGGGCAATATGCAATCAACTTTATTGGCCAGGATGTCGGTTACGAAGAAAACACGCTCTGGGAATCGGTGACGGCCGGGGAGTCCACTGACTACGCCGACATGCCATTGTCTTCCTACGGGTGGTTGGCCTCGGTTGGTGGAACGGTGACCGATCCGGGAGGGGCGGCCTTGGGCGGGGTCCAAGTGGACCTGTATTATCTCAGTAACGATTGGACCTATCAAAAAACGGTAACCACGACCAGCTCGGGGGATTACCATTTCGATCACCTGCGGGATGGTGATTATAAAGTCAGCTACACCCTCGGGCAGGTTGCCGGATGGTACGGCGGCGATACGGTTGGAACGGCCACGGTCATTTCGGCCAGCGATGCTTCCCCTGCCACCGGGATCGACTTTCAAGTGGCGACCCACAGTATAATCAGTGGGCGGGTGACGAATGCCGCAGGGGTGGGGGTACCCTACAGCGAACTGATCTTGGTGGATTCAGATAACGTATGGGATGAATTTGCCACCGTGAAGACGGATGCTGACGGGTATTTTTCACTCAAAGGCATTTTTGCCGGTGACTACAAGTTGAAGGCCTCGAATCCCGGGGAAGGGTTTCTGACCTCCTGGTTTGGGGGAGACAATTTTGCGGGTGCCACCGTTATCACGGTTGGAGTCGGGACGACCCATACTAACAACGATATTGAACTGGTGGCAGGCGGGGTTATTTTCGGGCGGGTACTGAGTGCGGACACCGGAGTGCCTCTCGGTGCGCAGCCGGTTGTTCTGACGGGTATGCTTGATCCATGGAATGAGTTTGCCCGTACCCTGACAGATGGAGATGGCAGTTATGTGCTCCGTGGTATTGAACCCGGCGGCTACAAATTAAAAGCAGGCCACGACCGTGGCGATTGGTTCAGCTCGGATGTCGCCCCGAAATATCAGGCGCAGTTTCAGGATGGCTCCACTGTTTTTGAAGAAGCCGGGATGCTGGCCGTTGTGGCCTCGGCGACCTACGGGTTCGACTTTGATCTGGGTGTCTGGAGTGCCATCATCGGACGTGTCGTAGATCCCGAAGGAAACCCGGTCGAAGGGGCCGATATCTGGGCGGACTGGAGCGATGGTTCAACCGCTGATTGGACGGTAACCGGGCCGGATGGGGTATTTCGTCTGGATCGGATTACCGGTTCAGGGGACTTTAAGGTTAGTATTGCGCCTCCCTGGGATCTGACCGGGTACGTTGGTAGCTTCTACAACGGTAAATTCACTTGGGATACCGCGGATATCATCAGCTATACCGATGGCCAGGATACGGACCTCGGTGATATCCCTCTGGTGGTGGCCCCCTCAATCTCCGGAACTGTGACTGATCTGGAAGGTAATCCCATCCAGGGGGTCTCGGTCAGTGCCTACCGGGCCAGTGAATCCTGGTCGAGTTATTCCACCAACACAGGGGCCGACGGATCCTATACGCTTTACCTTGCTCCGAATGATTACCGCATTGGTTTTGACGGGGTTGCAGCCGGATTCATGACCTCGTTCTATGATGGCCAGTCTAATCTTAATCTGGCTGAAACGATAACCCTTGGCCTCGGGGCCTCCATCACGGGTATCAATGCACAGTTGGACCGCGCGGCCTCAATCTCCGGACGTGTTGTGGATTCCGAGACAGGCCAAGCTGTTTCCGGCGTCTCGGTCTTCTTATATATCGGTACAGCTCCCTGGTCTGCCTCCAGCACGACAACCAATGATAATGGTGAGTACACCTTGAACTACTCGACTACAACGGCGGTCGAAGGAAGGATTGAGCTGTATCATTCCACTTACATTGGTCAGTGGTACAACGGTAAACCCGACCGTAACAGCGCGGATGTCGTCACCATCCAGCCCCATGCTGCGCTGACCGGCTATGATGTTAGCATGGTTCCGGGCGCGACTCTTTCAGGTACGGTGCAATCGGATGGAAACCCGATTAACGGTGCATTGGTCCGGCTCTATGCTGCCGATAATCCTGCTTCGCAGATTACTTACGCCTATACAAACTGGCAGGGCACCTTCAGTTTGCCGCGGCTCGCCCCCGGTGAGTATTTGATCCAAATTGAAGCTAGCGGCTATGTCAGCCAGTGGTACGATGGCGCGGTTCTGGCCGGGGATGCCACTCCGCTTGTTTTGGCCTTGGCTGAAAGTAAAGCGGTTACGGTCAACCTGCAAAGGAGTGCCCGGATTGAAGGGCGTGTGCTGGACAATAAGAACAGCGTAGCGTTGAGCGGTGTTACCGTCCGGCTGTACAATTCCGAAGGGACGGAACTGACCTCGACCAGCACGAACGCCAGTGGCCAGTACAGCTTTGACGGATTGTTGTCGGGGGACTACTACCTCAGTTACAGCCGTTACGGTTTTGCCACGGAGTGGTATCAGGGAAAAGATAATTTTGATTCTGCCGATGGCGTAAATGTGGTGACTGGTGACACACTGGTGATGACGGATGTCCGTCTGAAGCAGCCCGATCTCGTGGTTGAGTCCTTTACGGTTCCGGAGTTTGTTGGTATGGGGTCTTCGGTCGAAGTCTCCTGGACCGTGCGCAACGATGGAGCCGCCCCTGCTGTAGCGGAATACTCATGGTGGTGGTATGACCGGATTTATCTTTCCAATGACGGTACCACCCTCAACACACTCGTCACCACCGAGTATGTACCGGCCTCCCAGACACTGGCTCCGGGAGAAAGTTATACGGTTACTCTCAACATTACCGTACCGGGCAGTCTGGGCACAGGACCGAAATACTTCATCCTGATTGCAGATGCGGGTAGTAATATTATCGAGTCGGACGAAAACAATAACCGCCTTGCTCAAGCTGTCACCGTTGGCGCCTCGGATCTGGTGCTCACCGATGCCACCGCTCCCGCCGGGGCTGCCGGCGGTGACACGATTACGGTTTCCTGGACGGTGCAGAATCAGGGCACGGATGCGACCACCGCCAACGGCTGGTACGATCATGTTTATCTCTCAACCGATACGGTGGTAAACATGGGTGCCATTTATCTTGGTTCTCTCTGGACCAGCGATCTCACCCCCTTGGCTGCGGGTGCCTCCTACACCGAAACCCGGGATATTACTTTGCCGACTTCAGCCGCAGGGAATCTCTACCTGATCTTCGTTACCGACTATTACAACCACCAGGCGGAAACCAATACGGCTAACAATACCGTTGTCCGGAGTATCGCCCTCAACGCGCCCGACCTGACGGTAACCGCCGCCACCGCACCCGCGACCGCAGTTCTCGGAGAAACCGTCAGCATCAGTTGGACCGTGCAAAACCAAGGAGCCTTTGAAGCTCCGGCCAACTGGTATGATCGCGTGTACCTCTCGACCGACTCGAATCTGGATACCACCACCGATACCTTCGTCTATAGTTACTACGCCGGGAGCCAAAGCCCGCTGGCCACCAGTGCCAGCTACACCATCGAACACGATGTCAAACTGCCGGAGTTTTCTACCGGATCGGCCTACCTGCTCTTTGTCACCGATGCCACCGGTGCCCAAGGTGAAACCGATGAGTCGAACAATGTCCGGGCAGTTGCGATCACCCTAACCGCCCCGGATCTCGTCGTTACGAACTTGACGGCCACCTCTGAAGCCTTGCTGAGTGAAACGGTCACCATTTCCTGGACCGTGCGGAATCAGGGTACTGAAGCTGCCATGGCCGGATGGGAGGATCGCCTCTACTTGTCTTCCACCTCTGATTTGGATTCCAGCTATACTTGGGTCGCAACCGAAACGGTATCAGGGCCGCTCGCCGCAGGGGGCGAATATACGGTGACCCGCGATGTGGTGGTTCCGGCCGACATGGCCATGGGCTCATGGTACTGGGTGGTTTATACCGATGCCGGTCACGCCCAGGGCGAAACAGATGAAAGCAACAACACCGCTTCGTCCGCCGTTACCCTCGATGCTCCTGATCTCACGGTAAGTGCGGTCACCGCACCTGCATCCGCCATCACCGGACAGAGCATCAGTGTAAGCTGGACTGTCACCAATATCGGTGGACTGACCGCCCCGGCGAATTGGACGGACCGGGTTTATTTCTCCACCACCGGTAACCTCGACGGAGCAACCTTGCTGGATTCCGTGGCCATCAGCGATCCCACGCCCCTGCCTGCCGGGCAGTCTTATACCATTATCCGTGACCTCACAGTCCCCGCCGTTTCCGGGGGTGATTACTTCCTCATCTTCCGGGTCGATGCCCTCAACGAACAGGGTGAGTCGAACGAAAACAACAACCTGATGGTCCATGCCATCAGCGTCGCGTCACCGGACCTAAGCGTGACCGGGGCCAATGCACCGGCAACGGCTTCGCTCAACCAGAGTGTCGAAGTATCCTGGACGGTCTTGAACAGTGATGCGGCGGCGGCACTCGGAGTCTGGACGGACCGTGTGTACCTGTCCACCGATGCTGAATGGAGCTGGGACGATGTTCAGGTGGGAGACTTCAGTCAGGCCGCCCGCAGCTCTCTGGCGGCAGGGGGCAGTTACACGGAGACGGCTGCAGTGACCTTGAGCGGGGTGGCGGCCGGAGACTACTATCTGTTGTTCCGGGCCAATGCGACAGGCACCCAGGGTGAAACCGCCACAGATAACAATACCTTTGCCGTTCAGATTTCGCTCACCGCACCGGACCTGAGTGTGAGCGAAGTCACTGCGCCTGCGACGGCAGCGGTCAACCAGGAGGTCCAGATCACTTGGACCGCCAGCAATGTCGGGGCTGGCCTTGCCTCAGCGAACTGGCAAGACCGTGTCTATGCCTCCACCCAACCCGGGTTGGACGGTACCGAAATTTATCTGAACGGCTTTAACGTGGATGACCGTTCACCGCTGGCCGCCGGAGAAAGTTATACCCGCACCGAAACGATCCGCCTGCCTTCCGATCTCTATGGCAACATCTATATCATCGTGGTTACGAATGCCACGGGGGTACAAGGGGAAACGGATGCTACTAACAACAGCCGTTCCACCTTAATCGAAGTCTCCGCCCCCGACCTCACGGTCAGCGGTGTGGCCGCACCGCAGACGGCTGCCGTTCGCGAAACGATTCAGGTCTCCTGGACTGTCAGCAACATAGGGCAGGGGACAGCGGTCAATGACTGGTGGGATGGCGTCTATCTTTCGGACGATGCCACTTGGGATAATGGTGATACCTTGCTGGCCTGGTCTTCCATTACCACGCAGACGCCTCTGGCCGCCGGTGCCAGCTACGCGCTCACCCGCAACGTGGCCCTCCCGCAGGGTGTGACCGGAGCGAAGTACCTCATCGTTTGTACCGACATTTACAACGATCAGGCCGAGCTGAATGAAAACAACAGCTGGATCGCAGTCCCGATCACCATCAGTAATCCGGACCTGACGGTGACCGCCGCCACCGCACCTGCCGCTGTGAGCTGGGGGCAAAATGTGAACTTCACCTGGACGGTGGAAAATCAGGGAAGTGGTGCCGCAGTCGCTTCCTGGTATGACGCCATCTATGTGTCTTCCAGTTCTGTCTTTGATTCCGAAACTGCCACCCTGCTGACAAGCTCCTGGGCCGGCACCCATACCCCCCTGGCCGCCGGAGGCAGTTACACAGTCAACCGCTCGCTTCTCCTGCCCTCCGGGTTGACCGGTGCCGCCTGGTTCCATTTCGTCACGGATGCTTATCATAATCAGGCGGAATCCGACGAAACCAACAATGTTTATTCGGTCGCCACCGTCTTCTCCGCCGCGAACCTTGTTCTGACCAACACGGAATCCCCCGCTGAAGCCGCATGGGGTGAACGCATCCAACTCGAATGGAGCGTGGAAAATCTCGGTGGCGGTCCGGCCACCGCCGCATGGTATGACATGGTTTACCTCTCCGAGGATAACCACTGGGATTCCGTAACGGATAAACTCCTGAGCAGCGTGTACCGCAGTAATCCGACCGGCGGACTCACCAATGATGGCACCGGTTATACCACGGTCCGCTCCGCCATCACGATCCCTTCCACCGTCAGCACCGGCGATCGCTTCCTGATTTTCATTACGGACACCTACAACCAGCAGGCGGAAACGGATACCACCGACAATATCGTCATCGTTCCGATACGGATCACCGCTCCGGACCTGCAAATCGATACCACGACCACTGTGCTTCCGGCCAACGGTGTTTCCGGTAAAGCCATTGAAGTCAGCTGGACGGTCCGCAATGCACCGGGAGCCGGGGATGCCACCACGGGCTGGACGGACCGCCTCTACCTTTCATCTGACCCCAACAGTATCACTGGAGCCAGCACGCTGGTCAGTGTGTCCCAACCCGCCACCGCTTTTGCCGCAGGTGAATCTTACACGGTTAATCGCACCGTCATCCTGCCCAATGGACTGACCGGTACTTATTACCTGATTGTGGAGACCGACACGCACAACAGCCAGCCGGAATCCAACGAAGCCAACAACCGTTTCAGCCAGGCCATCAGTCTGAGTGCTCCCGATCTCGCCGTGACCGATGCTACGGCCACCCCGAATCCGGTCAACAATGGCCAGACCTTTACCGTTAGTTACGCGGTCAGCAATATCGGAACTTCCACCGCCGACCGCAGCTGGGTCGAACGCGTCATCCTTTCCTCCGACACCTTTATCGGCAACAGCGATGATATCCTCGTGGCAAACTTGAACCACACCACGGCACTGACCGTTGGGGATTCAATCGAACGCACCATCACCTTCCAGGTCCCCTGGGGCATCAGCGGGGCCTACAATCTTTATATACGGGTGGATGCCTGGAACAACGTGCCCGAAAGCAATGAAAGCAACAATGGCGTCGATTTTGTCAAAGTCAGTGAAAGTGAAGACAACCGCATCCAAATCCTTTATGCCGATCCGCCCGCCAATTTGAAAGTGGACGCGGTGACCGCTTCTACGAATGCACTCAGCGGCGGCACCGTCGATGTGATCTGGCGGGTGACCAACCACGGTACCGCCACCACCAGCGCCACCCAGTGGAGCGACCGGGTCTATTACTCGACCAGTGATACTTTCAACAGTGCCACTGCAACCCTACTCGGCACGTATTCACGCTCCGGGGCTCTGGATTCCGGAGCCAGCTACAGCCAGAGCCAAACGATTACACTGCCCCAGGAAATCGGTGCCGGGGACTATTGGATCTTTGTTTACACTGACATTTACAACCAGGTCCTCGAACCCGGTGCGGAGGATGATAATGTCACCCGCAGCCTGGCGACGGTTGCGGTCAGCCTCGCCCCTGTTCCGGATCTGGTGGCCACTGAGGTCGGCCTTCAGGATTCTGTTTCAGCGGTGATCGGCCAGCAGGCTCTTGTCGCCTGGAAGGTGAAAAATGAAGGCACCGCCCCGGCCCATGCCCCCTGGGTCGATCGTCTCTATCTTTCCGCCGACGGTAATCTCGCCGGAGCCACCTTGGTCGGGAGCTTTACAAGAGCGGAGTCTTCCCCGGCTCTTGCCGTGGGTGAAACAGTCACCCGTGTTGAATCCATCACCGTCCCGGTGCTTGCGGATGGAAGTTATTACTGGATCATCGTCACAGATGCGAACAATCAGGTCTATGAACGTGGCAGTGAAGCGAACAATACCGTCGTGTCTGACGTCTTTACAGTCACACATCCGGATCTGGTCGTCATTGCAATGGCGAATCCACCACCGGCCTACTCCGGCACGGATGTGACGGTTCAATGGGAGGTGCGCAACAAAGGCACCGGGGTGACTCCCGGCAGTTGGACCGACAGGGTCTGGATCTCACCCACTGGCACCATAGGGGATGCCATTGCCCTCGGCACTCTGGTTCGGAACGGCGCGTTGGCCTCCGGTGAATCTTACAATACAACGCTCACAGTCACCCTGCCCAATGGCATTGATGGCAACTGGTACTTCCTTGTGCAAACCGATGCTACCAATGTTGTCGTCGAAGGGGTAGGGGAAGACAATAATGTCATGGCCGCTTCCGCGATCACGGTCACGCTTTCACCCTATGCCGACCTCGCAGTCAGTGGCGTGACTGTAGCAGAGCGGATCATCGGCGATCCGGCGGATTTGACGGTATCCTGGATGGTGGCGAATATCGGAACCGGCAGCGGTCCGGTCGATACTTGGGTCGATCGTATTATCCTTTCCCGCAGCGGGGTGCTGGGGCATAGCGATAATCAGGTGGTCGGTGAATTCACCCACACCGGTCTGATGCCCGAAGGTATGGCCTACATGCGGACGGAAGTCATTCAATTGAATGCAGGGGTGGATGGCCGCTTCACCTTGTTTGTTGTCACCGATGCGAACAATGTCGTTTACGAGCATGATGATGTCGGGCCGAATGTCGGGTCTCCCGCACACACGGTGGACATCATGCCGCGCCCCTATGCGGATCTGGTGGTGGAACAGGTGGTGGCGTCCGATACCGGTTCGAATGGATTGCCGATCACACTGGCCTGGACCGTCGCGAACCGGGGTATCGGGCAAACCTCCGTGCAGTCATGGAACGACACTGTTTACTACTCGCTTAACGCCGACGGTAGCAACTGGGTCAAACTGCAGGACTTCAACCGCCTGGGGCACTTGGCCGTCGATGCTTCCTACACGCGCACGGTCGAGGTCACTTTGCCGGTTGGACTGACTTCCGACGTTTACCTCTTTGTCAAAACCAGTGGGCCCTATGAATTCATCTATAATGATGAAGGCAATATCGGACGTTCCGATCTGGTCACTCTTAATTACATACCCCCGCCCGATGTCGATCTGACCGTGACGGCGGTGTCCGCCGTTCCGACTGCTTTCGATAACATTGCCCGTGACGGCCAAACCATTGACCTGACATGGACCGTTCTGAACGATGGTGCCGATGACGCCCTCGGAACCTGGACCGATGCGTTCTTCCTCGCACTCGATGGTGACCGTGCCAAGAGCATCAAGATAGGTGAGTGGACACTCAACCAGGGACTCGGAGCGGGGATGACCTATACGCGTACGATCAACCTCCGCCTGCCGCTTCACATCACCGGAGTCTATGAATTGTATGTCCAAACCGATGCAAAGAACAACCTCGCGGAAAGTAATGAAGCGAACAACGCACCGGCTCTGGGGGCTTCACTCAACGTTGCACTGACCCCACGTCCGGATCTGTCTGTCACCTTGGTTGAAGCACCGGAATCGGTCACCTCCGGAACGGTGGTGGATGTGGCCTGGGTCGTTACCAACCTCTCACTTACCCCAACCCCAACTGGTGGCAGCCGCTGGTTCGATGGTGTTTACCTCTCGCTCGACAACAAGCTCGACGGTGGCGACAGGATGCTCGGGTGGATTCAAAACGGCTCTGCTTTGCAAAGCGGAGAACAATACCGTTCCACCGGCACCTTTACCCTGCCTCAGGGGGTAGCGGGTCCGATGTACATTATTGTGAAGGCAGACGCGTCCAGCAGCGTTGATGAGTTTTCCAATAACCCCGATTACGAAAACAACAACACCTACGCGATTCCGGTTTACATCGACGCCCAGCCCGTTCCTCCGCCGGACCTCGTTGTCTCCAATGTTTACGGTCCGACCGAAGCCTTTGACGGCACTACCATCACCATCAATTACCGCGTCACCAACCTCGGGGCAGGGATCACATATCCGGCCTCATGGACTGATGCGCTCTGGCTGACGGTGGACAAGACCGCTCCAAATCCCTCCAAGGGCGACATCCGCATCGGCACTGCTTCACACACTGGAGCACTCGAGGTCGGAGAGTATTACGAAGGGACTATCACGGGGGAAATTCCCAAGCACATGCAGGGAATTTATGAGGTCATGGTTTATACAGATGCCTGGAATCAGGTCTTTGAAATGACCTTCGATGTCAATATCAACCCCGATGACCCGCAACGGCTTGACAACAACAATTACAAGACTGCAGCCCAGCCCCTCACCATCCTCTACACGCAGCCTGCCGACCTTGAAGTCACTTCCGTTGTCACATCCGCGAACGGGGTGGGTGGCTCCCAGATCACGGTCAGTTGGACTGTGGCCAACAACGGGGCCAATGTCACCGATCTCGACCGCTGGGCGGATGCCATCTACCTGTCGCCGACCCCCACGCTCGGCGCCGGTTCGGTGATGGTCTTCGGTGCCTTGCATGAGGGGGTCCTGCAACGCGGCCAGGAATACAGCCGAACCGCCACCTTCACCCTGCCGCCCAGTGCCGAGGGCTTGTACATCATTGTTGAAACCAATGTTGATCCCTACCGCATCCTTACCGCCAGCGATCAGTTGCTGGCCGAGTTCGCCGCAATCACCGACCGCCTGAAGGATGCCCTCGGGGATTATGAAAACATGAGCCCGGCCGAGATTGAGTCAAAGCTTCAGAAGTTCAGTCTTCAGGAACTCACGGACATCCTGTGGTCCGGGGTGCCGGTACAAAAAGTATGGGAAGGCCCCTACACCGCAAACAACACCCGGGCAGCCTCCTGCGTTGTCACGGATATCCGTGCAGATCTCAAGGTGGTGGATATCACCGTTCCGGAAAGCGCCTACTCCGGCGAATCTGTCACGGTTGGATGGACGGTCCTCAACGACGGACGTGATCCCGTCTGGAGCGGTACCAGGCACTGGTTTGATTACGTCTATGTTTCACCGGACCCCGTCTTTATCTACAGCCGTGCTACTTATGTCGGTGCGGTCATTCACCTCAACACCGATGGCCTGGCACCGGGGGAAAGTTACGATGCCTCGACGGTGCTTAATCTTCCGATCGGGATAGATGGCCGTCAGTACGTGCATGTGTTCACGGACCGCAGTCCGTATATAGAAGATCTCTGGGGCGGGATCGATTCACCCGGGCATGGTGAGTATCCGGACTGGCCGGAGGACTTTGAGGACCGTGTCTGGGAAGGGGGTGCTGAAGGGAAGCTGAACAACAACTCCAGTGCTTCCTTCATGGCCATCTACCGCGAGCCTGATCTGGAGATTACGGATGTCGTCATCCCGGCCACCGCCGACTCCAGCCAGTTTGTCCAGATATCATGGACTGTCACCAATGTCGGAACACGGGCCACCCGCACAGACTTCTGGACCGACCGGGTCTATATCTCACAGGATGCCACACTCGACCGTTACGATCTCCTGCTGGCCGAAGTTATCCACCGCGGTGAGCTGCTGGAAGACAAGACCCGCGCCATGTTGCAGCCGGGTGAAAGCTACACGGTGGAAGCGACCGTTCGCCTGCCCGACGACATCGAAGGCGATTTCTACCTGTTGGTTTACACCGATTCGGTCTTTGTCCGCAGCCAGTATTTCAATGGCACCTTGCCCTATCCGGAAGCAAAGGGCAACTTCCGCCTTGATCCGCCCCATCCCTCGTCGGAATGGAACATGATGGGGCAGGTGAAGGAGTTTGCCGATGAGGCCAATAATATCCTCGCCCAGCCCATCCAGATCAATCGTGTCAGCGCACCCGACCTTCAGGTTACGGAAGTCACAGCAGCCTCGATAGCTCCGGATGATGATGTGTATTCCGGACGCCGCTTTGATGTCAACTATACCGTGACTAACGTCGGCCCGGGTGATGTGCCGGACCGCCAAAACCTGTGGACCGATTATATCTTCCTCTCCCGCGATCAGTTCCTTGATGTCAACAGCGACCATTTCATCGGCCAGTACACCCACACCGGGGCCTTGACCACCGGCCAGTCCTACGAAACTTCACTCAGCATCAATGTCCCGCGCGGCCTGCTGGGGCCCTATTATGTGTTTGTCCTGACCGATGTGCCCAACCCAAGCCGACCGACCGGCTATGTTTATGAAGGCAGTAACGAAGGCAACAATGCCGGACTGACCGATGTGCCGATGGTCATCTACCCGGCTCCGCCCACCGATCTCGTCGTAAGCTCCATTCTGGTACCGGCGGATGCGAAGGTCGGCGAGGAAGTGACCTTTACCTATACGGTCACAAATATTCATGCCACCGAAACCGCACGCGGCTTCTGGGCCGATGCCTTCTACCTTTCCAGCAACGCAGTCTGGGATCTGGGCGATGCCCTCATCGGACGCATGGAACAGGGCGAAGACTGGGACGATGAAAAGGAACGCTGGAAAACGCCCAAGACCCTCTCTCCCGGGCAAAGTTACACCAATGAGGTGACCGCAATCATGCCGGTCGCCTTGTCCGGAAACTACCGCATCATCGTTCGCACCGATATTTTCAACGACATCCACGAAGGCTCCAATGTGGCGAACAATACGATGGCCAGCTCCAACACCATGGCCGTCACCGTGCCGATGCTCACTTTGGATGTCCCCACCGCCAGCACCTTGTCCACCGGCCAGTCCCGCCTCTTCGCCATCAATGTGCCCGCCGGGGAAACCTTGCAGGTGCGCCTGGTATCGTCGGACAAGAATGCGGCCAACGAACTTTACATCCGCTACGAGGGTCTGCCCAATTCGATTTACAATGACGCCCGTTTTGAGGCCCATCTCTGGAGTGACCAGGTGGCGCGTGTACCCCTGACCGAAGCCGGTACTTATTATGTTCTCGTGCGCAGTGTGAACTCTGCCGCCGACACCCCGATCACGGTTGAAGCCAAACTCCTGCCCTTCGGCATTCGTGAGGTCCTGCCGGATTCGGGTGGCGACGACCGTTATGTCACCGTTGATATCCGTGGTGCCCGTTTTGATCCAAACGCGATGGTCAAGCTGGTGCGTCCGCAGTTTGGTGAATTCATTCCGGTGAACTACCAGGTCGTCAATGCCACGCGGATTGTCGCCACCTTTGACCTGCGGGATGCCCCGCTCGGGCTCTACGATGTCACGGTCACCAATGCCGACGGACAGGTTGCGGTGCTGCCGTATCGTTACCTCATCGAACCAGCCCTGCCGCTCGACCTGACCGTGGGGATGGGGGGTCCCTCCGAAATCGAATACGGTGATGTCGGCTGGTACGGCTTCGGTGTACTCAGCCTGACCAATGTCGATACTCCTTATGTCCACTTCCAGTTCGGTCTGCCACACCTGCCACACCGTGAGGCGGATACCGGTTATGCCGAGTATGTCAGAGAGGAGCTGGATGATCCGCTGTACCCGATCGGTGATCCGCTTATTTTCCGGACCAACCTTGCGGGTGCCCCGCAGATTGATGGCGTGCCTTGGGCAAGTCTGGATTCCATCCTCAACCTGAACGGCCAGTTGATGGCCCCCGGATTCTCCTACGATTTTATCAATCAGGGCTACATGGCACTGACCTTCACGGCCGATGTGTATCCGGAAATGCGTGAGGTGCTGAAGGTCAATCCGGATGCGCTGAAGGAACTGCGGGATAAGGACACGCTCTTTGACGGGATGCCTCCCAGTTACAACAGTTTTGCCTACCAGTTCTATATTGCCGCTGCCGCCACGCCGATGACGGCTCAGGAATACATCGACCACCAACTCGGTGTCGCCTCCAAGCTGCGGGAGGCCATCCTCAATGATCCGAATGCCCCGCGTGTGTTGATTGAAGCCGCCGCCGACCCGGAAACATGGGGCCTGATGTACCTCGCCGGCTTGCGCGAGTCCGGCCAACTGCGAGCCGAGGATGAGCCGCCGGGAATCAATCTCCTGCCACACATCACCAGCCAGATGGCGCTCTCCACCGCCGGGCTGCTCGGCATCGATGTCAACCATGAGATCGCCGCCGGTTCGGGCTGGGCCGCATTCTTCAATCAGGTGCGTGCCTGGTACGGCCATGACAACAGCCAGTACCATCCCTATGATGTCATGCCCGATGCGGCCGACTTCGACCTGGGCCTGACCCATGAAACCCATTTCGAATCCTTCTGGGTCCAGGCCGGTATGGGCATCGAACGTGACTTTGTCCAAGTGGAAGATCCGCGTCTGCGCGACTTCTTTGGACTGGCCGGCGAGTACTCCGATCAGGCCCGGGTGATCGGGCCGACCGGGCAGGGACAGGAAAACTTTATCCCGGTCAGCACCTATCTGCCTTACTCGATTCGCTTTGAAAATCCGGCCAACGCGACCAGTGCTGTCAACCAGATCCGTATCCTGCAGCCGCTCGACGACATGCTGGATGAACGGAGCTTCATTCTCGGCGACATCGTGCTGGGCGATGTCCGGATCGCGGTGCCCGATATGATGGGATCCTTCAGCGGGGATTTTGATCTTGTCGCCGACCGGGGCATTGTACTGCGCGTCACCGCTGGAGTGGATATTGTCAGCCGCACCGCCTTCTGGACCTTCACCGCACTGGATCCGGAAACCGGACTGCCGCCCGAAAGCGATCAGCTCGGCGTACTGCTGCCGAATGTGGACCGCACTCAGGCTGGAACCGTTTCCTACTACATCCGCACCTGGCCCGACTACACGCAGCACATCGATGTTGAAACCGGAGTCGTGATCGAAGCCTCCGCCCGCGTGATCTTCGACGACGGTGTGCCGATGGACACCAACGTGCATGTCGCCACCCTCGATGCGGTGGCCCCGGTCACGGTGACAACGGTACGGGATCTCGGCAACGGCAGCTACCGCATCACCTTTGTCGCGACCGATGATGCCGGCGGTTCCGGGGTGAAGGACTCTACTATCTATGTTTCGGTTGACGGTGGCGCCTGGGGAGTCTGGCAACGGCGGATAACGGAAACGGATTTCATCTACACCGCTCCCTCCGGCAGCACGGCTGAATTCATTGTCCGCTCGGTGGACCATGCCGGAAATGTGGAGGCAGCACCGGAAGGGGTATTGCTGCCTTCGTACAACCCCGGACTGAATCTTGGGGTTGCTCCGACGGCTACACAGTTGGCCGCGCCCTTCCGCCCGACTGTGGCGGTACCGGTTTATTCTGAGGTCACGAACGCCCTGTTCCTGCATGCCTTGCTCGGCATTCCGATGGGATCCTCCATCGGCACCCCCGCATCCTTCAGCACAGTATTCGAGCCCTTCACTGCCGCCGCCTTTGCGCGTGGCATACCGGAGTCGGGTGCGGGTATCGGCGCACTCGGCATCGCCTTCCATCCGGATGGCCGGGTATTCATCAGCGGCGGGGAAGGGCGGAACCAGATCTGGGTCTTTGGCCCTGCCGGGGGTATTGCAGCCGAACCGTTTGCCGCTCTGGATGTCCCGGTTTACGACATGGTCTTTGATTCCCTTGGCCGCCTGTGGGCGACCACCGGTGGCGGACCTCTCCTGCAGATCGATCCGGAAAGCGGGGCCATCCTCGCCCGTTATGGGGATGGTATCCAGCTCGGTATCGCCGTCCACCCCCAGAACGGAAAACTCTACCTCTCCACCGCACGGGGTATTGAAATCTTTGATCCGGATACCAAACGGTTTACCGGATTCTCTTCGACCCGCGTACACTCACTCGCATTTTCACCGGATGGCATCCTGCACGGCACACTCTGGCCCAAGGATGGCCATGTCGTGCGTTTTGACAACCGGGGCAACCGTGAAATCATCCTCATGGCGGATCCGGATCAGCCTGCGACCGGTATCGCTTTTGGTCAGCCCGGCACCCCCTTGGCAGATCTGCTTTTTGTTCAGCATGCGGTAGGCGGCCACCTGACCATGATCGACTTGGCGACCTTCGAACGGATTGATGTGGCGACAGGCGGAACACGCGGCGAGTTTCTCAAGGTTGGTCCGGGAGGCCGCCTCTACATTACGCAGGGTTCACAGGTCGATGTATTCCGTCCGCTCGCAGCCCCCGTTGTGGTGGCCAGTGATCCTGTGGCCGGTGCGGAACGCGGCGCCCGCCTGAATGAAGCCACCATCGTGTTTGATGTCGATATGCTCGATGAGGGGGCCGATGTGACGGGTAGTGTGAATGACCTTTCCCGCTACCGTATCGTCAACCAGCGCACGGGTCAGGCATTCCCGGTACTCGGTGTGGCCTACGATCCGGCGACGCAGACGGTCCGCCTTATTTTTGAACCTCTGGCCAGCGACCTCTACGAGCTCCGCATTGCCGCCGGTCTCCGCAGTGCCCTCCATGTCGGAATGGCAGACGACTATGTGGTCGCCTTTACGGTGGCTGCCGACATGACCGATGCCCTCGAACCGGTTTATAGCGATATGCGTTTCGACCGCGAAACCAACACCGTCTCCTTTGAGGTCAGCATCACCAACACCACCGCCTATAATCTGCTCGCCCCGATCCGTCTGGAATTCCGCGGGCTCGCCGGCAATACCACGGCAAGCCTGCTCAATGCCGATGGCGTGACAGCGGAAGGTATCCCCTTCATTGATATCACTCCGGAATCGGAAGTGCTGGCAGTAGGCGAAGCGATTGCGGTCTTCACGGTTTCGATTCACAATCCGGACGCCCTGCATCTGGATCTCGACATTCGCCTGACCGCGAAGTTGCCGCCCAACAATGCACCGGCCATCAGCAGTGATCCCGGTAACCAGGCCAATGTGGGGGATGCCTACGGTTACAATCCTGCGGCCAGTGATCCGGATGGTGAAGCCATTGAATACGTCCTGGCCCGTGCTCCCGCAGGTGCGACGATCGATGCACTGACGGGTGCGGTCATCTGGACCCCCATCGCTGGTGCACCCGCCAAGGCGGTCTTTGAACTGCGGGCCTACGATCCGCGTGGAGGCTATGCCAGCCAGAGCTGGGAGGTCGATGTTGCCGGTGTTAATCTCCCGCCTGTCCTGCTGCCTCTCTCCAACTTTGTCATCGCCGAAGGCCAGACTCTGGAAATCCCCCTCAGTGCCAGCGATCCGGAGGGTGATCCGCTGACCTATCGGGTGTCGGGTCTGCCCTTCGGTGCGACCTTTGATTCGGAGTCCCGGTTGATTCGCTACACCCCGGGGTATGATGCCGCCGGACGCTACACGAATGTCACGGTCACAGTGAGTGATGGTTATAGCGATGTCAGCCAGACCTTCGAAATTCTGGTCACCAATGTGAATCAGCCGCCGGTAATCGTACAACTGCCTGACCGCACCGTGAACGAAGGGGAAACCCTACGCTTTGTCATCCGCGCCGAAGATCCCGACGGGGATGCCATCACCTACCGCAGTGAAATGATTCCGGCCGGAGCCAGCCTGCATCCGGTGACCGGTCTGTTTGAATGGACTCCGGATTATTATGAAAACGGTACCTATACCATTGTGATTGCAGCCTCGGACGGAACGACCGAAACCTTGGATAGTTTTGAAATCATGGTTCTCAATGTTAACGGGCCGGTCGAAGTCGGACCACTGGACCCATGGGAAATCTATGAAGGCCAGCCCCTGACCGTGCAAATACCGGTCTATGACCCCGATAACCCCGGTGGGGTAGGGGTGGCGACTCCCGATGGAACCGTTGATGCGAGCGAACTGCTGCCACAGATATTCTGGAGCCACTCCGCACTGCCCGCCGGTGCGACCTTCAGCCCGGAAACCGGCCAAGTGACCTGGACCCCCGGCTATGATCAGGCCGGTATCTACCATATCGATTTCACCGTCACCGATGACGGCGATGGAACGGGCGTCGCCACTCAGGCGGCAGCCACCCTTACCATTGTGGTGCGGGACAGCAACGCCGCGCCCGTAGTCGATCCGATCGACAATGTATTCATGGTGGTTGGCCAGAATGAAACCCTGACGGTTTCAGCCAGCGACCCTGATGGCCCCGTCCCGGCTCTGACGGTGCATGGGTTGCCCTCCTTTGCCACCTTCATCGACAATGGCGACGGTACCGGAACCTTCACCTTTAATCCGACCTCGACCCAGCAGCGCGGCGACTATGCCATCAGTGTCATCGCCAGTGATGATGGCAACGGCGATCCCAAACTTGCTCTCACAGAGTACAAGACCTTCATCCTCAGCGTGTGGGCTCCGAATGCCGCCCCCGTCCTGTCGCCGGTTGTTTCCCGTGTCGGCCTGGTGGGTGAGGAAATACGCTTCATCGTCAAAGCCACCGACCTGGATCAGGATCCGCTGACATGGAGTACCACCGGGCTGCCCGCCGGTGCCACCTTTGCCGCCACCACGAGCTACGGTGAAGCCGAGTTTGTCTGGACCCCAACCGCCGCCGATATCGGCAGCCATGTCATCACGCTGAAGGTGACTGACAGTGGCAACGGCGAAGCGGCCTTTGTTCTCGATGACAGTGTGACTTTCACCCTGACGGTGCGTGAAACCAATGCGGCCCCCATGCTGCTGCCCGTTGGCACCCACACTGTGGCCGAAGGTGCCACGCTGACGTTTACACTGAAGGGCACGGATCCGGATGGAGACCCGGTCAGCTTCGCAGCCGGCCAATTGCCAAGCGGGGCGAAATTGAATCCGTTGACCGGGGTGTTCAGTTGGACTCCCTCCTACACGCAGGCCGGCATCTATGTCCTGCGTTTTGCCGCCACCGATGGCAAAGCCTCCAACTTTGAGGATGTCACGATTACGGTGACCAATACCAACCGTGCTCCGGTTGCGATCCCGATCGCCCCGGTACTCGCGATGGAAAGTCAGCCGCTGACCTTGGTGATCTTCGGTGGTGACCTCGACGGCGACCAACTCAGCTACTCGGTGCTCAGCACACTGCCGAAGGGAGCAAAGTTTGATCCGCGCAACCAGCTCTTTGAATGGACCCCCGGTTATGATCAGGCCGGTACTTACACGATTCGTTTCCAGGTCATGGATCCCGGTGGATTGTCCGACACCATGGACCTTCAAATCGAAGTCCTGAATGTTAACCGCCCGCCGGTGATTGATCCGATGAGCGGGCGTGTCCTGTTGCCCGGACAGACCTTTGCGATGACCCTGCCTGCATGGGATCCGGATGCCGGTACCGTGTTGTCGCATACCGTACAGGATCTTCCGGCGGGCGCTACCTTTGATCCGGTGACCGGCGAACTGACCTGGACTCCCCTGCATGCGCAGTTGGGTGAACACGTCCTGCGTTTCACCACGACGGACGGCCAATACATCGCCCGCGCCAACCTCCGCCTGGTGGTTTCCGAAACACCGATTGTCCCCAATGTTGTGGTTCAGGTCACACCCAGCTTCCCTGCCGTTCCTGGACAGACGGTGACGATACAGGCCATTGCCGGTGGGGTGGCCCGCATCGCGTCCATCAGTATTGAAGTCGATGGCCAGATCATGGCACTGGATCGTTTTGGCCGCGCGACCTTTACCCCCTCCGTTCCGGGGCATTATACCATCAAGGCAACGGCAGTCGATATGGATGGTTTCGTTGGCGTGAAGGAAGTCCTGCTCAAAGTACGTGACACCGTCGACACCCTTGCTCCGGTTGTCCGCCTGGATGCACCGCCACCCAACATCCTGCTGACCGATGTCACCGCGATTACCGCCACCGTGACTGACAGCAATTTGGATTACTGGACACTTGAACTGGCCCCCCTGGGCAGCAGTGATTTCGCCGTCATCGCCAACGGAAGAAACACCTTTGAGGAAAGCGGACTCATCTGGCTTGATCCGGCCCGCTTGCCGAACGGCGCCTATGAAATACGGCTGAGTGCCCGCGATATTTCCGGACGCACCAGCACCGTGACCCGTGTGGTTGAATTTTATTCCGATCAAAAAACAGGGGCCTACCAGAACAGCGTGGTGGACCTCGTCACCGTGGTGGATGGATTCACGGTGGAACTGCGCCGGGATTATGATTCCTTCGCCTTCGGCCAAGGCATGGCCGGAGCCGGTTGGTCCTTCCGCGTCGCGGAGGCCCGTATCAGCGACAACCTGAAACCGACCGGACTCGAACACCGCGGACTCTTTAACGCCTACCGCACCGATACCCGGGTGTACCTGAGCCTGCCGGATGGCGGTTATGCGGTCTTCCAGTTTGCACCGGTCGAAGCCTCGGCAGATGCCGCATGGTATCTGCCCGCATGGAATGCCCTCGCCGGTGCGAATGGCTGGACCCTGGAAAGCGCCTCCGCTGTTCTCGAACGGGCCTCCGGCGGCTATTTCCAACTCGGCACCGGAAGGGCCTATAATCCCGCCGACAGTGCGACCTTCGGTGATGTCGCCTTCATTCTCACCGACCCCGATGGGGACAGCCGCTACTTATATGATGCCGATGGTCGCCTGATGGAAATCCAGGCCAGCGATGGCAACCGCCTCGTTATGACCGATGCCGGACTGTTCGGATCCGCCGGTACCTACCTTGCATTCAGCACAGACAAGGCCGGGCGCGTGACCGGACTGACCGCCCCGGATGGCAGCCGCATCCTTTACCAGTACGGTGATGCCGGAACCTTGAATGCCGTGGCCAACCTCCGTACGGGCGAACGCGTCTGGTACGGCTATGATAACAATCGCCAACTCACCGTCATTGCGCCGGAAGGCGGAACCGGAACCTTGATCAGCTACGATGCCGTCGGCTTGTTCACCGGTACAGAAAACATCGGCACCGTGGCCGGTTCACTGCGTGACGTCCTGAGTGCTCCGGTCAACGGCACACTGGTGGCCAGTGAACGGCAGCGCATCGTCTTCTTTGTCAGCGAAAGTGAATTCAGGAACACCTTCAGCGGAAGCATCATCCTCGGTGCCCAGGTGAACGGTGCCGCAGGGTTCAATCCGGCTGTTCCCCACCTCTATGGAGTTGGGGCGGATGCCATCCGGGCCGGACCTGGTGAGGCTTCCGCACTCTTTGCTCTGACCCGCCCCGGCCTCTACATCCTGGAAATTACGGGCGAGGATGCAGTGGCCGCAGGTGACTGGAGTGTGCAGGTATTCCTGCCCGGTGACCTGAACGGCGATGGGCTGGTGGATGGACTGGATACACCGCTCTTTGAGGCAAGCTTTGGCAGCTCGGTGGGAGATGCTGCTTACAACCCTGCCGCCGACGCCAACCGTGATGGTGTGGTGGATGCAATGGACCGCTGGTTTGCCCAGTATAATTTCGGAGTCATTGCCAACCGGCCCCCCGTCGCCACGGATGGCACGGTGCAGACTTATCCGGGAATTCCGGTCTCCATAGACCTGAGTACCCTGACGAGTGATGCGGATGGCGACCGGGTTGCCTTCCAGATTGTTTCAGTGAGCGGCGGCCGTGTCACGCTCGCCGGTGATGGCCGCACCGCATGGTTCACCCCGGAAGCCGGGTTCGCCGGAACCTATGGATTTGTTTTTGCCGCCGATGATGGGCAGGCCCGTTCGGCTGAAGCCACAGTGAACGTCAACCTGGTCAGCGCGGATCTCGTCAAACTGGTCATTGAACATCCGGCTGTTCTGAACCTGAATCCCGGAGATGCCGGGCTCTTACGTGTCATGGGATTGTTCTCAGACGGTGGTTGGATCCTGCTGCCGACCGGAATGGTGTCGTGGACTTCTGACAATACCGCAGTGGTTCTGGTTTCGGAAGCAGGGGGTGTTTGGGCAGCGGATGCCGGGTCCGCCACGGTCCGCGCCACCTACAATGGGTTGAGTGCCGCGGCCGCCGTCACAGTGGGTCCGGTTGCGGATCCGGTGAATTTTGAAATTTATCCGCAGGCCTGGACCTTCCTCACTGGTGATACCCGGCAGGTGGTCTTTGATGTGGGAACTGCCGGTGGCCGCGAAGACTGGGCACTGGCAGCAAGAGGAACCACCTACACCGTTGGCGATAATGCCGTCATTGCGATCACTGCGGATGGATTGATCACGGCACTGGCGGTGGGAAACACTGAGCTCACGGTGATTAACGGCGGTGTCCGTCAGGTCATTTCCCTTTCGGTTGTGACCACGCTGGTGGATGGATCGGATGTCGGAGCAGAGGGTGGGGCAGTGACCGGTTCCAATGGCGTGACGGTATTTGTACCGCCTGCCACTTTGGAGAATGCGGTTCCGGTCACGGTAATCGGCAAGGCAGCGGGTGATCTCAGCCTCACACTGCCGGGTGGATTCACCTTTGTTTCCGGCTTTGACATCAGCCTTGGCGGCGCCGACCCGGCTAACCCCTATGCCATCGCGTTGCCGGTAGCGGGCGGCACGGAAGGGGAGCAGATCTTTATCTTCCGCGCAGGCAAACTCATCGGTGCGGGCGGGGTGCTGACGGACAGTTGGGCACTGGTCGATATCGCGGTGGTGGGTGCGGATGGTGTCGCCCGTACGACCTCGCCGCCCTTTGATGGGGCCTTCAGCGAAGGTGAATTTGTCGCCCTCAAGGGTCCGATTACGAGTTATGCGATCCTGACTCCGGTTTATGAGGACGGGGTGATCGAAGTGCGCACCAGCGGGGGCGGCGGCTACTTCATCAACTTTGATACCCTCAACTACATCGCCCGTGTTCCCCTGACCACGGATGCCAACCGTGTCCGCGTGTACCGGAGCGCGGGACTCAGCGTGACCTTTGCTGAGGCCCCGGTATCTCCGGCCCCGGGTGCGTTGATCCCCCTGCGGATCGAAGTCGAGGATCCCGTCATTCAGGTCTTTTACCCTGACTTTAATCCGAACACGAATCTGACCTGGGAGGGTGGCATAGGTGAAACGGGAACCGCCGTCATTACCCTTAATGCCACCGATATCGGTACGGATCCGACGAAACTGCGGGCCTTGTTCGGTGCGCGTTCGGGGGACATCCTGATGGACAACGCTGTCCTTGGTGTAATACGCAGCATTGAAGGCAACCGGGTAACCATTGAAGTACCGAAGGGTCTGCCGCTCGGAAGCCTCTATTTGAAACTGCAGGTGGAAGTCAGCTATTTTGAACACAGTTTTGCCATCGGGCGCGACCCCGTGCCCGCCACACGCTGGGAAGGCAACGTGATGCCGAAGCAACTCGTCCTGCCGGTCCCGAATTATATCTGGGTCGCCAACATACAGAGCAATACCGTGACCGCCATTGACCCCGCCGGTGTCGGTGGCCCCGTCGTGGTAAAACATATTCCGGTCGGTGAGAGCCCCGCCGATGTGGTGGTTTCTGCGGACGGGCGTTTTGTCTATGTGGCGAACTCGATGGAGGGCACCATTTCCATCATTGATACGATTACACTGACCGAGGTGGATCTGGATCCCAATACGGCAAAAATGGATCGTATCATCCTGAACTATGGAAGCTCCAGACCGTGGTTCATTACCCTGAGTCCGGCCCAGGGCTCCAACCCGCAAATGGGCTTTGCCACCGATCAGAACTCGGCCCGTGTCTATGTTTTTGAAACCAACATCTCCTCGCTCCTAAGTAATCCCTTCGGCGCCAAAGAGGTGATCAGTTATGACCTCGCTAAAATTTCCGGCAACCCGGGACTGACCGGTATGACCGGGGTCGCCATCACAAAATCGGAAAGCTTCAGCAAACCAGGCTATCTGGTCCTGGCTTCACCAGGTCTTGCCAAATGGTCCGGCGGGGATGCCGGTAGGGAATCTGGTTTTGTCTTCTATGCCAAGATGCCTTGGGGCCTCACCCACCCCGATGATTATAAGTCACTGAACTTCGAGTGGATCCAGGTTGGACACAAGCCCTTCGGTGTCACCGCTGGTGAAACCTATAATCAGGTGGCGGTCGCCGTACGGGGGAATGACTCCCAGGGCGTTGTTATGCTCGATCTTACCAAGGGCATTATAACCCACAATATCCGGATGGATTTTGAAAGATCCCTGGCAATCCGGAAAATAATCAGCGACGGGGCGATGGCACTGAAAACCAACCCCCTCACCGCCGGGGTTGGTATGATCATGCCAGTCTTCCTCAGTTCCCTCGAGTTGCAGATGGGATACAACTGGCAGGGGGTCTATTTCGACGTCAACAATGCCGAATCCATCGCCTTCTCCCCCGATTTCAAATACGCCTTCGTCGTCGCCAACAACACCTTTAATGGGGACACCAGTTTTGACCGCGATCCGGTCGGGGTCATCACCAATGGCAAGGTCGATCCGAGAACCCAGCGTGGTGGCAATATCGCCGTCATCCGAGATCCGCTCGACCCGGCCAAGGCCACCTTGCTGGCCGCCACAGTCGAAGTCCCCTACGGCTGGCCGGACCAGATCACGGTCGATGCCTACCAGCAGAAGATCTTCGTTACCTTCAAAGGGGTGAATCAGGTGATCTGGTATGATATGTACGACCTGATCAGGGTGGCCGAAGCCCAGTACAAGGACACCAATAACGGCAGAGTGCTGAGCGAGTCAGTCGATGATTTCGCCAAGAGTAAAAAGATGACGCTGGCCAAGGGTGTCCTCTACGACAGTGGCTATAATCCGGCCACCGGACGCGCAACCTACACGGCCACCGGGATCGCCCGTCCGTCCGGTATTGCTTCCAGCCCCGTCGCCGCCATTGATCTCACCGCATGGAACCTGACCTATCAGGAGGGCATCGGCAGTGCCCCCGGTAAACTGCTCTTTGAATACAGCGTCGGTGGTCAGGCCGCCGAACCGGGCGACAAGTTTAAACTGACTTTGCTTGTCAGTTCCGTGGCCTATCTGAATCTGGATAGCACCTGGCCGCATGGGGCGAGTGAGATAGTCGAGTCATGGGAGTTTGGTCTGGATAAATTGAAGCCGGGCCGGCAGACGATTGAGCTCGACCTGAAGAAGGCACTGACCCCCTCGGAAACGGAATGGTATGTCATCCTGATTGAGCCCTTGTATAAGGAACAGATCATTCAGAACAACCAGACGGCCTTGAAATACCGTCCGGGAAGCCTCAATGCGGTTTGGGACGGCAACAAGGACGCAAGTGTCTTCGGCCAGTACATCGAAACCGTTCAACTGCTGAACCGTTTTGACCTCCGCTTTGCTTCGCATATCGCACCTTCCGTGGATTCCGTCCTCGTCACGATCGGCGGTAAGACGATCACAACTCTGGGCGACAACCGCAGCGGCTATCGTTTCACCATCGACATGGCCAACTACAAGAATGGCACGGAAATCGTCTATACCGCCTTCTCCAACGGCATCATCGTTTCGGAAAACCGTTACACCATCGAATCCATCACCATTCCGTCCTGGCTGAATGATGCAGGTCTCGGACCGAGTGTGGATGCTCAGTTGGTATGGAGTGATCGTTATGGAACCTATCAGGTCGAGCGTATCGACTGGCTGGTAAAGGAAAACTGGGCACTGCCCGCCGCGATCTCTCCCTGGTTCCTTGCCGCCGATGCCTGGGTTAGCGCCGGATCCATTGTTGCCTTCGACTTTAACCTGTTGGGTGAAGCCTCGCGCTTCTGGGTCGGACCCGCCATGCAGATGTCGATCATTGGATATACCTCCCCCGTTATTTCCATCCCGCTCAACTGGTTCCCGCTCGATAAAATCCAGAATGTGGATTGGGGCGATTTGAACAAACTGCTTAAGGGCAGCAACGATTTGCTCGGCGGCCAGAAGGCTTGGATGGACCTGATCACCGGAGCAATGGAACCGCCTGCCTGGGGACAATGGGAAGGGGATGACTTGAAGAAGGAGTTCAAGGCCAAGATCGAATACGAGGAATTCAAGGTCGGAAAGAACCTGAGCCTGGATGCAGGCAAACTGAATACCGAAGCCACCTTAACCATTCCGATTGTCGGAATGAACTGGGGACCCAAGATGGTCGGTGCCGTCGGCCCATGGGTGCAGTTCTTTGTCAGCGCAAAGGTCGGACTCACTTGGGAAAATGGACTCAAGCTCGGCATTGAAGCCAAGGACGGGGGCATGACACAACTCGGCTTCAGCTTCTCCACCAAAATCGAGGCGGCTGTTTCCGGAACCGGTATCGCTACCGTGACTGGTGGGGTCGCAAGCCTGGAGGCCGAGATCGCAGCCAAGCTGGGGCTCCAGTATGACTTCCCGGACAATACCATCACCATGCCAGCGGAATTGACCGCAACCTTGACCGGCAAGGTACTGTGGGGGGTCTATGAACAGGAAATCGGTAAGCTCACCGTCTTCAAGGCATCCGACTTGATGGACCTGAAGACCTTGAAGTTCTTTACCGAACTGGAATCGGGTTCAGGACAAAGTGGCAGCACCTTTATTGATGCTTTTGAACTGGGTATCGTCACCGGTCACAACAGTTGGAGCGGTCTCATGCTGGTGGATGCGGATGCCCGCCATTATCATGCCTTCCGCATCGCTGCGGATGCGGCCTCCGGCAACCTGATCACCCTCAGCCTGACGGAGGATGCCCCTGCTGGCCTGAGTGCCACCCTTTACAATGAAGCCGGGGCACCGGTTGCAGGCAGTTGGACCCAGGTCGATGCCCGGACCTTGACCTTCAATATGGATGGTCTGGTGACAGGGCGTTACATCCTCAACCTCGAAGGCGGGGATGCGTCCGGCACGGTGTATGAGCTGGCGATTACCGCGCCGCAACCTGCCGGCCCCGCCTTGGTGGCGGAAGTGATTTCCGTACCCGCAGCGATTGTTTCGGGTCAGGCCTTTGACATCGAAGTCCGCGTAACCAACGCCGGTGGCAGCGCCTCACAGGCGGTCGAGGGGGCCTTGCTCTGGAGCCGCGATACGATCATTGATGCCGGTGATGCCCACCTGCGGTCTGTCTTCGGAATCCCGAGTCTTGCCCCCGGAGAAACCTGGTCCCGTGTCTTCACCGTTGCCGTGCCACCCGAAGTGCTGGGCGATGTGACACTCGCCTTCATCGTTGACCGCCGCGAAATTGCCCCGGATGCCTCGCGCCTCGACCAACAGGTGCTGGTGGATCTGGCCATCTGGATGCCTGCCGACCGCTTTGAAAGCAATGACTCCCGCTACACCGCGACCGATCTCGGAGGCTGGGTCAAGGGAAGGACGCTCGAAGGGCTGAACATCGCCTATCGTCACGATGTGGACTGGTTTGTCCTGAGGCTTGGTGAAACTGGTACCGCGCTCGACCGCTTCACCGTCGCCCGTGCCGATCGCAGCGGCCCCGTCAGCCTGCAGCTCTATGATGCCGCCGGTACGCTGGTCGCCTATGGTGAAGTGAATGAAGTCAGTGGCACTGTGGCACTCAGCATGGAAGGTCTGGCTGCCGGAGCCTATTGGCTGCGGGTTGCCTCGGAAGACGGCGATGCTTTTGCCTATGATATTCAAGTCCAGAGCGCGGAGCGGACGCTTCCGGATCTGAGTGTGCAGACCGTGCTGACCAATCCGGAATGGCTGGCCGGGGATAGCCGTCAGGTGGTGCGTGTGGAAATCGCCAACTATGGTGCGGTCGCTGCATTTGGTTTCGACCTGACAGTAGAACTGGTGGATGACAACGGCAGCAGGGTACGCGCCCTTGCCGCACCGGTACCGGTTGCCACGCTCGCTGCCGGTGAACGTCTCTGGATTGAGGTGAATGTTAATGTTCCCGCCAGTGTGACCGGTGATGCCAGTGTCCGGGTCACGGTTGATGCTGCGGATTCCATTGCCGAACTCGGAGTAGCCAACAACAGCAGTGAGATGCCGGTCCTGATTGCCACCAGTTTTGATGCCGGTGAGTTTCTGGAGAACGATAACGGTGAAACCAGCCTCGGGGTGGTGCGCGGAACGCAAACCGTATCCGGACGCGACCTCCATAGCGTCTTTGACCGCGACCTCTACCGCTTCCGTACACTGGCGACAGGCACAGCCCCCGATAGCGTGAACCTCACCTATGACGCCGCAGCCCTCGTGCGGATGAGCCTCTACGATGCGAACTGGAATCTCATTGCAGATGCCGAGGATGGGGGAGCAGGCGTCCTGACACTTTCGCTCGATGGGCTGGTCGCCGCTGAGTACATCCTGATGCTCTATACTCTGGATCAGGCTTCGGACTATACCCTTGTGCTGAACACCCCTGATCCTGCAGGGGCCAATGTCGTGGCCAATGGCATCCAGCTCAATGCCTACAGTATCGAAGGAACCACAGTCACGGCCACCGGCAGCATCAGCAATGTAGGCAATGCCCCCACTACACCGTTTGAAGCGCATTACTACGCAAGCCTGGATAATACCTTTAATCCGCTGACAGCAACCGCGCTGGGAGGAGCCTTTGCCGTACCGGCTCTCGCAGCCGGGGAAACCTGGACCGATAACAACCGTGTACTGGATCTTTCCGCACTCGCCGCCGGACAATGGAACCTGTTCCTCGTTGCCGATTTGGCCGGCACGCAGTCCGAAACCGCCTTGTCCGACAACATCGTCAGCACAAGCTTCACCCTTTACCCGCAGCCGGATGCTTACGAAAACAACAACACCCCGGCCACCGCCACGCGTGTTCCGCTTGTCGCCGGTGAAGGACAGGTCAGCGGACTGACCCTCCATCGCGCGGATGTCGATACCTTCCGTTTCACCACCACCGTGATGGGTGGCGATCTTGACTGGGTGAAGGTCCGCTATGCCGCCGACGAAATGCCGCTGCGGCTCGTCCTTATTGATGCCGCCAGTGGCCGTGAACTGATCGCCGTCAATGGAACCGCCGGAACTGTCGCGGTATCGCTGAAACACCTTCCGGCCGGAGAATACCTTGCGGTCGTGCAGCCCGTCTCCGATGTCGGTTTCAGTTCCGCCTACACCCTTGAAATCGTGGCGACCGGTGCCTCCGCCCCGATCGGAGGCAGTGGATCCGGTGCAATCTCCGTGACCGATGCTGGCAACGGACCGGTGGTCAGTGATGATTTTGAAAGCGCTGCCATCGATATGGTGGCCCGTGCCACCCAGGTCTGGGCTCAGGCCCTCGGGCTGTCGAACACCCCCGTCATCCAGGTCTCCTTTGCCGACCTCCAGGGCAGTCATCTGGCAGTGGCCTCCGGGTATTTTGATCAGGCCGGCAACTTGATCAATGGAGCAATACGCTTCGACCGCAACGGCGGCGGGGCAGGGTGGTACATCGATTCGACCCCATGGGAAAATGATGCCTACACCCTTGCACCCAATGGCATGCTGATTGCACTGCCCGGCTCGGAGGCCTACGGAAAGTATGACCTCTGGACCGTCGCCTTGCACGAGGTCGGGCACCTCATGGGCTTCAGTCTGGAACATGAAGGCTTTGCCTCCCGCGTCGTTACGACTGTCGATGGATCGCTTCGTTTCATCGGTGATGGTTTTGTTGAAAAGCTCACGCGTGACGGTGAACACCTGGATCCCAATGCAGCACCGAACACCTTGATGAATCCGATGCTCTCTGTCTCGACCCGGCGCAGTCTGACCGAACGGGATCTGGCAGTGGTCGCTTCAGTCCTTAACCGTTGGGTCGGCAGCTCGTCCACAGCGCTGGTCACCGCGCCCGAAAACCCCGCCACCACGGTCGCACCCGCGCCGGTTTACCAGCCTGTCCGCTATGCCTCCACAACGTCGGATGGCTTCATGTCTCCGGTCGGCCTGCGCTCCGTTGTCGAACCGCGCTGGATCCCGATCGACGGCCAGACAGATGCGATTGCCAACGGTGATTTCAGTCAGAATAACCCTGCGGCATCCGACTTCGGCTGGGCTCTGCGGGGACTGGTGGTGGTGGACGCAGGCCAGGCGGTTCTTTCCGAAAGCCCGCTCGGACAGGCGCGCCTCGATCAATCCTTTGTCATTCCTTCCGAAGCTTTGCGCCTTGAAGTGACTATCGGCGGCCTCGACCTGAAACCGAACCGCTACAACCCGGGGGATGCTTTTGAAATCGCACTGGGCGGTATTAGCCTCGGCCCGATTTCAGGACTGAATGCCACAGATGCCTTGCTCAATGTCCAGGCCAATGGTCAGGCCCGGTGGGCCAACGGTGTCAATATCGATGGGGCTGTTTCCGGCGATACCCTCTCCTTCACCAGCCCGCAGACGATTGTAATTGATGTCTCGGCAGTGGAAGCGGGTAGCACACTGCACCTGTATCTCGATCTGATAGGCCTGGGTTCAACCGAAAGCGAGGTCACCATCCAGTCCGTCATCGTCTATGAAAACCGCGCTCCCGTCGCCGTGGACAGCGCCTTGGCCGCCACTGAGGGCGCAGAGGCATCCGGTGCCGTCAGCGCAACCGACCCGGAAGGCGATCCCCTGACTTATACCGTGGTCAGCGGTCCGGATTGCGGCACGCTGGTCTTCAACACGGACGGTACCTACACATACACTGCCCACCGTCAGCCTACCGCCGGGTTTGTTGCCAGCGACAGCTTCAGCTTTGTCGCGAATGATGGACGTATTGATTCCGCCCCGGGCACCGTGACCATCACCCTTACTCCAGTCAATGATGCTCCGGTGGCGAACGACGCAGTCTTCACCGTCGCCGAGGGCGCCACCCATAACGGTACGGTCATCGTCAGCGATATCGATGGCGATGCGCTGACCTACGCGCTGGCCAGCGGTCCGGCCTTCGGTACTTTAACTTTCAACGCCGACGGCACCTACAGCTACACCGCCCACCGTCAACCGACCTTAGGTTTCGTTGCCAGCGACAGTTTCACTTTTGTCGCCAACGATGGTCTGGTGGATTCCGTTGCGGCCACCGTCACGATTACCATCACTCCGGTCAATGATGTCCCGGTTGCCAATGACGATGCCTTCACCGTCGCCGAAGGCGCAACGCATAATGGTAACGTCACTGCCACGGATCTGGATGGCGATGTTCTGTTCTACTCCTTGGCGAGCGGCCCGGCCTTCGGTACCCTGGTCTTCAATACCGACGGTACTTACAGCTACACCGCCCACCGCCAGCCGAGCGTCGGTTTTGTTGCGGCGGACAGCTTCACCTTCGTCGCTAACGACAGTCTGGTGGATTCGATTGCCGCAGCGACGGTGACGATCACCATTACCCCGGTCAACGACGCTCCTGTCGGCAACGATGACAGCTTCACTGTCGCCGAAGGGGCCATCCATAACGGCACGGTAACCGCCACCGATATCGACGGTGATGCCCTGACCTACGCGCTGGCCAGCGGTCCGGCCTTTGGCACTTTGGTATTCAACACGGATGGTACTTTCAGCTACACCGCTCACCGCCAGCCGACCACCGGGTTTGTTGCCGCCGACAGCTTCACCTTTGTTTCCAACGATGGTCTGGTGGATTCGCTTGCAGCCACCGTCACGATCACCATCACTCCGGTCAACGATGCCCCGGTGGCGAACGACGCAGCCTTCACCGTCGCCGAGGATGCCACCCATAACGGCACGGTCACCGGCAACGATATCGACGGCGATGCGCTGACCTTTGTGCTGGCCAGTGGCTCGGCCTTCGGTACCTTGGTCTTCAACTCGGATGGTACTTACAGCTACACCGCCCACCGCCAGCCGACCGCCGGGTTTGTTGCCGCCGACAGCTTCACTTTTGTTGCCAACGATGGTCTGGTGGATTCGATTGCCGCAACCGTCACGATCACGATCACCCCGGTCAACGATGCGCCGATGGCCAATGACGGTGCCTTCACCGTAGCCGAAGGGACAACGCATAACGGTACCGCCATTGCCACCGATATCGACGGCGATGTCCTGACTTACACGCTGGTTAGCAGTCCGGCCTTCGGTACCCTGGTCTTCAATGCGGACGGTACCTACAGCTACACCGCCCACCGTCAGCCGAGCATAGGCTTTGTGGCTGCCGACAGCTTTACCTTCATCGTCAATGACAGCCTCGCCGATTCGGGTGTGGCCACCGTCACCATCACCATCACGCCGGTTAACGATGCTCCGGTGGCTGATGACTCCGCCTTCACCGTCGCCGAGGGCGCCACCCATAACAACACGGTCACAGGCAGCGATATCGATGGCGACGCGCTGACCTACGCGCTGGCCAGCGGTCCGGCCTTCGGTACTTTAACTTTCAACGCCGACGGCACCTACAGCTACACCGCCCACCGTCAACCGACCTTAGGTTTCGTTGCCAGCGACAGTTTCACTTTTGTCGCCAACGATGGTCTGGTGGATTCCGTTGCGGCCACCGTCACGATTACCATCACTCCGGTCAATGATGTCCCGGTTGCCAATGACGATGCCTTCACCGTCGCCGAAGGCGCAACGCATAATGGTAACGTCACTGCCACGGATCTGGATGGCGATGTTCTGTTCTACTCCTTGGCGAGCGGCCCGGCCTTCGGTACCCTGGTCTTCAATACCGACGGTACTTACAGCTACACCGCCCACCGCCAGCCGAGCGTCGGTTTTGTTGCGGCGGACAGCTTCACCTTCGTCGCTAACGACAGTCTGGTGGATTCGATTGCCGCAGCGACGGTGACGATCACCATTACCCCGGTCAACGACGCTCCTGTCGGCAACGATGACAGCTTCACTGTCGCCGAAGGGGCCATCCATAACGGCACGGTAACCGCCACCGATATCGACGGTGATGCCCTGACCTACGCGCTGGCCAGCGGTCCGGCCTTTGGCACTTTGGTATTCAACACGGATGGTACTTTCAGCTACACCGCTCACCGCCAGCCGACCACCGGGTTTGTTGCCGCCGACAGCTTCACCTTTGTTTCCAACGATGGTCTGGTGGATTCGCTTGCAGCCACCGTCACGATCACCATCACTCCGGTCAACGATGCCCCGGTGGCGAACGACGCAGCCTTCACCGTCGCCGAGGATGCCACCCATAACGGCACGGTCACCGGCAACGATATCGACGGCGATGCGCTGACCTTTGTGCTGGCCAGTGGCTCGGCCTTCGGTACCTTGGTCTTCAACTCGGATGGTACTTACAGCTACACCGCCCACCGCCAGCCGACCGCCGGGTTTGTTGCCGCCGACAGCTTCACTTTTGTTGCCAACGATGGTCTGGTGGACTCGATTGCCGCCACCGTCAGCATCACCATCACCCCGGTCAACGATCCGCCCGTAGCGGTTGATGACTCTGTGACAGGCTACCAGAATACCCCCATCCTTATTAATGTCCTCGCAAATGACAGCGATATCGATGGCGATCCCCTGACCGTGGTGGGAGTGACCGTTCCGACCCATGGCACCGTGGTAATCAATCCCGATAACACCCTTACCTACACACCCAACCCGGGGTATATCGGTGGCGATACCTTCAACTACACGATATCGGATGACTCCGGTGCCACAGCCGTCGCCACCGTCACCGTAACGGTCCTTGAAAATGCACCCCCCGTGGCCGACAACAGTAGCTTCACCGTAGCGGAAGGTGGCACATACAGCGGGCAGGTCACCGCCTCCGATGCCGATGACGACCCCTTAACCTTTGCCCTGGCAAGCGGTCCCGCCTTCGGCACCTTGACCTTCAATGCCGACGGTACCTACACATACACTGCCCACCGTCAGCCGAGCGTCGGATTTGTCACCACCGATACTTTCACCTTCGTGGCCAATGATGGCATGGCCGATTCGGTCGCCGCTACCGTCACCATCACGATCACGCCAATCAACGATGCGCCGGTAGCTGATGACTCCGCCTTCACTGTTGCCGAAGGCGCCACCCACAGCGGCACGGTCACTGGTAGCGATATCGATGGCGATACATTGACCTACGCGCTGGCCAGTGGCCCGGCCTTCGGAACATTGGTATTCAACGCGGACGGTACTTATAGCTACACCGCGCACCGCCAGCCGACTGCCGGCTTTGTGGCTGCGGACACATTCACCTTCGTCGCTAACGACAGTCTGGTGGATTCCGCCGTCGCCACCGTCACCATCACGATCACCCCGGTCAACGATGCCCCGGTGGCCAGTGACGATGCCTTTACTGTAGCCGAAGGTGCCACCCACAACGGTACCGTCACTGCCACCGATATCGATGGCGATGCGTTGATCTATATGCTCTCCAGTGGCCCGGCCTTTGGTACTTTGGTCTTCAATAGCGACGGTACTTACAGCTATACCGCGCACCGCCAGCCGAGTGTCGGCTTTGTGGCTGCGGACAGCTTCACCTTTGTCGCCAAGGATGGATTGGCCGATTCCGCCGTCGCCACCGTCACGATCACCATTACCCCGGTCAATGATGCTCCGGTCGCTGATGGCGCTGCCTTCACTGTTGCGGAGGGTGCCACGCACAACGGCACGGTCACCGGTAGCGATATCGACGGTGATGCCCTGACCTACGCGCTGGCAAGCGGCCCGGCCTTCGG
>CAZCJJ010000015.1:0-36473 GCA_964499045.1 uncultured Opitutales bacterium | reverse complement strand
GACGGTCGGACGGTCAGACGGTTGGACCGTCAGACGGATCCTTCTCCTTGCGTGACCAGTAGCGGTCCATCATGGCACTGAGATCTTCCTTGAAGGCCTGAGTATTACGGATACCGAACAGATAACGGCCGAGGAGTCGGGCTATCCAGAAGAACAGTGCAAATAGCCCCAACGGAAAAATAATGGCGTCAAAAAGATAGGCCGCACTGATGCCAACGATATTCCAGAATAAACTCCGGGCCTGGGCCTGCAGTAAATCGATAATGCCTCCCATCGCTGACTGAAGACGGTCCACTTTCCGAAACAGCCCCTGGGCTTCCTCTATCTCCTGATAGTGTACCTGCAACTCCGCCTTCAAGGCGACAATCTCGCCGGTGGAGTCCTGCAAGCGCGCCCGGGTGATTTCGCCGGAAAGAACTGCCCCACCTGCCACCGCAAAGGGCAGGATCAGGTAAGCCGAAAGCGAGAACAGGGCGAGAAAGAACGTGAGATCGCGGAGGAAGCGGTTCAGCGTCCGCCATTGCGGGCATAACCAGCGCAAGGGCATGTGTATCAGCAGGGCGAGGATAGTCAGCGTCAGCAGGATCTGGTCCATGTACAAGGCCACCTCTAGCAGCATCCGGGTCATAACAATCACGACGGTGGAAAGGAGGACGATTTTCCAGGCGAAATCGACGTAGTCATAGACCCCTTGAACAATATCACCGACCTGCAAACCAAAGCCCACCCCGAGATGACTGCCCTCCACGACAGCCAAGACGGACTTGATCCCGGTCAGCACAAGAAAGAGCTGGGAGGAGCGGTCAAAGGCATCGTCCAGATAAGCGGTATTGGAGGCGGCCAATTCCCCGAGGATACGGTCGTTGATCCAGGAGTCGAGCACACCTGTCAATGAAAGCAACAGTCCCAAAGCCAGAAAGACCAGAATTACGGGGCGGCGAATCTGACTGAAAAAAGGGTTCATTCCATTTTTCGTTGGCGGGCTGGTTCAGGCTCTATGGTTCCGGCTTCCGTTTCTTTCTGCAAACGCAGTTGGCCACAGGCGGCATTGATGTCGTGCCCTTTTTCGCGCCGCAAAGTGACGGAGACACGGGCCTCACTGAGAAGACCCGCGAAGCGTTCCTGTTGTTCCAATGAGGGGCGTTTCCATTCCAATCCCTGAACGGTGTTGTAAGGAATCAGATTCACATGGGCATGCAGGTCGCGGGCAATCGTGCCAAGTATGCGGGCCTGTTCATCACTGTCATTGATGCCGTCGATCAGGATGTACTCCAAGGTGACCATACGCCCATGTTTACCGGCAAAATATTTTACCGCCGGGAGCAGTGTTTCCAGGGGGTACTTCCGGTTGATTGGCATGATTTTCTCCCGCACCTCATTCGTTGCCCCATGCAGACTGATCGCCAGCCGGAAGCTCATCGGCTCCTCCGCCAGCTTACGGATTTCGGGGACCAGCCCGGAGGTTGAAAGCGTGATGCGCCGGGCACCAAAGTGCAGCCCCCATTCCGCATTCACGATACCGAGGGCACGGATCAGATTATCATAATTGGCCAGCGGCTCGCCCATGCCCATCACCACGATATTGTCGAAGGAGGCCAAATCCTCTTTCGCCCGGTGGGTATGGGGGTCTTCTTGCAGGCAAACCTGCATGAGCTGGGCAACAATTTCCCCCGCCGTCAGGTCCCGGCGCCATCCGGCCAGACCGGAGGCACAGAAGCGGCATCCGTAGGCACAACCGACCTGAGTCGATATACAAATGGTTTTACGCGACTGCCCAACCCCCACCCCCACCTGTGGAGCACGGATGATAACGGTTTCGATGAGCGAACGGTCCTCCAGTTGCAGCAGCAACTTATCCGTCACATCCTCCGAGGTTTTGCCCAGAATCTTGTGAGCTGGCTGCAAGGTAAAGGTAGCATCCAGCCACTGCCGCAATGCAAGCGGCAGATTGGTCATCTGCTCATAGGAGGTAGCTCTCTTTTTGTAGAGCCAGTCCATGATCTGCCCTGCGCGGAAAGACTTCTCTCCCACTTCCCGGAGACGGGCGGACAGGCTCTCAAGGGTTTCCCCATAGAGGGCAGGCTTGGCTGGTTCAAATTTCATGGAGAGCATCCTTAGCCTGCCTCCAACACGAAGTCCAGAAGGAGTTCGGATATCAGTCGAGCAGCAGTGCTTCCTGCGGGGACCGGTTTGCCATGGACTGTATGATGAATTGGGAAACCATCCTCTTATCCTCCCCATCCAACAGGCTGATCAGGGTAATCCTCTCCTCGGCACTGCCTTTGTGGTTATGGATGAGGGTGTGCATGGCCAAACCTCTTTCATTTCCCCGCAAGTTGGCCATGACATGGACAAACGCCGCGTTAAAATCCACCCGGTATAAGCGTCGGATAAGAGAAAATAAGGTGAATTCCTGTCCAGGGTAAAGGCCAAAGCACTCTCTGCTTCCGATTCCAATTGACCTTACCCTACCGGGCTGTTTGATCTTTGCCACCAACCCAAATCCGTCGGACTATGACCTTCGCTATCCCGAAAGAAACGGAAACAGGGGAGAGCCGTGCTGCGGCGACCCCCGCCAGCGTTGCCAAGTTGATAAAATCCGGAGCCACCGTCACGGTGGAAAGCGGCCTTGGCACCGGAGCTGGTTTTACCGACGCCGCCTACGAGAAAGCCGGGGCCACAGTGCTCACCGCACGCCGCGAATTGCTCGGACAGGCCAGTGTGGTCCTGCGGGTCCGGAAGCCGCCACTGGAAGAACTGGAATGGATGCCCTCCGGCACGATTCACATCAGCCTGCTTGATCCCTTCCGGGAAAAAAACCTGCTGGCTAAACTGGCGGAAAAAGGGATTACAGCCATCAGCATGGAAATGGTTCCCCGGACGACCCGGGCCCAGAAAATGGATGCTCTTACTTCGCAGGCCAATCTGGCTGGTTATGTGGCCGTCATCCGCGGGGCCGCCCTGATGAATAACATTTTCCCCATGATGTCCACCGCCGCCGGAACCATTCTTCCGGCCAAGGTCTTTGTCATCGGAGCCGGAGTTGCGGGGCTTCAGGCAATCGCCACCGCACGGCGCCTGGGAGCCAAAGTGGAGGCCTTCGACACCCGCCCTGTCGTTGCCGAACAGGTCCGTTCCCTCGGGGCCAAATTCGTGGAGATCGACCTTGGGGGCGAAACCGGCCAGACCGAACAGGGTTACGCCAAGGAACTGACTCCGGAGCAGATCCAGCGACAACGTGAGGGAATGAAAAAAAGCTGTGCTCAGGCCGACCTCGTCATCACCACCGCCCAGTTGTTTGGGAGGAAAGCACCGGTCATCGTCACGGCGGACATGGTCGCCGCCATGAAACCGGGAAGCGTCATTGTGGACATGGCCGTCGAATCCGGAGGTAACGTCGAAGGCTCGGTCAGCGGGGAGACGGTAAACAAGGGAGGTGTGCTTATTTTCGGACATCCGAACCTGCCCGGATGCGTGCCCCGCAATGCCAGCGAGGTCTATGCCATGAATCTGGTGGGCCTGATCGAAGATTACTGGAAGAAGGACGACAAGGCACTGGTGATCGATCCTTCCGACGAACTGCTCAAACACTGTGTCATCACCCATAACGGCACGGTTTGCCATCCCAACTTCCAATCCTGATCCCCAACCCATGCAAACGATGATTCCCACTTTAATGGCCGCAGCCGATCCCGCCCTCGGCGGGAAAGGTACAGACGGGATGCTGATCATTCAGCTTCTCTTTGTCTTCGTACTGGCGACCTTTATCGGCCTCTATGTGATTCAGAATGTCTCCCGGCTCCTCCACACCCCGCTGATGTCACTGACCAATGCGATTTCCGCGGTTGTCATTGTCGGAGCCATCCTGGTCGCCGGACCGGAAATCAGCGATGAGCATCCGCTCTGGATCAGTATGCTTGGTCTCGTGGCGATCATGGCAGCCTCCATCAATATTGTGAGTGGCTTCCTGATCACCAACCGGATGCTGAAAATGTTCAAGGCCCGCAAGAAGGAGGAAAAGGCATGAGACCTGAGACACAAATTCTCCTTGTCCAGGGCTGTTATCTGGTCGCCACGGTCCTGTTTATTTTCTCGCTCAAGTGGATGAACAGCCCGCAGACGGCCCGCAAGGCGGTCTTTGCCGGGGCCTGGGCAATGGCCATCGGGGTGGGCGGCACCCTGCTCTACCCGGAGGTCGCCGTTAAAAGTCTGCCCTGGATCGCCCTCGCCATCATCGTCGGCGGGATCATCGGCATCCCCCTGTCCAAAGTTCCGCTGACAGCGGTTCCCCAGCGAACCGCCCTCTCCCACGCCTTCGGCGGCCTCGCCGCCGGTCTGGTGGGGATCGCCAAGTACTACCTCTGGCTTGATGACGGCGGGCTCACACCCTTCCGCACCTTTGCCATCAGCTTGGAGGTGCTCCTGGGCTTGATGACCTTTACCGGGAGTCTCATGGCTGCAGGCAAACTGCAGGAAATCATCCCGACCCGCCCGATTACTTACCGGGGACAAAACGTGGTCAACTTCATAGTTCTGGGTGCTGCCATTGGCTGTGCAATTGCGCTGGTGATCAATCCACAGTGGTCCTTCCTCTTTCCCATCCTTGTCATCCTTGCCCTGCTCTTTGGCGTGATGCTTATTCTGCCGATCGGGGGAGCGGATATGCCGACGGTCATTGCCCTGTTGAATGCCTACGCCGGCTTGTCGGCGGTGGCGATGGGCTTCGTCCTGGAAAACAAACTGCTGATCATCGCCGGAGCCCTCGACGGCTCTTCGGGCCTGATTCTCTCCATCATCATGTGCAAAGCGATGAACCGGAGTTTTTCCAATGTACTCTTCGGAGCTTTCGGAGCCGTCGCTACCGGGGGGGGCACTGATGAGGAACAGAAGACGGTCAAAAGTGCCACACCAGCCGACGCCGCCGATATACTCATGCATGCCGATTCCGTTGTGATCGTACCGGGCTACGGAATGGCCGTGGCCCAGGCCCAGCACCGGGTACGGGAACTTTACGACCAACTGACAAAACGCAATATCTCGGTCAAGTTTGCCATTCACCCCGTAGCCGGGCGCATGCCGGGCCACATGAATGTGCTGCTGGCCGAGGCCGACATCCCCTACGATGATCTGGTCGAAATGGAAGAGATCAACCCGGATATGGCGCAGGTCGATGTTGTGCTGGTAATCGGAGCCAACGACGTGGTCAACCCGGCGGCCAAAGGCAACCCGAACTCCCCCATTTACGGCATGCCCATCATTGATGCGGACAAGGCTCGTACAGTCCTGGCGATCAAACGCTCCATGAACCCCGGATTTGCGGGTATAGAAAACGAACTCTACACCCTCGATAAGACCCTTATGGTCTTCGGGGATGCAAAGTCCGTCGTTGGAGATATCGCCAAGAGTTGCAGCGAGGGGTGAATCGGGAATCCGGTTTTGCCCTCAACGTTTATCCTCAGAAAGCAGCCTCCAGGCCGACCCCGAGCATTCTCGGTGCACCGGACCGCGGGCCTGATGGCAAGCGGGCGGCAATGTACTTGTCGTCGAAGGCGTTCTGGATGTAGCCGAAGATCTTCACATTGTCGTTCAACTGGTAGTTCAGCGAGAAATCAACCGTGACAAAGCTGTCCGTCATCCCGAAACGGTTGTCGGGAGCACCAGTCGGATTGACCGGTCCGGTCGCATTGCTGGCACTTGTGAAGGTCTTGTCCACATAAGTCACCGAGGTGAAGAAACCCCACTTGGCATACTCAATACCGCCAGTCAGGTTGAATTGAAATTCCGGCACATAGGGGATCCTGTTTCCGGGAACCGCCCCTGAGAAAACATCGGTGCCTGGTGCGGTAAAGGACTGCAGATAAGCATCGGTATAGGTGAAGGCAAAGCTGATCGGTGTCCGGAAATTTTGCCGGGCATAGGTGGCCGGATCCACCCCAACCAGAACCTCAACCCCGCGACTGGTCGCCTTGCCGAGATTGGCTGAAACCGTTACCCCCCCTCCGGCGGAAAAGTTACCAATCAGGTTATCAAACAGGGTGTAAAAGCCAACCACTTCGCCGAAAAGCCAACCGTCCTCATGCTTGTAACGGACCCCGGCTTCAAATGCGTCACTGGTTTCCTCTTTCAACTGGTTCGGACCAGCCGCATTTCCCGGCGAGGGAATGGCAAACCCGCGATAGTATCCACCAAAGAGCTGCACCGCTGGTGTCAGACGGTATTCCACTCCGGACCCACCGCCGAGCACATTCATATTACGGGAACCACTCGCACCGGTTCTGAAGTTATCAAAGGAGTAATCAATAAACTCAGCCCGTATGCCCGGAATCACTGAAAGGCGATCATAACTGATCCGGTCCTGTGCATAAAGCGCCAGAGCCTTCGCCCGTTCCTCCCGGTTATCCTGAGATCCGGGGGCTCCGGGAGTCACCCCGGTGATGGCACCCCCCGCATTCTGCGCATATTCATCATCATGCTGAAAGCGTTTTGACTGATCCTGGTGATAGCGCCATCCCAATTCAATTTCATGTTCGAGCGAGCCGGTTTCCAACTGAGCATCAAGATGTTGCTGGATCCCCCATGCATAATAGCTGCGGTTGTTGGCCCGGTAAATAAGATCGCCCGCAGCGGTTCCCGTTAACACACCGTGACCCGGCTGACCACGCATCGTGGCCAGAGACAGTGACCTGACGACACCGGCTTCCCGGACTTCGTTCAACTTGTACCAATTCCGGTCAAACTGATTGTAATAACCCGTTGTTGCCAACTGGATATTGTCATCCAGATCAATGACGTGGCGCAACATCAGACGGGTCTGATAGGCCTTCATGTTGTCAAAGCGTCCGCCCGAATACACTTGGTAGGGATTGGCTCTGAAATCGGCTTCATCCAATCCCAGATAACCGTCCTGATGGTTGAAATCCGTATAGCCCAGCTTGAACTCGAAATAGTTCGGCTTGTTCCAGTCCGGCCGGAAATTGAGCTTCAACATGTAATCCGTTTTATCAAAACCGGTTTCTTTTGAACCTGGGTACTGGGGAGAGGCATTCACCGTGCGGAAACCGTCAGCCTGGTGCCGAAACAATTCCAGCAAGACCCCGAAAGTGCCCACATCTTCAACTTGAATCACATCCCCGACATAGCCTTGCAGTTTCACTTCTCCATAGGAACCGTAACTGCCCCGGAAGTAGGCGGAACGGCTGGTCGGCACTGGCGTGGAAAGATAATTGATGACACCCCCCGTCGTCTGCGGGCCATAACGGACCTGACTGGATCCCTTCAAGACCTCAATACCGTGCATCCGGGCTGTCGATGGACTATAGTAAGCTGCCGGATCGGCATACGGGGCCGGAGAACTCAAAACCCCATCCTCCATCATCGTGACTTTGGAAGAACGGTTGGTGTCCACCCCGCGCAAACTGATATTCGGGAAAAGCCCGTAACCGTCCTCCTCCCGAACATAAGCCCCGGGAACCTGGCGCAGGACTTGATTGATATCAGAATAGTTGAAAGTATCGATTTCCGAACGGTCCACGTAAAAAGCCGAGCCCGGCAACTCGAAAAGCATTTCCTTGGAACCCAGGATGAAAAATTCATCCAATACGGCCCACTCGGTACTCTGCTCCCCGGTTTCCACCGGCTCCGCCGTTGACTTCTTCGCTTCGTCTGCCATCGCGCTGCCAGCCCAAGCCAGCATCCCGGCCAAAGCCGCATGCTTCATTACACCCGGAATCCGGGCCATCGTCTCTCTACTCTTTTTCATCATTTAAGTGATTGCGTGAAATCATTCAGTCTAAGTCGATATTGAAATCGAGTCTCAATTGCATGCGATACCGAGACTCAGTGTCAATAGGTTTTTGAAAAAAGTTTGGCTAAGCTGGCGGTAGAGCCCCTCGCGGCGCGTTAGCAACCTCGAGTGCGACAACTGGTTCTGTTTTTTCTCCTGCGAGGCACCAAACTGCTGTTAAAGGTGCTCATTGATTTTCCTGCCGATCTGATTCATCATGAGTTTGTCTCCAGAGTTGAGCAGAAATCCATGTTTCAGTCATCCTTTGTGCCTTAGCGCCTTGTGAGAGCATTCTTCATTGATTCAGAACAGCGCAATCATGGAAAACCGCTTGCCTTTCCGGTCACTTGAGGCACCTTTCGCATGAAACATGGACAAGAAACAACCCAAGGGAAAAATCTCCGCTTTGATCGGCGTCGGACTGGACAATAAGGACGGGCATAAACGCATTACCCGTGCGGAAAAGTTTGCCATTGTCGGAGGATCCGCCGACACGCACGAGAAAATGACGGAAACCGTGGTGAAGACCTTTGAGGACCTCAAACGCAAGGGCCGCGAGCTGGAGGAGGCCGAACACCACGAAATTGCCGATTTATTGAACAAAAACACGCCACGGGACTGATTCTTTGTTTTCACTCTCTTGACTTTCAGCGCAATCCTCTAACAATCCGCCTTATGTCGACCCCCGAGAACACCCCCGAAAAGAAGAATAATCTGGATGATCTCCTCCCCGGTGAACTGGTTTCCCCGGAAGAAGCACGTCCCATCAAGCGCGCCAAGGCACGGAAAGAGGAGGAAGAGGAACATGCCTCAAATCCGATTCCCGATCCGGACGAGCAGGAACAGGAGGTAAAGCCTGCTCCTGTCGCAGCGGAGAAAAAAGAATCCGAAGCAACTCCGGAGCCAGCGGCAAAACCCAAGATAGTTGCCACGCCTCCGGCGGATAAGCCGAAATTTAAAGTCACCCGCTCACCTTTCGCCCCGAAAATCGGAGTATCTTCCGGTGCTTCAACCACTCCGGCTGAACCTTCGGCCAAGCCTGCCGCTGCTCCGGCGGCAGCGGCAACTGCGGCCCCATCACCCATCACAGCCAAGCCCACAGCCAGGCCCAGTGCCCCGAAAACCGTTCGCGGACACATTCCGGTGGAAGAGGATACCAAGATCAACCCCGGGGTCGTAGCACTGGATGTTATCGCCGCAGCCGTTGCCATCACTTGTGCCGTTATCATTTTCGCCAACTTGGGCGCGTAATACAAAACCACGTAAGAACATGTCATCTGATAAGATTCAAAACCTTGACCATTCCTCATTCGAAGCAGCGGTTTCCGATGCTTCCAAGCCTGTGCTTGTTGATTTCTGGGCCCCCTGGTGCGGCCCCTGCAAGGCCATCGCTCCCATTCTGGAAGAGTTAGCCAATGAAATGAGCGACAAGGTCAAAATCTGCAAGGTGGATGTGGACAGTAACAGCGACTTGGCTGGCAAATACAATATCCGTGCCATCCCCACCCTTCTGATCTTCAAGGGTGGCCAGGTCGTCGAGCAAATCGTCGGTATGACCAACAAGGCGGATCTCAGTGCTAAACTCAGCGCCCACGCCTGAGGTCATGCCATATGGCTTAATGCAGGTTGGAGCTTCCAGCTGGGCTATGGAGCAGATCGCGGAGAAATAGCGGCAAATACCGGGCAGAGTTGACGGCATCGATCGAGCAACGCAATCTGGCGACGGACACTTTCGGGTGTGACGGGCGGCGGAAGACCTTCACGGAGTGTGCGACCTAAGTCCTCGTAGAAGCAGTACTGGGTGCCCGGCTGTCCCTGAGGCAAATGCCACTGCTCCTCGCTCCAATCGTAGGTTTCGGCGTTGTAGCTACGATCGGGAGTAGGACGAGGATCAACCCGACGCTCTGGCATACGGGAGAAGTCCACGTACTTCCATTTCAGTTCTTCTGGAGAACCAGTCAGACCCCCGCACGTACCCATGACGTGCCAGAACGACTGGGGCCAAGGGCTGGTCTTACTTATTTCCAGCTCCAACAGTGGAGCTTCAGGTGCACGCAGGATCACCTTGACGTGGTCTTCTGCATCCCCGCTGGTCAAGGTGCGCTCCATGTGGCAAAATACCTCCGGCTCTACAGATCCAAGCAGAAGAAGAAGCTGGTCGATAAAATGCGATCCAGTGTTGTTCAACTCTCCGCCGGAAAACTCCTTGAGCGTCTGCCAGTCCCAGCGACGTCCGAACCCATGCACCGCGATACGTACCTGCACAATACGGCCTAGTACCCCGGACTCGAGAATCTTGCGAAGCTGCATAAAGCTCGGCAGATAGCGCTTGTCCTGGAAAACCGTCAACATCCGCCCGGTGCGTCGGGCAGCCTCAATCATCCGGTCGACCTCCTCAACGCTCGAAGCCATCGGCTTTTCGCAAACAACGTCCTTACCGGCAGCGAGGGCCAGCAAGGTTTGTTCGCAGTGCAACTGACTCGGCGTGGCCAGAACAACCAGATCTACCTCCGGATCGGCCAGCAGTGCCGCCAGATCGGCATGTGTCCGGCAACCGAACTTTTCGACTGCCTCCCGGCAGCGTTCCAGGTTCGGATCCGCCACCGCAACAAGGCTGTATAGTTCAGGCAGGGCATTGATGGGCAGAGCATGATTATTCCACCCGCTGCGACCAAGCCCGGCAACACCCACCCGAATAGCGGAAGCCATCTCATTTTTCATCTTCATATATTTACTTGATTTTTTATATTCTAATATAGCAAATGGCACTTAGGATCATTTCAATATCACTAAGAATACAGTACGCGATCCGCTGCTCCAGCTTCATCTACCTTATCGTTTGATAAAAGCGTTTTATACGGACAATAGATTCTTCGTCCTCGTAAAAAAATACCCAGATGCGGCGGTTGCCCGGAGCTCCCCATCGGGCCTGATATGCAAGACTCCAGCTTTCGCTTTGCTCACTCGATGCCACTTGTATATCCACATTACGTGATTCTCCCGCACCAGATTTCACCATTCTCCGCCCGCCGGGATTTAACTGAACAATTTCATCATCCAACCTCATGGCAACACGTCGAGGCGTCAGGTTATGCAAATAAAAGGAGCCCGCAGCAAACTCATCATCCCGAAAGGGAACCGGGAAAATACTCAGGGGCAATTGCCCGTGATGCTGCTGCCCTTTCCGGGAAAAGACAAGCAGCCATTCCCGCTGATCATTATCCAAATCCACATAGGCCACAGGAATATATGCAAGCTGCCCCTGCTCATTCCAGCCTTCGCGGAAGAATCCCATCCTGGCTGGTCCACGGTAAGCATGCTTTGGACCCGGGGCTCCATTTCCGACATCTATGGTGCGTGCCTGACCAGCATCAAAATAAACCAGCCCCCGTAATGTCTTGTCCCAGGATACCACCGAAAATGAAATCGCTATTTCATTTTCCTTTTCCGCATAACCAGTTACCCCGGTTAGCAGAACGATGGCTGGGATCATAACAGCCATGAGCTTTGCCCAAAAGAAACGAGATGCCTTCATCTTTAAATATCATCTCCTTTCAGCCAACGAAAACCTACGATACGGTAGCGGCGACCCGAAGGTGTCGGAGGATCGATCAAAGCCTCTTCCGTAAAGACAGCACCATCGAGAACGGGATCGGGCAAACGCTGAACCACAGCCTCACACCAGGCACGTGCCACCACATCTCCGGTCAGGGTGTTTGTTGTGTCCCCATACGCGCGTATGATAAACGTGTCCGAACGAACCGCCATGAAGGGAGCAAGACTTTGCAACAAGTCTCCCTGGAGTAGCCATCCGGTGCCACCGCTAGCAGGGCGATCCTCATTACTGATGTTATCCGGGATAAAGCCGGAATCATTAAGCGTAAGCCCGGCGCCCGAGGTGGAACCCACAAGATTGCCAGAAAGCGCACTGTTGATTTCCTTATCCAAGGCAGCCTGCAAAGCCCCTTTGCGCTGGTGCTCACTGACCCCACTCAAACGACGGTTGACGAAATCCGACAGCGAGGAAAAAGGACCCCGGGCCTTGACTTCTTCCACCACAGCTTCGGCCAGAGCAGTAAGTTCATCATCATTCAGCTTTCGATAACTGCTCCAGAACCCCTGACTGGTTTCAGTCGTTTCATAGCCTTCCCCATAACTGACAGGAGTACGGTAGAAAAAGGTTTCCTGCTCCGGATCATCATAAAGGATTCCACCTGTTTGCGGATTCAATACGGGTATGCGGGAACCTGCATTACTTGCCAGAAAGGCTTTCCAGCCGGGAACCGAAACCGAATTGACATTAAAAGCCCCATCGACCAACTGGCGGCCAGCCACAGACTGTGCGGTAAGAGGCTTACTTTCATCAATCAGCATCTCTGCGGACAGCATGGCCTTATCCGGGCGGTAAAACCGGTATCTTGGGTTCGGAGGCAGGACGGCCCCGGAAAGATAATCCTGAAGTTGCTCTTCATTCAGATCTTGTGGGATACCCGAGAAATAATAACGGTCCCATAACTCACGGTTAATCAGGTAAGACCAGTCATAATAGTATTTATCAGCAACGGAATGCTGATCAAGCGGAATACGGGACAGCGCATAACTGCTCCCGACAATATAGGCAGGATGCCTTGAGAATTTCCCGATGTTGGCATGTTGAAACAAGCCCAAAGACAGGGGTTTCTTACGGGGAACATGAAACAATACCGTATGCGTGGAAGACACGGAGGCAGTGTTATCTCTTGTGGAGCCCAAGCTTCCTGAAAAGCGTTCAAAGTCTGTAATTGGCGGCTCACTGTCCACCATGGAACCGTCAAACCCGACACCGCCCCAGCCCGCAGGTAAGGGGGGGGACGAATTACTGATAAAACCATCCACATTTCTGCTAATACGATGAGCCCGGGGATTGGCATCAATCAACTGTCTCTGGCTCTGTTCCATCATGTCGGCAGTCCTTAAACCAAAGCCAATGACATTGATTGTGGGGCTCGCCCCGATGTTAGCCAAATCGTCAGAGTAGGACTCTGAATTCACAGGCCCCTCCGCAGCAATAGCCTGAAGAATACGATCCGTACCCACAATGCGATCTGTAGGTCCATCCGGCCCGTGTAAATCGACCTGTCGTGCCATGCCAGTATTATCATACAGGACAGTTACCTCCACCAAGGGTGTTGGTGCTCCTGCGGCCTGGAGAAATTCAAGACGGGCTATTTCATTATCGCTGATCCCAAACTTGCTGTCTCCCTCGGGAGCAGAATTGTAGGTTATTCCATCCTGAGATGCTTTGACAATGTTACTGTCACGAGTGATATCCGCATAATAAGAGCCATCGACATCCCAGTCTGGTGCAAGGTTGCCATCCTCCCCGGTTTTGAGGGGATAGGGACCATCCAGAGAAAAGAAACGATGTTCTCCAGGTTGCAGATCAACTCCCTCAATTTTCCAGCGGAAATAAACTCCGCCGGAACCCGGTGATATGCTCATCACCTCTTGCACAGCAAATTCAACCGGATCCTCGCTCCCTACTTGAATCCGTATACCCGGGCGGTAGCGTGGATAGGTATAGTAATCCATTCCTTCCAATGCGATGTCATAGGGATTATACAAGCCCAAGACCGGACGTACATGCAAACGGGGGTACCAGAGCGTGCCTCCTCCACCCGGATCGGGCTCCGACAGGTATTCCAGACCAAACCCCATTTGAAACCAGGATATAACTGGCAGCACCGGACTGTTTTGCTGGTGAACTTCGTGGTTGGCGGCATAGGCATCCTGCGTCGGTGCTCCTTTATCGGAAACATCAGGATAGGGTCTCACCAAGCCAATGGTCCCGTCTGAGTTGATATCCTGGGAGAGACGATAAAAGCTCCTCATAATACCCCAATTGGGACCACCGTTCGGAAAACCCGCTCCTTCTCCCGGCCAAGCGGCTTCTGCCACCCCCAGCATGAAACGAGAATCACCGGGGCCACCAAAGTAAGTACCGAAGGCCAAGTCATTTTCCAGCAAATGTGTCAAATCCGATTTCAACCCGCCACGCATTGCGTCAGAAAGCACTCCCCGGGAATAGAAACTGAGGTGGTGAAAATAATCCAAGGGCACATCAGAGAACGCATCCAGCAATGGTAATTGAGACAGCCGTTCGATATTCTCCAATGATAGGGATCCGCCCTCAACAGATCCAAACCAGGCACTGTCCATTTTGTGAACAGCAACATAGGGCGGTGTTTGCAACAAAGCTGTCAAGTCAACCTGTCCTTCAGCGTCCTGCTCATATTGGAGGTTTACCCTTGCCTTGACGCCTTCATCCCCCACCCAATAGGCAAAGTGTCCGGTAGATATATTGTTTTCGTGAACCGGTATCCGGGCCGCTACAGCCAAAGCATCGGGATTCAGAGCCAAACCTACAGAGGCATCTCCAATCAGGATGACCCAATCATCATCCGTGAGTCGATACCCTTGGGCGGTGTTAACCGCTGCGGGCACAGATAGATTAAAGTGGAACTGATCGGCAAGACTCAACTCTGGCGGTAATGAAACGAGCCATCCCAAAAAATCGGAGGCGACCTGACCATCCTCCCGCGATTCCCATACCCCTGTCCAGTAAACCGCACCTGTCGGTGGATCATCATTAATTCCCGCGGTGGCCGTGATTCTCTGATCCGGACCGGAAAGCTCCTGTAGTTGCCCCAAGGCCACTCTCATTCCCAACAAGGCGTTGTATCTCGCGCCCTCCTGCATTCTGGCATGATGAGATGCGAGGATCTCCACTTGCACCAGTGCACTGAGACTCAACATCAATAGCACGAGAAATGCCATCAAGGTCAATGCGAGAACGAGGGCGAAACCGTTACGCGAAGGATATGCCGCCGTGCATGAATGTCTTGGAGTGTTCATTACAATCGCTGCCCTGGTCAGAAATATGAATAGATACCTCGGCTAAAACTGTACGTATTCTCTTTCCTCGCCTCTTGCGAATCAACCTTCGCCATGCTCTCATTGTAGAGCACTCCAACAGTTGCCCTTTAGCCGTTTTGTGGTCTGATCCGGTGAGGAACCCGTGACCTCGAACGGCCTGGTAGCTTGTTTCCTCGTTTTCGTTTTTCCGAAATACCGGGAGCAGTATTACCTCCCACCCAAACGCCCCGTATCAACAAGGTCTGGCTTTGCACTGGCAGGCCTGTTTCCCCCCGGTTCATCATGGCAAAAAGGAAATCCAACGCAGCTTCTCCAAGATTTCTGTAATTGGGATAAAGCCCGCTACTGTCCTCTTCGGGTTCATAACAGCCGAGGTTAACCCATCCGATATCCCTGGGAATCGACAAATCCCCCAAATGATGGCCGTAACGCCTGACAACGCCGGGCAAGGTCAGACAGACATCCGGTTTGTATTTCCTGAGCCATTGGGTGAGTTCTTGCTTAAGCGCAATGGAATCAGTAGCCTCCGTATCTTCCTGCAACAAGGGTGGGATACCTTCGAGAGCCGGGTGCAGCCGCTGCTCATTAAGAAATGAGGACCACCACAAATGCCCGCTCCGGGTATCTGTCAACGCAGTCAAAATCAAACCAATCCGCCGATAGCCCATCTGCACACACTGACGGTAGGCGAGCGACAAATTGCTGAAATAATCACTGGCAACACGGTGACAGTCCGGCAGGCCAGCCGAATTTCCCACAGCTACCAGGCTGAATGGCTTCCAGTCCATATCGGCCAAAGCCCGGCACTCCCCATCCTGCAAGTTGGGAGTCAGGATCACCCCATGAATGCCACGCGCGCGCAGAATTTCCTTGAGGCGCTGGCCACTCAGATCCTTTTGCGACGCCCAAATCGGATCCAGAGAATAGCCCAGACTCTGGGCACGGGACTGCAAGCCCATGTGAATGCGACGGTAGGCGGACGACTCCAACCACTCATCGGGGTGATTCCCCAAAGTGAGTAGCCCCAGTAAGCCCCGCCAATCGGGCTTCCGGTGCTTGGCTCGATAAGTCATCAACGCCGAAACCAAGGGGTGTTTCCGGTAGCCCATATTTCGGGCCAACTCCTGTATCCGCTCGCAAGTTTCACGCGAAATACGTCTATGATTGCGTAGTGCCATGGACACTGTAGTGCGATGAACCCCGGCAACACGGGCGATATCCTCCATGTTTGGGCTGTCTTCCCAGTTATCCATAGGATGCCAAGCCTAAGACGATTTTACGTACTGGCGACCCTAAGTTGTGGCGCAGACAACGCTTTTATTTCCAGCCAATCACACTCCTGCGGCAGCACCTTGCGCCGAGCCGCCACAGCCGCACACATCCCAGCCGCCTCCCCCATGGCCACCGCATTCCCCGTCATGCGGTAGCTGGAGTGAGACCAGAAATCGCCACTGATACAACGACCAGCCATCATCAATCCGTCCACATCCACCGCAATCATCGCCCGCAAAGGGATGTCATAAGGCTTACATTGTATGCCATTCTCCTCGCCATAGGTCTTGCTCAGCACCGGATCCACCGAATGCACATCAATACCGGAAGTGACCCGGCATACCCCATCCTCATGCTGCCGTCCCGCCAGCATGTCCTCCATCGAAACCCGATAGAGCCCATGAATTCGCCGTCCTTCCCGGATGCCGATCTGGGCACCCGTCGCCACCAGTCGCAAGTCCATCCAAGCTCCTCCCAATGCCCGAAGGGCACGAACAAGATGGAATATTTCTTTCCGTGCACGAATCGTCGCACGGGTGATGTCTTCCGCAGAAGCAGGTGAAACGCCGTACTCGTGATTGGCCATGAGCGCAAAAAAATCCTCCCGCACCGGAAACAAGGTCGGTGCCGCATAGGAGGGAATCACCCCAGCCCTCCGGAATTCATTAAACAGGGCTTCCTTTGCCTCCGGAACACCTCCTCCCACGAATGGACCTATTTCGCTTCCACGAACCCCCGTTACCAGCCCAACCAAGCTCATGGGCTGGGCCTCCCCACTGTGCGGATGCCCATAATCATAGGCACACCCGGCCAGATCTGCCAACTCACCATCCCCGGTGGTATCAATGAAAACCTTGCCCTGAAATGCTTCCCTTCCCGAACGGCTTTCCGTCAGCAAATGTGTTAACCGACGCCCGTCCTTGACCACCGAAACCACACGCGTATGAAGCCGGATAGACACCCCTGCCTCCCCGCACATTTCCTCCAGGATAACCTTCATCGACTCCACGTCGTAGGCAAATTTGTTCCCCTTCGCCGCACGGGCTCCCACCGCATCCAAGCGGCTTATCAATTCACACATGATCCCCTCTTTGTTGCCTGCATCAATTACCCAACTTAAAACGCCCGCCGTCCATACTCCACCAAGGCACCCATGCGTTTCTATCAATAGGGTTCGTGCCCCGCTACGGACCGCTCCCAATGCTGCAGCAATCCCGGCGGGGCCGCCTCCTCCAACGATGACGTCATAACTGGCTGTCACCGGAATCTCACGACACGGTTCTGTAATGATGTTTTGCTTACTCATAAGTAGCTCCTGGGATATTCCATACTCCAGCCGCCAGTTCCTCACGGAGACCGCTGTTGACTTGAGACACCCTGAACCCTGCTGCCCGCAAACTCAACAAAGCCTGAGCTCTCATTGTAGAGCATGGAGTTTCGGCCTTCCTTCCGGAGGCCGATGGCCCATTAGCTCTCGATTTCTGAAAGCCTACAACATGCTTGTGCTCCCCTGCCTCCAGACTCCTTCAATCAACACAATCTTGGGATACTCTGGAATCCCCTGTTCGTTATGTTGCAACTGCTCAATAACCAAGTCGGCCGCCGCACTCCCCACCCGGGGAGAATTCTGGTCCATCCCGGAAATCTCTGAATAATCTGGCGTCCAACTGCATGTTGCCAGCGATACATCCCCCGGTATCGCCAAGCCCACCTCCTTTAAAAGCTCTTGTATTTCCAGGACATTCCAGGGAATAACAATGACATCCGGACGGCACTCTTTGTACCAGTTACCGATCTTTGCAACGGTCAGGGTTTTCGTAAGCAGACACGGGTAATGTTTCTTAGGAGAATACTTGCGGTTAAAAACATCAAAACCTGCCAAATACTGTCCGTCCGCACGTATATTCGCATAGGGGGTTGCTATCATACCAGGCCGCACGTAGCCACAAGAGCGAAGTTTGTCGAGCAACTGCAGGATCAGGTGGTAATGATAAGCTGACGACCGATGTATACGTGGGTAAATGAGTGTATTGCCCAAGGCCGCAGCCGAGAAATGCGACCAGTCAAGGGCTTCAATCGTCTCGCCCTTTTCAAGGGGAGCCACCAGAATCCCCTGAATATTACGCGTGCGCAGTATTTTGCCAAGGCGGGGTCCGGAAAACCCGGCATCCGACAAGGGGAAATGCTGTAGTTCATAGCCGCGTTCCTCGCAACGCGCCTTTGCCCCCTCGAAGTAGCCCTGATGCACATAATTACTTAACCAGACATCCTTCGCGATATCCGTAATATAGGCTATCCGGGAGTCCCCTCTACTCACCTTTCTCCGTCGAACCTGACTCATCAGGGTCGCAACCATCGGGTTAGGCCGATATCCCATCTTTTCCGCCAACTTCTGGATTTCTTCACGCTTCCGTTGCGAGATTTTGGGGCTATTCCGCAAAGCCAACGACACGCTCATAAGAGAGACTCCCGCCTCTTCAGCGATTGTTTTCATCGTTACCATTGCCATGGTTTACGACTAAAACCATAAAGCTGTTGCGGAGGCAACCTCAATCAGGATAGCGTTCGCCTCAATTTGTTTTGAATAACCTGTTCCTAACTAAATCAAACCACCTATAATCATGAAAACACCACTCAAAAGCTCATCCTGGCACCGCTTGTTTATCCCCCTCTCCGGTCTGCTCCTGCTTGGAGCAACCGCGCAGGCTCAAATTATTGCCAATTTCGACGATGGCGAAACCACCACTGAGGTCGATGGCTGGACTGGCATGGCGGGCAGTGGCTGGAAGACCGCCTGGAGCCGATCAGAGGGTAGCGCCATTACATCATACGATACTACGGTCGAATCCACCAACCCCTTTATCCAAGACAGCCAGCGCTTGCAGATGGCCGTGGTCACCACAGGCACCGGGGGAGCCGCCAATGTGGGTGTCGCCCGCCAGTTTGAGGCTGGCAATGGCGTAAATCCCGCCTCTGCCCACCAGATATCGTTCTACATGCGTTGGGACTCCGGCAAGATGGATCGCTTTTACGCCAGTGATAACGATGCAGAAACCCGGTCTGGCGGAGACACATCATCCACATGGTTTGTCCGGACATTATCAACAGGTTGGGCAATATTTGACGGTGGTCTGGCAACAGGTAATCGGATCAACACGGGATTTGCTGTCATCGAAGGTCATAATTACCACCTCACGGTTGATGTGGATCCTGCCACCAAGACGTGGAGTATCGTTATCGCCAACCTCACCAACGAAACCTCCTACAGTTCGGATACGCTCGGTTTTGTCAATGATTTGGAAGCTTCCGCTGGCTACCTGAACTTTGCCACTTATATCACCCGAGCTGTAGAAGGTGACTCCGCCACCACATCCATCGGAAACATCACGGTCATCCCTGAACCCGCACATATCAGTATGCTGATGGGGGGAATCATCCTGGGACTCCTCGCCCTGCGCAGGATCCGTTAGTAGGCGCTAACAGGTTTGTATTTCATGCTCAAGGCCAGCTCACCCTGGCCTTTTTTTTGCAAGGACTCAGCAGGCAGGTGTCTGTATCCTGCCTGCTGTTGCCATTCTCCTGACCAAGACTGCCATCACATTAACCATGCAAGGGAATCCCCTCCGATGAAAACAAGAACACTTATCCGCTTGTCACTCATATATGCCTCAGGAGTCGTCGCCGCTCTCGCACAGAGTTCTGTCAGCGTCATCGACCATCAGTCAGAGATCCGGGGTGGGGATTGGCACCCGGCCTTCCAGTCAGCACTGGATGCCGTCATGGAACATGGCCGGGTCGTAATTCCCGCAGGTCCGGAATACTACCTCAGCGCCCCTGTGTTGCTAAACCGCTCCGTTCAGCTGGAGTTCGAGCCCGGTGTGGTGGTCAGAGGCGGTGGCGAATCCCTCTTTCAAGTCATCGGAGCGGGAAACTATACCTTCAAGGGAGAGCCGGGATTCGTCACCCTAATCAACAGCAGGGAAGATCGGATCGACTATCATCCGCTCCGCAAAATCGCCGTTGCCGGTATTTCCTCGGTCATTGATCTCAATGCCATTGCAGAAGGGAAACGCCCCTCACTGAGAGTATCCGGGATTCACTTCCAGGCGATGCGCGGCATCGATGGTGCGAAGGAGTATCGATACCAGCCTCAAGGCGGAGGACTCACCCTTCTGGACATCCGTGATTGCACATTCGAGACCTCCGACGTCGGGGTAAGCCATGGCCGATCCTCCATCGACACGGTTTACATCGCCAACTGCACCTTTACTGGTACCGGGAACTACGGGCTCTACCTGCCTACTCTGATCAACCAGGCCGCAACCATTCAGGACAATCTGTTTTTGGATATTGGCATTCGCGTCATGCAAATTGCGGGTGGACGAGCCTTTGCCATTGCTGACGGAACAACCGATGACGCCAGCAACATTATTGTCCACAATAACCGTATTATCGGAGGAGGCCACGCGGCCGATGAGTCCGTCAGCTACACCCACGGCATTCTGGTTTATGGGAATCAAATATCCATTCAAGGGAACCTCATACGGGACTTCAACCGAGGGGAACCCATTCCCGACCAGGCGCTCGGCCACCATCACCCCACCAGCGATGGCGGTTACATCCGGGAGGTATGGATTCCCAGAGAAGACGGGCAACGGGCACGCCGCCTTGCCGGAGCCGCCATCTATGCGAAGGCCCGCTACGGAATTATCTCCGGCAATATCTGCGTAAATTCAGGCTGGAGGTCGGTCATTGAAGTGAAGACAGGAAACCGGGAGCCCTATGTTTTGGTCTCCAACAATGTCATGGACGGTTCCGCACTTGCCGCAGAAGGCAGCTTCGGGATCGAAACCAATGTCCTCCACAGCCTCTGGTCTAATAATATCATAGCCAATATGCCCGCCCTGGCCGCACGTGCCTATAACGAGCAGGCTTCCGCGCTGATTAACAACCTCATCGTCAATAGCCCCATAGGCTTTCATGCCTTTGGCTCCGCCCAGAGAGAAGACAGCCTCGTGGCGGGAAATGTTTTCTTCGATGTCGCACAGCCGATACATAATACCGCAGGGGCCTCAAACCGGACCACCAGTATCGCAGCTCCCCCCTCCTTGATCGTGGATTCCCCCTCGGCGCTCCCGCCTGCCTCTCATAAAAACCGTGGTCAATTGGCCATTGTCCCCCAAGCCTCCGGGGACCGCATCTATGCCTCGCTCATCCACAACGGCGCCCCCGGATGGTTCCCGATCATCCCCAACAACGAAAGCACCTCTCATGCCCCCCTTCAGGTCGTGAGCCCAGCCCCACTGGATCCGACTCAAGTCACTCCCGTCCGCGACCTTACCCACCTGCTGGTCAATCATGACCACTCTGCTGACGGCCCTTCCTTTCCCCATGGATGGAAACTCACGACCAGCTTGAGGGATACCCCTCCCAAAACGATTGCCGCTTACGATAACGAAGTGAAAAGCTATGGCAGCAGGACATTGAGAATCGGTGACCATGATGAGCTTTTCAACTGGACCCTTTTTCAGAATGTGAATCTTGAGCCCGGCAAGTCCTATCTGGTGGAAACCCAGGCATTCAAAAACACCCGTAACAATCGCATGATCCTACGGGTGCGGATAGGAGACCATACCCTTCAATCAGTTATACCAAGAATGGATGAATGGGTCGATGCAGAGCTGGCTTTTACCGTTCCTGAAAACAGCGATGGGCGCGTCCAGATTAGCATCTGGTCCGACATGACTGGTGCGGGCAATAACACATGGGTGGGTCCCACCACACTTTACGAAGTTGAGCCCATTTAGCCCGAATGGATAGCTAACTCATTCAACAAAGGTGAAACCACACCACCAATTTCCTTCATTGATTTTCATGACAAGCCCCACCAAAGTGGGGCTTTTTCATTGTCATGGCCATTCCCCTCTTCGACCTCAAAGACCAACACCGTCCACTGGAACAGGACTTCACCGCCGCCTTTGTTCGCGTTCTTCAATCCGGGCAATACATTCTCGGCCCCGAGCTTGAGGCCTTTGAACGCGAAACTGCGGCATGGCTGAATGTTCCCCACGCCATTGGGGTGAGTTCGGGAACAGATGCCCTGTTATTGGCCTTGATGGCACTGGATATCGGTCCGGGCGATGAGGTCATTGTTCCCGCCTTCACCTTCTTCGCCACTGCGGGCTGTGTCCGCCGTCTGGGAGCTATTCCGGTTTTTGCCGATATCTGCCCCTCCTGCTACAATCTGGACCCGGAGGATTTCAAAAAAAGAATCACCGCCCGAACCCGTGCCGTCATCCCGGTTCACCTTTTCGGTCAGGCTGCCGAAATGGATCCCTTGCTGGCCATAGCCCGGGATGCCGGGATCGCGGTGATTGAAGATGCCGCCCAGTCCTTTGGTGCCCGTTACAAAGGCAAAGCGCTGGGAAGCCTAGGAGACTTTGGAGCCTTCAGCTTTTTCCCGACAAAAAACCTCGGAACTCTGGGTGACGCCGGTCTATTGACCACTGGCGACGATGCCCTGGCCGAAAAAGCCCGTATCCTGAGGGTTCACGGGATGAGCCCCAAATATCATCATCCGATAATAGGGGGTAATTTCAGAATGGATGCCCTTCAGGCCGCCCTGCTGCGGGTCAAGCTCCCGCACCTCGAAAACTATAACCGGGCACGACAGCAAAACGCGGCTTATTATAGCAAACACCTCAGCCTCCTGCCCGGTGTCCGCACCGCCGTCCCCTCCGAAAACTGTCACCCGGCTACCGAGCCTTCCACCGGAGAGAACGTCGGCATCATTCTTCCCATTGCCTACGAGCACAACGATTGCATCTGGAATCAGTACACCCTGCGGGTGACCGGGGCAGGACGCCGCGATGCCTTGAAGTCCTTTTTGGCCGAACAAGGGATTGGGAGTGAGATTTATTATCCGGTTCCGCTGCATGAGCAGGCTTGCTTTTCCGATATCGTTCCGAATCCCTGTTTGCTCCCCGTATCCGGACAGATCAGCCGGGAATGCCTCAGTCTTCCCATTTTCCCGGAACTCGGCGAATCCCGCCTTCAAGGTGTCGTTTCGGCTATCGCCGACTTCCTTGAAAAAGAAAATTCAGCGAAAGCGCGGTGATTTCCAGACAGCGGCAAACATGATGGACGAAAGCACCACCATCGACACCGTGAAAAGGCTAACCGCCTGAGGCCCCACCACCGAGATCAGGTAAAACCCGAGGAACGGAGCCAAGACACCCCGGACTCCCGTTAAGGCAGAGTGTACACTCATATAGGCACCGACCTTCTCCACCGGAGCCAGCTTTGTCACCCAGAGGTTCCAGGCGATATTACCTCCCCCGTTCGCCAGACCGACAAACATCGAACCGGTTGCGACAACCCACAGATTATGGCTGCAAAAAAAGAGAAAGAAACCGATGACAAAGCAGACATTGATGCTTAGGCGCCATGAAATGAAGTGAACCCGGTCAAAAAGAAAGGCCCAGAGCTTGATACTGCTAATACGAAGCATCGTTGGCAGCACAAAGGCCACCATCGCCACCTGCTCATTCGTGACGTCAAAACCGTAAAGTGGATTCGCAAGATACTCCACCCTCAGCGGAAGTACCATCAAATTACCCATCCCCATCAGCATCCAGCAGCCCAATAACCAGGCAAATAACTTGTCCTCCTTTAACAGGTTCAAATTGGTGAAAGGGTTCGTCCGCTCCGGCCTTGGTAAGGGTTCGGAGGGAATATGAATGACAGTCCAGGCATTGGCGAAAGCACTCGCCGCCAGCAGCCCCAGCAACAGAGGGTAGATCCCCAGATTCCAGTCCAGCAAGCGCCCGCCTATCGTCGAAAAAAGAATCGCCGAGAAGCCGAGGATAAAAAGCTTCGTTGCAAACAGCCCCCCTCGCTCATGGTTTTTGTAATTCGAGGAATACACCTGAATCATCACCGGGGCCTGTTGCTGGAACGCCATATGAGCCAGCGTAAAAAACCCGGCATAAAACCAGATGTTACCGGCGAAGGCAGCCAGCAACATGCAAGCCCCGGTTAAGAGCGAAAAATAAGCCACCAATACCGTGGCCTTGTAGCGTGTGCGACTGACCAGCGAAAGCGTCAGCATGTTCATGAACATGCCAAGAGCCCCGGAGGCAGGGATCATCGCCTTGATCCAATCGGGAGAATCAAAGACCCGGATCGCAATCAGCAGACCAAAGGTCATCCATCCCGCTTCCAAAAAGCCATGAAAGGGGGCACCGCGCTTTTCCCACTTGTAGGTTTCGCGGCCTTCCTCCGTCGACGGAGCTTGAAAGAAACCCCGGTAAACACTGGAAAGATTCATCTGAGGGTCACCGCGACCAGTCCAGCATCCGCTGGATAGGGGTATAAGCCAAGCGACGTACCTCCTCATCCATCGTGATTTCCGGAGAGAGCGTCTGCAGGCAGTTCCTGAGCTTTTCTATGGTGTTCATCTTCATGAAACGGCAGTCGTTGCAGGCGCAATTATCCGTCGGACCGGCAATGAATGTCTTGTCCGGCAATTCGCGCTGAAGGCGGTGTATCATGCCTGTCTCCGTGACCACAATAAAATGGGTCGCTGGATTGGTCTTACAAAAACCGACCATTTTTTCCGTACTGCAGACTTCATCCGCCATATCCCGGACCGCTTCCACACATTCCGGATGGGCCACCACCGGGGCACCGGGAAACTGGCTCTTGACCTTCTCCAGAGCACGGACCGAGAAAAGAACATGGGCATAACAACTGCCCGGCCACAACTGCATGGGGCGCCCGGTCTGCCGTGCCACCCACTGCCCGAGATTCTGGTCCGGAACAAACAGGATCTCCCGGTCTGACGGCACTTTCTCCACAATTTTCGCCGCATTGCCACTGGTGCAGATAACATCACTCAGGGCCTTCACCGCAGCACTGCAGTTGATGTAGGCCACCACATACAACTCAGGATGCTTTGCCTTGTAGGCGGCAAGCTTGTCCGCCGGGCACGAATCCGACAGTGAACAGCCAGCTTCCAGATCCGGTAAAATAACCTTCTTGTCAGGGTTCACAATCTTGGCCGTTTCCGCCATGAAGTGTACCCCGCAGAAAACAATGACATCCGCCTCGGCTTCCGCCGCCTTGTAGGAAAGCCCAAGGGAATCCCCCACATAGTCCGCCACCCGCTGGATTGGATCCACTTGGTAATTGTGAGCCAGAATGACCGCATTGTGACGCTTCTTCAGCTCCAGAATCTCCTCCTGAATTGCACTCAGTGGAACCTCCGTCCCTCCCGTCGGATTGAAAACCATCGGCTCGTAATCAAGAATCTGTGCCATAACGGATAAGCAGTAAAGCAGTCCTGGCAGACAATTCAACTTCCATTCAACATCCGCCCAAAGAAGTTTTTCTGCGAAACGGGAGAAATTGGGGATTTCAAATCTGAAATCTCAAATCTGAGATTGTGGAGTGCGACAATGCCCCAAGCCGCTAAGTAAACAATCATTTACTCAAACAACAAAAACCATAAGCACTTGATGGCGCTACGCTTTCGCAACGTGGTTTACTGAAATGGTGAAAGAAATTCATTGCAATCCAATTAGAAGCGGCAATAGTTCGTCCCTTTCCGATGAACATCCACGAGTACCAGGCCAAACAACTTTTTGAACAATATGGAATTCCCGCCCCCCGAGGCGCAGCTGTGCAACGGGCGGAGGATTTTGACCAGGCTCTTGAGGGACTGCCCGAAGATGCCATTGTGGTAAAATCCCAGATCCACGCTGGTGGGCGCGGCAAGGGCCATTTCACCGACGGCTATCAGGGAGGGGTCAAGGTAACCCGTTCCCGCGAAGAAGCGATTGCCGCCGCCAAAGCGATGCTGGGTAACACTCTGATCACCCACCAGACCGGGCCGGAGGGCAGCGTGGTCAAAACCGTGTACTTTACCGAAGCCAGCAAGATTGAGAAGGAATACTATCTTGCCATTCTGCTCGACCGCGACGTTTCCCAGCCCGTCATCATCGCATCAACCGAGGGAGGCGTGGATATCGAACAGGTGGCCGAAGAGCATCCGGAGAAAATCGTCCGCGTGCATGTGGATCCGGCCATGGGCCTCCAGAATTATCATAAGCGCTTGCTTGCCTTTGCCCTCGGTTTCGAGGCAAAAGAGGATTTCACGCAATTCAGCAAACTGCTCCAGGGCCTTTACAAGCTCTACTGGGAAAAGGACTGCTCGCAGGTGGAAATCAATCCGCTGATCAAAACCCCGGACGGCAAGATCCAGGCACTGGACGCCAAAGTCAATTTTGATGACAACGCTCTGCACCGTCTACCCGATATCGTAGCCCTGCGCGATATCGACGAAGAGGACCCCAAGGAAGTCGAAGCCTCAAAGTACGGTCTCAGCTACATTGCACTCGACGGCAATATCGCCTGCTTGGTCAACGGAGCCGGTTTGGCCATGGCCACCATGGACATCATCAAGCACTTTGGAGGCAACCCCGCCAACTTTTTGGACGTGGGTGGAGGGGCCAACGTGGATCAGGTCACCCAGGCCTTCCGTATCATCCTCAGCGACCGCAACGTGGAAGGCATCCTCGTCAATATTTTCGGGGGCATCATGAGTTGCAAGACCATCGCGGATGGCATCATCGCCGCCGCCCGCAACGTCGACATAACGGTACCACTGGTGGTTCGCCTTGAAGGCAATCAGGTCAAGGAAGGTAAACAGGCGCTGGCGGACAGCGGACTCCCCCTGACCCGTGCGGATTCTCTCGCCGACGCGGCAGAGAAGATTGTGAAACTCGCCGCGCAATCCGCCCGCTAACACGACCTCTTTTTCCCAATCGTTTCCATGAGCATCCTCGTCGATAAAAACACCCGAGTCGTTGGACAAGGGATCACCGGTAAAGCGGGCAGTAAACATGCCCTGAATAATATCGCCTACGGAACCCAATACGTGGCGGCAGTCACCCCAGGCAAGGGTGGACAGCAGTTTGAAGGAAAACTTCCCGTATTCAACAGCGTCAAAGAGGCTGTCGAAAAGGAAGGTGCCAATGCATCGGTTGTTTTCGTTCCCCCACCCTTTGCCGCTGATTCAATCCTTGAATCCATTGATGCCGGCATTGAGTTGATCATCTGCATCACTGAAGGTATCCCGGTCCGGGATATGGCGGTAGTCAAGGATGCCCTCCGCAAAAGCAACACCCGCCTGATAGGGCCTAATTGCCCGGGCATCATGACACCGGAGCAGTGCAACATCGGAATCATGCCCGGTTACATCGCCCGCCCCGGAAAGATCGGCGTGGTCAGCCGCTCAGGAACACTGACCTACGAGGCCGTTTATCAGCTCACCGAAAGAGGCTACGGACAATCCACCTGTATCGGAATCGGCGGAGACCCCATCAACGGAACCAGCCATACCGATGCTGTGCGACTTTTCAATGAAGACCCGGAAACCGAGGCTATCATCCTCATCGGCGAAATCGGTGGATCGGCGGAAGAAGAAGCTGCCGCCTACATCAAGGCTAACGTAAAAAAGCCGGTGGCCGCCTTCATTGCCGGCACCACCGCTCCTCCCGGGCGCAGGATGGGACACGCCGGTGCCATTGTTTCAGGTAGTTCAGGCAGTGCCGACGCCAAGATCAAGGCACTCAAAGATGCCGGTATCGCCGTCGCTCCCAACCCTTCCGTCATTGCCGAAACCTTGCTTTCTATATATAAAGGTTAAAAAAAACTTAAGCCGTGCTTGAATAATACGATTTATAGTGTAATGCATACTCTGGTCTTATTTGGATAATTCACTACGTTGAATTATTTTGAATAAAACATAATCGCAGTACAATATTAGATATATTAGTTACTCAAGGAGATAGTTATGGCAAAACAACCACAGAAAAAAGCGAATCACGGGCGTGCCCCGGGAAAAACACAAATCTCAATCAGCCTGCCACAGGCACTGGTCGACAAAATTGACGTTCTCGCGGAAAAAGAAAACCGCAACCGTTCCAATTTTATCTCGACCCACCTCGAGCAATTGGCTGAAAAAGCGGGTATCACTGCTGATAGCAAGCCCGCCAAGGGCCGCAGGAAGAATTAAAAAGCAAGACGTCCTTTTCTCAGGAAAGTGATAGTTAATGCACGCTACCCGCCAAGTACACTTGGCGGGTATTTTTTTGACTCCCCTCAAAACCTATGAGAATGGTCCGTGTACCTTGAGAAATCACGGGCGGGATCCCGTGCCCTTTCTTTATAGATGATTGATCACCGCCCTTTGCGGCTCCGGTACCCTTTGCGCGCCTTCCTGGATGAAACCGCACCCTTCAATTTCAAGGGCTCACCGGGTTTCTTTTGCTTGAGCAACTCAATCTGGTCCCGCAGCACCGCTGCCCGCTCAAACTCAAGATTCGCTGCCGCCTCCAACATCTCAGTCTCCATCTCAGCCAACACTGCTGCCACTTCCTCATCACCCCCGGATTCCATCACGTTGATCTGGTCCACAACGTCTTCCTTCCGGGAAATATGGAGACTGGCCTGGACAGGACGGCTGACACTGCGGGGGATGATACCATGCTCCTGGTTGTAAGCCAGCTGCTTCTCCCGCCTGTAGGCCGTCACCTCCAAAGTCCTGCGCAGGGAATCCGTGATCTTATCCGCATAAAGAATGACCCTCCCCTTCTCATGCCGGGCAGCACGGCCCGCCGTCTGAACAAGGCTGGTCTCACTGCGCAGGAACCCTTCCTTGTCGGCATCCAGAATCGCAACCAGCGCCACTTCAGGCAGGTCCAGACCTTCACGCAAAAGATTCACCCCAACCAGAACATCAAAATCTCCCCGGCGCAGATTACGGAGGATCTCCACCCGCTCAATCGCATCAATGTCCGAGTGCAGGTACTCCACCCGAATCCCACCATCCCGCAAGTAGGTCGAAAGGTCCTCCGACATTCGCTTGGTCAAGGTCGTGACCAGAACACGCTCGCTCTTTGCTACCGCCAGACGAATTTCACCCATTAGATTTTCCACCTGGCCTTTGAGCGGGCGAAGCTCCATTTCCGGGTCCAGCAAGCCGGTCGGGCGAATCAGTTGCTCCGCCACGACGGCTGATTGCCCGATTTCATAGGCCGTCGGTGTGGCCGAAACAAACAGAGCCTGCTCACAGATTGCCCAAAATTCGTCGGGTTTAAGCGGGCGGTTGTCCAGCGCCGAAGGCAGGCGGAATCCATACTCGACCAGACGCTGCTTCCGGGACCGGTCTCCGTGGTACATCGCACCGATTTGCGAGATCGTGGCATGACTCTCGTCAATGATGAGGAAAGAATCTTTTGGGAAAAAATCAATCAGGCAAAAGGGGCGGTCTCCGGCCTTCCGGCCACTCAAATGACGCGAGTAGTTTTCAATTCCACTGCAGAAGCCCATTTCCTGCAAAAGTTCCAAATCATATTCCGTTCGCATCCGGATCCGCTGCGCTTCGATCAAGCGCCCCCCGCGCTCAAACTCCAATACCTGCTGATCCAGCTCCTCCCGGATCGCCGCCACCGCCCCTTCCAGTTTATCTCTGGGCGTGATGTACTGATTCGCCGGATAGAGATTGAAAGAAGACAGCGGGTTCCCCGTCTCTCCGGTCAGCGGATCCAGCTCCAGTATTCGATCCACCTCGTCCCCCCAAAACTCAATGCGGATTCCGCTCTCCATGTAGGCGGGCATGACATCGACCACTTCGCCCCGAACCCGGAACCGACCCCGGGTCAATTCATAATCATTGCGTTCGTACAGATTGTTGACCAGCCGCTCCAGAAAAATATTCCGCCCCAATTCCTCTCCGACCCGGATAGGGATCATCATCTCCTTGAAGTCCTCCGGTGAGCCCAGTCCGTAAATGCAGGAAACACTCGCCACAACAATGACATCCCTGCGACTAATCAGCGAACTGGTGGCCGAGATTCGCAGACGTTCGATCTCATCATTGATCGATGAATCCTTTTCAATATAGGTATCGGTTTGCGGAACATAAGCCTCGGGCTGGTAGTAGTCGTAGTAGCTGACAAAGTACTCCACCGCATTATCCGGGAAAAAGCTTTTGAACTCGGAATATAATTGGGCCGCCAGGGTCTTGTTGTGCGAAATGATCAAGGTGGGCCGCTGGATCTGCTCAATCACATTAGCCATGGTAAACGTCTTTCCCGAGCCCGTCACCCCGAGCAAAGTTTGGAAACGGTTTCCCCGTTTCACCGAGTCCACCAGTTTTCCAATAGCCCCCGGCTGATCCCCCGTGGGCTTGTATTCGGCACTCAGCTTGAAAACGCCATCATCCATGATGTCGTCCACGCTGCATCAATGCCCCGTTCCTGTAAACGGCATTTATTGAAGCGATTGCGGTTCCTACAGCCTAAACTCCTACAGCCTAAACTCCTACAGCCTAAGCACCTCATTAGAGGCCCGGCTCCCGGTGCAAGCACCTGTACGCCGGGGCAGTCTCCGTTTCCTCGCTCCGCTCGGAACGGAGACTGGTGGAGCTGATCGGGATCGAACCGACGACCTCGTCATTGCGAACGACGCGCTCTTCCAACTGAGCTACAGCCCCCCATCATGAATCCCGCCTTTTTGGCAGGATACAGAAGAAAGTACAATCAAAACTTGCTCAATATCTGCCCTCAGATTTCGAGGAAGCGCGAGTAATCACCATGGCTTTCACTGGAACCGCTGACGGATGCCCAGCCGCCGGAATGTGCATCTCCCAGAGCCCCCAGTTGAACGGTTAGGTGAAAGAGCAAGGCATCCTGCATCGTCGGGATCCCAAGCAGTGCTCTTGGCAGAAAAACATCCAGAGTATAATAAAGCGGTGTCTTGCGCTGTTTGATCCTGGCTGTGCTCAATCGTTTCCCCTTAAACGTAATGGCCTCAGGGCTGCGTGCCTTACCGGCAGGTTTAATGACAATTGGAAGAATATCGCTACCTGCAGTGCCCGGCATAAACTCAAGCCGGACAAAAGATCCGGAAAGCGGCTTGTTGGCCAAACCCGGCTTAATATCCGAGTCCATAACCTTGAGATACAGCCGGAGACCGTCCTTTTCCCGGCGGGTCCAACCTTCCGCCGCCGGAAATCCTCCGAGTTGAAGATCGAAATGGCACTTGCCATCCTCGTCTGCCTCCAATTGACGGCGAGGCGTCAGGGTACCCCCTATAGTGAGGCAATCCGGATCATCCGAATACAGGTCCACCTTGACCGGCCCCGTGATCGGCTCGAGACACACCAGGCGAACCGCCTCCTCCAACTGTTGCCCGGGCTTGAGCTGGAAACGGCGTTCACGCTTGCCTTCCACCTTGAGACCCGCTTCCCGTGGTTCGATCCGGACTTTAACTTTCCTCGGTTTGCTGTCGCGGTTATCCAATTTCAATAACAAGGCATTACGCCCCCCCTGCCGGGTTTCGACATGCCCGGTCATTTCCAAACGGGCAATCACCCGATCACCGGTTCCTTTGTAGCTCCGCCCCGTATTATTCACAACGGGAGCAAATTCACTCAGATAACCGTCCTTCTGATGAACTTCGATAAGTTCGTCGCACATCTTCCAGATCTGATCGAGCCGAAGGGTGGCTCCAGCATGTGGATCCAGCATGACCGCATGGTAGATATGCTCCCGCTTCCCGCTCAGAGCGGCTTCCACTGTCAACTGCTGGACATTGATGTTGGTCTGGCAGAGGGCAGCCAATTGCGGTGGCAGGTTTCCTATATGGACAGGCCGGATGCCGGTGGCATCAACCATGCAGGGCACCTCTATGTTACAGCCATCAGGCAGATTTTCGATAATACCACGGTTCGGAACATTGGCATAGACCGTGCGCAGAGTGTCCGTTTCCCTGGAATGAATGATATAGGAGCCGTACTCATGAGACTGCGCGGGAATTTCAATATCATCCCCCTTCCCCAACAATTTGGCCTCGGTTTCCCCCCAGGTGCCAATGATCGCTTCACAACGACGGATGTACTCATCGAGCGGAATATCAAACTCCTCAATGACCTTCTTCCCATGGTGAATGAAGTAAGGCAGGTATTCACTCTGGTGCTCACTGGATTCCGTGACAAAATAACCTGTCCGGCGCATCATCTCGTAACGAACCTTCTCAAATTGCCGGTTCGGGTCCTCCAATACCTTGAAGAGCAGAGGATAGGCGTCCTGCCCACGGTATTGGAATTTGAGGAAGAAGGCCATGTGATTGATCCCGGCAACGAGGTAGCTGACATCCTCAAAAGGCAATCCGGCGTGGCGGGCCAGCATTCTGGCTGTTCCGAAAACGGAGTGGCAAAGCCCCACATGAGAAATACCCGTTGCCCGGTCAATCGCCCAGCAATTCATGCACATGGGATTGGTATAATTCAATAAAAGGCAGTTGGCCGCACCCACGTCCGCAATATCGCGCGCAATACCGAGCAGAACCGGAATCGTCCGTAAGCCCCGGAATACCCCCCCTACTCCGAGTGTGTCGGCAATTGTTTGTTCCAAACCATACTTCTTCGGAATTTCAAAGTCGCGCACCGTGGAAGGTTTATACCCCCCAACCTGAACTGTGCAGATCACATAATGGGCACCACGAACCGCATCACGCTGATTCAAAGTAGCCTCCACTTTGGCCCGCCCGCCAAGTTTGGTCGCAATCCGGCTCATCATGATCTCGGCAACCTTGAGGCGGTCCGGATCAATGTCCATCAGGCAAATAGTGGAATCAGCCAGTTCCGGAAACTGAAGAATGTCGCTGATCAGCGTCTTGGCAAAAACAACGGAACCAGCACCAATGAGTGTTATTTTACGGGACATGAGTGTATAGATGAGTGATCGAATGATTAATAACAAGAGGGAGACAACACCACTGCCCCCAGAACGCCCATAAGACCATAGGCTTTTCAGGCTGAAAACAAACATTCAGGTGTGACATTGACCCGGCAATATGTGATATCTGTAACATGAATGAAAATCTCTTGGGGGTCCTCGATTATGGGAGCAGCATTGAAACCTCCACCCGTTACTACTTTAACAATCGCACCCGCTTTTCCAACCCAACGATCCACGTCATCCAAAGAACCATCCGGGGTGAGCTATTATACAGGGATTGTAAAGGTGAACAGCGAATTGGGAAGGGTCAGGCCGTCTGTTTCTATCATGGGGAGGAATCGGAATATGGCTACCCCGCCGATCAGACCGAGCCCTACGAGCTTGAATACATTGCATTCAGAGGCACTCCTTCTCCTGAAATCTTTGATATACTGCGCCAAAGGAAAGGAAGCTGTTTTCCCTTGCCGGACGACAGCCTGGCTTACTTCAAGTTTCGTGATCTCCTACGCCGGCTTGAGCGGCGTGAGATCCACAGTCGTTTTGAAACCTCCGCCCTGCTCTACCATTTCCTGATGACACTGCTGGAGGCCCCCGAATCGGAATCCCACAGCGATTCGATACCCGGAAGGGCACACGATTACATCCTGAACCATTTCCGGGAACCGATCACCCTGAAGGAGATCGCCGACATGGTTCATTGCAGCCGTGAGCACCTGACCCGCATCTACCGGGCCCATTATGGCATCCCGCCCGGACGCCAGTTGCAGGAACTGCGCATGGCCGCCGCACGGGAACTGCTCACCCACTCGAACGCACCGATTGCCACCATTGCCCGCCGCTGCGGTTACTGGGATCCGGAAACCTTTTCCCGCGCCTTTCGTCGCAAACATCATCAGAGTCCGGTCGAATTCAGTATGACTGTGACAGGGACCCTATGACTGAATGAAAAGATCCCATTGCTATCCGCCATTATTTCTCCGTCATCCCGGCTACTGCGTGAATGCGTAAATAAAAACATTCACTCCCAGGCGGGTGTAGAATGCGTGGGCGTAGTCACTGATTTCCGGGGTAAAATAATAACGGAAAATACGCCAGGTCTCATCCGGCTGCTGAACCCAGGCGGGAGTTGCCTCCTGCTGGGTATAGACCCAGTCCTGTCGGCCATCCTCACGCATGACTTCAAAGCGAACGCCGGAATAGGCGGCCTCGGCCAACCGTTCAGACAAGCCCTCTGCCCCTTCGCGTACCCGGAAACCAATGAAGGTGGTCCACTGCCCCATCTCATTACGCCCCCAACCCATCGCCATGATAGGCAACGCGACGATGGCAAGACGCCCTTCCACAAACAAACCCATCGACGAATAAGTACCCTGCGGCCACTTTTCATTCACCACATAATCACGAACCGCCTCCGGGAGAGAGGAGGGATCCGGTAAACCGGAGTAAAAAGCACGAAACAAAGGATGGGAACGCGGCAGGGCTTGAAAGCGCTCCTCCGGTATAACCTGCTGAAAAAGTTCGGCCACTTCCGGGCTCACCTGCCATTCGGCAAAGCTGTGCGATTGGCCATACTGGGCATTCTCCCGCAGAAAGGAGGCACTGATCCCGGCATCCAGAAAGATGAATCCACCGTTCAGGATAAACTGGCGCAAGCGACTTTTCTCTCTCTCCGATAAGGTCCAGTCCCGGCGATCGGCAAAATTCACGTAAACCAGCGAGTGCTCCAGCAGCGCATCGTCTTCAAAGCTTTCAATAAACAGCGGATCGGGATGAAGACGGAGGGTCGTGGAACGGTTAATCTCTGCGATCAGGCTGGTCAACGCATCCGGATAATTCCGGCGCAGGACATTTCCCTCCACCAGTTGCACCACACGGGCCTCCCCCCAGGTTTCCTCCGCCTTGAGTGCGGAGGATGCCTGCGCGGAAGGCAAGGACCCCGGCAGAGCAACGCCAAAGTATGCTACAAAGAAAGCCGGACACCCGCACCACCTTCTCACGAAGGCGGCTACGTAGCTGCGCTCGTAAGAGCGTGGCAGAGATTTCCCTGAACATCCGGTCCACCTTACGAAGGCGGTTACAGGGGCATAACGGGAAATAGGTTTTCTGATTATTGAGAATGCCATCATTCGTTCGCTTTCTGTTGATTCATGTGGGAGCGGATCAAACGGGATAAAGGCGCTTCGGGATATTCCCGGACAAAGGTTTCCAGCACCTGATTCCGCTCGGCGGGCTCCATTCGCAGGACAAGCCCTACAGCAGCCCGCTGCACGTTCGTATCTGGGTCGCGCAGGGATGCCGAGGCATAGCGCTTCCACCCCGGAAAATCGAGGCGGCCGTACTCCTGCAAAGCCTGTATCCGTACCCGGTTATCCGCATCCAGCAGCAGATCACCCAGCACATCACGGGCCACTGCGAGGGGCATGTTATCCGCGAGGGCAATCAATCCTTCCTTCACATCAGAATAGCGGCTACCGGTCAGCGTCTCCATATAGTCACGGTTCTCCAGCAAGTCACCCCGCAAAATCAGGCGGTTGATCGCGTGGCGCCTGACTTCACTGGAGGGATCGACCAGAAAGGCTTCCAAAGTTCCCGCATAGACTTCGTCCAGCCCCATCATGAGAAAGAGCCGCACCGCTTCCTGCCGAATCAAGGCACTATCGGCGGATGTCGCACTGTGCAGATAAGGGAAGCCCGCCTCCCCCAGCATCCTCAAAGACTGAATCACCCGGACAGACTGTTCCGATGTACATTGTCCCTCCTCCACCCGGCTCCAAAGTTCACGCCAGGCTTCCTCCGATGGTTGATGACGAAAACGCAACAGCAGAGCCTCGGTCGCAATTTCAGGATCAGAATCCTGCACCAGTGGATCAAGCAGGCTGGCAGAGTCAGCCGAAGGAACTCCGGCAAGCTCACGGATTAAGCGCAGACGTATAGACCGGTTTTCATCTTCCGCCAAATGCCGGACCCGGGCCAGCCATGCTTCCGGGGGGATACGGCGTACCGCCATACCCAGTGACTCCAGCCTGACCATAGGATCCTCATCCTGCAAGAGTCGCTCCCAGATTTCCAATGAAAGTGGCATATTCAGGAAAGGCATGTGCTGCACCATATTGCGCCGGACCTGAACATCCTCATCCTGAAAAGCGTTGATCATCATTTGCTCCATATCCGGAGTCAACATACTGCCGGGCCCTCCTCCCGTTCCGCTCATCAGAATGGCAAAGCGGCGGGCCTGCAACATCATGGGCAGTGCGCTGGTGGCTGCACGGCGGACTTCCACATCCGGGTCTCCCACGCAAAGCAGCACCTTATCCGCCGTCCCCGCTGGCACCGCCTGGTTCCATTCCAGAATCGCAGTGATCGCCGCCCGACGAACCCGGGCGGAGGCATCCTCCAAACCACGGACCACGCCATCCTTCGGCAGGCTACCTTCATACTTGGCCAGCAACATGACAGCCCCCGCCCGGATTTCAGGATCAGCGGACTTCATATCCTCCAGCCCCCGCTCAATCGTAGCCCTTTCCTCCGGAGTATAAGTCGGTTGGGGTAGCATTTCCGGTGGAAACAAACCCGGCGGAATATTCCGGTTACCTTCCTGACCCGACACCGTCAACGTGACCAGCAGCCCCAAAAAGAGTACCGTCAAACCATCGCGCAGGCCGTGATGAAATCTCAAGCGGATACTGATACCTTTC
>CAZCJJ010000014.1:4060-37937 GCA_964499045.1 uncultured Opitutales bacterium | reverse complement strand
CGGAAACCGCGATCACGAAAGCCATTGAATCCACGCTTCAACAGATCCGGGATTTCGCGGCCAAAGTACATTCCGGCAGTCTGGCCGGTGAAAAAGGGCCCTTCACCCGCCTGCTGTGCATCGGCATCGGCGGATCCGCCCTCGGCCCGCAGTTCGTTGCCCAAGCGCTCAGCCACCCCGATACCGACAAACTGGAAGTCCATTTTTTTGACAACACCGATCCGGACGGAATCGACCAGGTCCTCACTACATTGAACGGGCACCTGGGTGAAACTTTAGTCGTGGTCACCTCCAAATCCGGAGGCACCCCTGAAACCCGCAACGGCATGGTTGAGGCCGAAAACGCCTACCGCAAGGCCGGTTTGAATTTTGCCCGTCATGCGGTGGCGGTAACCGGAGAAGGCAGCAAACTTGACCAATTGGCGGAAAAAGAAGGCTGGTTGGCCCGTTTCCCGATGTGGGACTGGGTCGGAGGCCGCACCAGTGAACTCGGTCCCGTGGGCCTGCTCCCGGCAGCACTCTCCGGTTTGGACACCGAAGGCATGCTCTCCGGAGCCAAGGCCATGGATGCCCTGACGCGGGTCCCCGATACCCGGAATAATCCAGCCGCACTGCTGGCCCTCATGTGGTACCATGCCACTGGCGGCAAGGGAGAAAAGGACATGGTCATCCTCCCTTATAAGGACCGTCTCAGCCTGTTCGCCAAATACCTGCAACAACTGGTGATGGAATCTCTCGGGAAAGAAAAAGACCTCGATGGCAATATCGTCCATCAAGGCATCGCTGTTTACGGCAACAAAGGCTCCACCGACCAGCACGCCTACGTCCAGCAGCTGCGTGAAGGTGTCCCCAATTTCTTTGCCACCTTTATTGAAGTCCTGGAAGACCGGAAAGGCGTTCCCCCCCCCGTCGAAGGCCCGCATACCTCCGGGGATTTTCTCCAGGGATTCCTTCTGGGAACCCGCGATGCCCTCTCCGAAATGGGCCGCGAATCCCTGACGATCACGGTCAACACGGTATCCGCCTTCACCGTAGGGATGCTGATCGCACTTTACGAGCGGGCTGTCGGCTTCTACGGCAGCCTCGTCAACATCAACCCTTACCATCAACCGGGGGTTGAAGCCGGCAAAAAAGCAGCGGCTTCGACTCTGGAGATCCGGGAGCGTATTTTTGCTTATCTGGGGGATCACTCCGGCAAATCATTTACTGCGGAACAGATTGCCCTAGAAATAGGTCTTGAACCTCAGACCGAAATTATCTTTAAAATGCTTGAACATATGGCGGCCAATCCCGCCAAAGGCATTAAGAAGACAGCAAAAACACCGTTTTATTCTTCCGAATACTGTCGGTGCTCAATATAAATTCATCTCGTCGAAGATAGTTATTACCCATTCAAACAAACATTGATTCAATGAAAGCCGTTTCCATCATACTCCGCATCCTTGCCATTCTGGGAGCTATAGCCGCTGTTGCCGGTGTGCTTATGGTCCAAAATAAAGTCGCCAACATCACGAAGGAAAAAGAAGCGGCCGAGCAAACCGTCCAAAGCCTGCGTCAGGAGGTCGGCAATCACGAAGACATCCTCAGCGGCCTTCGTAGCCAGCTTACGGCCAGAGATTCGGACCTTGCCAGTGCACGCTCCGAAATCACCCGTGTCCGCAGCCAGCTGGTCACTGCCCAGAGAGACGCCTCCAACTCGGAGCGTGAACTCCGCGAGGCACGCACCCGTATCACCGATCTGGACTCTCAGGTCCGCAGCATGAGACAGGAGCTTGTCGATGCCAACGTCCAAGTCGCTCAGGGCGACCCTCAACGCCTCCGCGAGCAGGAAGACAAGATTGCTGAGCTTCAGCAGGAAGTGGACTCCCTCAAGGACCAACTCGCGGTTGCCATGCGCACGGCCACCACACAACCTGCCGTTGCCGGGACTCCCACCAGCGACATCGGTACCGCCGCTACCACTGCCGCAGCACCCACCCTGGCCAGCGTGGAGCGCGGTACCAAGACTTCCGTCATTCGTGTTGATCACAAAAACGGGCTTATCATCCTCGGGCTCGGCACAGAATCAGGGATCCAGGCCAACAGTGAATTTGAAATTGTAAAGGGATTTGAGCGGCCTATCCGCCTGCACGTCCAAAGCACCCAGCCCAATTTCCTCATCGCCAATATTTTGCCGGGTGACGGCAATCCGCGGGCCTTTTCCGCCGGTGACGAAGTCCAACTGGTCGCCCGCTAAGCATCATGGCATCCCGGCTTAAACTGCTTTTTCTTCCCTTTCTCGTGGTTCCAGCCTCGCTGCTCCTGAGCGGATGTGAGAGCACCCAAAGCCGGGATGAGTCCCATGTCCCTTGGGCTCGTCCTGCCAGCTGGGAGGGTGCACCCGCCGGGATGGGGGATGTCATGGGCTCCGGGCGGAACCGGTATTAATCGCTAGCTGTCGCGGACATCATCCGCACCCATGTCTGTTTCTCCGGAATCCTCCAAATCTCCCATCGAAAACGCGCTCTATGTCGTCGCGACTCCGATCGGAAATTTGGAGGATATTTCTTTTCGGGCCGCACGCATTCTGGCTGGCGTGGACTGGATTGCCTGCGAAGACACTCGCACCGCCTCCAAACTGCTCAATCACCTCGGCATTGAGCGTCCCCTGATTCCGTACCATGAGCACAACGAGGTGGCCATGGCCCCCCAGTTGGCGGACAAGCTCCGGCGTGGCGAGAAAGGGGCATTGATCGCCGACGCCGGGACGCCCACCCTCAGCGATCCGGGCTTCCGCGTCGTTCGCGAATGCCGGAGAAGCGGTATCCCGGTCATTCCGATCCCTGGTCCTTGTGCTGTCATTGCCGCCCTTTCCGCCTCCGGTCTGCCGACCCATGCCTTTTGTTACCATGGATTTCTCCCGCCGAAGAAGGCTGCCCGCCAGAAATTCTTTGAGGAAAACCGTCAGGCCCAGACCACCCTCATCCTCTACGAGTCCTGCCACCGCATCGAGAAGTGCCTCCATGATTTACTTGCGGTGAGTGGCCCGGAACGTATCGTCGGAATCGCACGCGAAATCACCAAATTGCATGAAACCTTTATCGTTGGCCCTTTGGCGGAAGTCATTCCCCAAATGAAGGGAAAAAACCTGAAAGGGGAATTCGTGCTCTTGATCGCGCCTGAATCTTTCCGTCTGTAGAACGATGCGCATAGGGGTCATTGATATCGGCAGCAACTCAATCAAACTTCTGGTTGCGGACCAAGGTTCTACCCTTGCTGCACGCTACGAAACCACTTGGGAAACCCGTATCAGTCAGGGGATCAGCAAGGAAAACCCTGAACTCTCGGAAGAATCCATGGAGCGTGGCGTCCGTGCGGTAAAGGCCCTGGTGGAGGAAGCCCGCAGCTATTCTGCCCGGCGCTACTGCATTGTCGCCACCAGTGCTGTGCGCGACGCCCGAAACCGGGAGGTCTTTATCGATAAAATCCGGCAGGCTACCGGTTTGGAATTAAATGTTCTCAGCGGCAGGGATGAAGCGGCCTATATCGCCTACGGCATCACCACCGATCCAGCGCTTTCCCGCTTCAAGGAACTGTTTCTCTGCGACCTCGGCGGCGGAAGTCTGGAAATGATCCATATTCTGGATGGCGAAATGAAACAGAAAACGAGTTTGCAGCTCGGGGCTGTCCGCCTGACCGAGGAATGCGTCCACAACCCGCTAAAGCCCATGACCGCAGGCGACATGCGGCGAATCACCGCCCGCGTGAGACAGGAGCTGCTTCAGTCCGGGTTCCATTTCAACTCGGGAAAAACCCGTACTTTCGTCGGGACGGGAGGAGTCTTTACGATTTCCAGAGCCATCCGGGCCTGCTGGCTGGGCAATACCTTCGAGCAATCCGATCCCTATCTTTCCCTGCCCTTCATCCGCTATCTGTTCCTGGAATGTGCTGCCCTCGATATTGTTGACCGGAAAAGAATCCCTCACCTGCCCAAAGAGCGGGCAGACATCCTACCGACCGCGCTGCTTACCTTGATCACTTTGGCCGAGCTGGCGCACGCCAGCGGTTTTACTCACTCCCTGCACAACCTGCGCTACGGCATCGCTGCCAGAATGCTGACGGAGAGATTCCAGCCGGAAACGGAACTCCGGGGAAAAGGGCGCCCGTAGATCCAACTGTTCTCCTGTCACCGGATGCCTGAACGCCAGACGCTCCGCGTGCAAGAGCACCTGTGAAGGCGGATCGGTTTCATCATGCCGACGGCGGTAGCCGTATGCCTTGTCGCCCCAGATTGGATGCCCCATGGACGCAAGGTGCACCCGGATCTGATGGGTTCTCCCGGTATGGATTCGGCAGCGTAGCAGGGAAAAACGTTGCCCGAACCGCTCTTCCAAAACCCAATCGGTTCGGGCCGGCCTCCCCGTGGGGCTGACCTGCATACGGGTACGGTTTACCGGATGGCGGTCAATCGGATCCTTGATGGTTCCTGACAATAGCCGGGGAACGCCCATGACCAAAGCCAGGTACTCCTTAACCAGATCGCGTTGCGAAAAAAGCTGAACCAACTGCAAATAGACCTCGTCCGTTTTGGCAAATAGGATGCACCCACTCGTATCCTTGTCCAAACGATGAACAACTCCCGGACGCAAGGCACCGCCAGCACGGCTTAGTTTACCTCCCGTATGGTGCAGGAGTGCATGCACCAGGGTGTCATCCCCCGTGTTGCTTCCCGGATGCGTCACCATCCCCGCTTCCTTGTTGATCACCACCAAGTACTCATCCTCATATAAAACAGAAAGCGGGATATCCGTTGCTTCGACTGTCGTCGGAGGCAGGCGGGGTGGCGTCAGTGTAATGCAGTCTCCGGAACTAATCCGATGGTTTTTCTTTATCGGTGTCCCGTTCAGAAACACTTCGCCTGCATCGAACGCCTCCTGAATGCGCCCACGGCTCCACTCCTTGAAGCGGGCGGCCAGAAGTTTGTCGGCCCGTTCACGCAGCACCCCCTCGGGAACCGTGTATTCAAGATGGGGTTCCGCAGGCATCTTCGCACTCCGTAATGTAGCCGCTGCGGATGGCTTCCGGCAACAATGCAACCCGGAATCCGTTGGCGGCGATTTGGGCCAGTTCCTCTCTGGAAAAACCACAATACTTATAAATGGCCTTGTACTCGTCCTCCAGACGGTTGCCAAAAACCAGGGGGTCATCCGTACTCAACGTGCAAATCACTCCGGCATCAAACAATTCCCTGATCGGGTGCTCCTCAATGGAGAGTCCCGGCACCAGCTTGTGGTTGCTGATCGGACACATATCGAGGGCAATTCCATCTTTCACCAAACGCTCGACCAAGACCGGATCCTCCACCGAACGAATCCCATGCTGTATGCGATTTACTCCAAGCTCATCAATCACTCTCCAGACAAAATCGGGGCCACAAAACTCACCGGCATGGGCCTTCGTAAATTTACCTGCCCGGCGCGAGGCCTCCCAGATCTCAGCCGTCCAAGGTTCCAGCGGCAAGGTTTCCACCCCGTGCAGGTCGTGCCCGGCGAGCCCGGACCAGTTGATCGAGTCCTCAATCACCGGTCTCATTTTCCCATTACAGCCATTGTGGTGAATCCCCATAAACACCTTCACGACCAGCCCCTCAGGAACAGCCGACAGGATCGCATCGAGAACTTCGCGACCATCCAACCCGCCAAACTCAATCACCCCCGAGGCAAAACTGGTTTCCACATAGCGAACATTCTGTTCCAGATGTTGGCTGAATATTTCCCTGGCTGCTTCATGGTAGCGCTCGGGAGAGGTGTACCAGACAAAAGCCTCTCCCAGTAACTGCTCCTCAAAATGATCGAAATCCCTGAATTTGAAATGCGGCTTCCAGGAATCCGGATCGCCCCCGTATTTAACCGGATCCATCGCCTGCAACAAATGACGGGGCAAGGATCCCTCCAAATGCAAGTGGGTTTCCGTTTTCGGCAAACTGCGGATGAATGCCCCTTCTTCTGCGGATAAATGAAAAGCCATAATCAATCGGGTTAATTGTGCCCATAAGCTGACTTCGGAAAACTCCGGTTTCCAGCTTATTCCAAATTCTTTAATCGTAAATTTTTTTTAAAAAACGTCACTGGGTTTTTTTTAATCTGTTTGTGATTGCCCTCATAATAATCTCCGTATCAAAATCGCCTCGCTTACACTTAACTACCGTATACACCATCATCATGAAAAGAAAAAGTCTGACACCTAAAAAAAGAACCTACGCACGGAGAAAGCCTGCGTCCGAACGGGGCGGTATTGTTCAGATATCGCTGAGCATACCGGACGATCTCCTGGAGCGGATCGACAGTCTGGCCTACCGCCAGAATCGCACCCGTTCCAATTTCATTGCCACAGCGATGCAGCAGCTGGCGGAGGAGTTGTCGATTTAATCCGTGCTTTTACCTGTTAACCTGAAAAACCGTGCTTTATTTTTAGCACGGTTTTTTTATTGTTTTATAAAGGCCCTTCACCATCTCAGCCTCCATCCGAATTTATCCAAACCCATTATGCCACGCAGTCAGACACAGCACTCCCGGATCAGCGCCATTCACACCACGGTCGGCCCGGAACTTCGCCGCATTGATGACGAGTCGGAACAGCTTGGGCTCAATCCCCAGCAAATGGAGCGGTTGAAGCGCACCATCGGGTTGAATGAGCGGAGGGTGGCCCCCCGGGGGATCACAGCGGCGGATCTTTGCTACGAGGCTGCCCAACAACTCCCGGAACTATCTGGTGTGGACGGCTTGATTTTTGTCACCCAAAGCCCTGACCACTTTCAACCCTGCAACGCAGCCCTATTGCACGGGCGCCTGAGCCTTTCAAACGACTGCGCCGCCTTCGATATCAACCTCGGCTGTTCCGGCTGGGTGTATGGGCTCTATATGGCGTCTCTCATGGTGGAAACCGGCGGCTGCCGTAAGGTTCTCTTACTGGCTGGTGATACACTCAGCCAGTGTGTCAACCCGAGGGACCGCGCTGTGGCTTCCCTCTTTGGCGACGCTGGGTCCGCCACCCTGGTGGAACGAACGGAAACCCCGGTTCCGGCTTGGTTTGCCTTGCATACCGCCGGCAAGGATGCCGCCGCCATCCAGGTGCCCGCCGGCGCTTTCCGGCTACCCAAATCACCGGAAACCGCTATCGCCACAACCGATGCTGATGGTAATACCCGCACCCCGGAAAATCTCCAGATGAACGGTGCGGAGGTATTCAACTTCTCCATCCGCGAGGAGCCGCCAGCCATCGCTGAAATCCTCGACTTCGCCAAGCGGGACATCGATAGCATCGATGCGGTTGTCTTTCATCAGGCCAACAAGTACATTATCAGCAACATCGCCCGGCGGGTGAAGTTGCCACTGGAGAAGGCCCCAAGCAACACCGTCGAAAAGTACGGCAACCAGTCCAGCGCATCCATTCCCGCCACGATCTGCGATACCTTGGGCGATACCCTAACCCGCGAAGGCAGGGAACTGATCTTCTCCGGTTTCGGCGTCGGACTTTCCTGGGCCAGCGCCTTAACCCGGGTCGGGAAGCTCTCGCATTGCCAGCTGTCCGTCTTTGGGGGGGAGTGACGGACTATGATGCGTGTTCCCTCAAATCGGATTCAACGTAGCCGCGCCCGTAAGGGCGTGGAGGACCTGGGGGCAGCGCATGTGAGGCAAGAGTCCACATTGCTCACGAATGCGGCTACGGACCTTTCCCTACCGACTTGAATTTCGATTTGATCTCAAACACTTATGACTCCTGATCCACAGACATCTCCTTATTGGGTTCACGATATTGATCCTTTTGCCCTTCGCTTTCCCGAAGGCTTTTTCATTGAGGGCATCCGCTGGTATGGTCTGGCCTACCTAATAGGTTTCGTCGTCGCCGGACTACTGCTCCACCTCTACTACAAAAAGGGCAAGTCCCCCTTGAACCCGGACCAACAGGCCACCCTGCTGACGGCACTCATTATTGGCATCCTGGCCGGGGGACGTCTGGGCTATCTCCTGCTCTACCAGCCAAGCACCCTTTTCAGCAATCCCCTGAGCTTCTTTCAAGTGTGGGAAGGCGGCATGGCCAGTCATGGCGGCATGATCGGCGGAGCCCTTGCCTGCATTTGGTTTGCCCGCAGATACGCGATCAGCCTCTGGAATCTGGCTGATATGGCCGTCACCTTGGCCCCCGCCGGTATTTTCTTTGGCCGGGTGGCCAACTTCATCAATGCCGAGCTCTGGGGCAAGCCGACCGAAGTGGCTTGGGCCGTTATTTTCCCAATCCAGGACTATACCGGGAAAATCATTGCCTATACCGTCCCCAGTCACCCTTCCCAGCTCTATGCCGCATTCCTGGAGGGCTTTGTGCTCTTCACTTACCTCCAGTTGCGCTTCTGGCTGTCCAAACCGAAGTCCGGTCAATTGGCTGCCGAATTCCTGATCGCCTATGCCTGCCTGCGGATCATCGGCGAATTATTTCGGCTGCCGGATGAGGGCATCAGCCTGATTTTCGGTCTGAGCCGGGGTACGTTTTATTCGGTGCTGATGCTCGTGATTGGTGCGGTGATCTGGTTCCGGAGAAACAAAAACCCCGGCCATTCCTGACCGGGGTCTTGAAAGAAAAGAAGCCTATCAGGCGGCCTCAGCGGGTCGCTTCGTCGAGGATGTCACCGAGGTTGGTGAGCTGATCGTCGGACTTGACGCGGTCGAAGGCGGCAACTTCCGCGGCCAACTGGTCGCTGTCATAGCTGGCTGCCTTGATCGAGAGGCCGATACGGCGGTCATCGCGGTCGATCTTGATGACGCGGGCCGTGACTTCCTGCCCGGGCTCAAGCACATCCTTGATCTTTTCGACATGCTCCTCGGAGATCTGGCTGACATGGACGAGGCCGTCAATGTCGTGCTCCAGCTCAATGAAGGCACCATAGGAAGTGATCTTGCTGACCTTGCCGTTAACCACATCACCCACCTTGAAGTAGCGTTCGATGTGCTCCCAGGGGTCATCACCCAGTTGCTTCATGCCGAGAGAGATGCGCTGCTGGTCGGGATCAATATCGAGCACGATGGCGTCGATCTCATCACCCTTCTTGAGCACTTCGCTCGGATGGTTGACCTTACGGGTCCAGGACATGTCGGAAACGTGAACCATCCCGTCGATACCCTCTTCGAGTTCGACAAAGGCACCATAGGTGGTGAGGTTACGAACCTTCCCGCGGACACGGGCGCCGCTCGGGTAGTTGTGGCGAACCATATCCCAGGGATTCGGCTCCAGTTGGCGCACGCCGAGGGAAATCTTCTGCTCGTCCTTCTGAATACCCAGAACAACCGCATCGATCTGGTCGCCCACCTTGAGTACTTCACTGGGCTTGCTGATACGCTTGGTCCAGGACAGTTCGGTAACGTGAACCAAACCTTCGACACCCTCGTCAATTTCGATGAAAGCACCGTAGGGGACCAAGTTGACCACCTTGCCGGAAACCTGCGCTCCAACCGGGAACTTCGCTTCGATATCGTCCCAGGGATTGGTGACAGTCTGCTTCAGACCGAGCGAGACACGCTCGCGGTCACGATCCACTTCAATGATCATGACGTTGATCTCCTCACCCACCTTCAGCAATTCGCTCGGGTGAGAGACGCGGCCCCAGCTCATATCAGTGATATGCAGCAGGCCATCCAGACCATCGAGATCGATGAAGGCACCGTAATCGGTGATATTCTTGACCACCCCGCGGCGGACATCGCCGGGCTTGACCTCTTCGAGGAGCTCGCGGCGCTTCTGCTGGCGCTGCTCTTCGATCAACTCGCGACGTGACACCACGATATTGCGGCGGTCGGTGTTGATCTTGAGGATTTTGAAATCGTAAGTCTGGCCCAGGTACTGGTCCAGGTTCTTCGGCGGTTGGATATCAATCTGCGAAGCAGGCAGGAAGGCGTCCACTCCCATGGCAACGATAAGGCCACCCTTGACCTTGCCCTTGACACGACCGGAGACAATCGAACCCTCCTGGCACTTGTTGAGAATGTTTTCCCAGTTCTTCTTCTGTTCCGCCTTATCGAAGGAAAGTACGGGGTTCCCCCCCTTGTCCTCGAGTTTTTCGAGGAAAAGTTCAATTTCCTCACCGATGGACAATTCGCCGACATCCATGAATTCATGGGCGGGAATGGAGCCTTCGGATTTGCCACCGATATCCACGATGACTTCGTTTTGACGGACTTCGGTGATGACGCCCTTCACGATGGAGTTGGGCCGTAGTTTTTCAAACGTGCTGTCAGCCAGCAGTTCTTCCATTAAGGAACTCATATGTTTTATTTGGTTGGTGCCGGGCTGCCTTGCTGAGTTGGGCAAAACTCCCGGGTTGAGGTTACGTACTTTGGTTCTGAATTGATTGTGTTAGACACAAGTGCCGCCCGGAATGAGCGGCACAAGGAAGCAGCCAAACAAAGCCCCCTCCCCCTGACAAGTGTAAAATCAATGGAAAACAGAGCGGCAAAAATCCGAAACACCCATCATTTTATCCGACCTCATTCATCCGTAATCCGTCATTTTTCACCGGTGTCCCTCACTCTGCCGGGCCCGATGGGGCAGGCAAGAGCAACCAACGCCAGAGCGGCTCCACCCGGATGGTCTTTGTTTTGAGCGCGGGCAAGGGCTCGGGTGTAGCGTGAAGCAACACCAATTCCGCATGGGGGAATTCCCGGGCCGCTTCCTCGAGTGCACGGATTTCACGTTCGCAGGTAGCGGGGGTCGATAGATCGGTGCACACTTGGATCAGTTGCTCCCGGCCTTCGTAGTCCCGCGCCAGAAAGTCGATCTCGTAACCGGACTCTGTCAGGACGTAAGCCAGTTCGCGCGAACGTGCCATCAGTTGACAGGCCACGATGTTTTCAATTAGCTGCCCACGGTTAAGGCCGGAGGCGGGGGCAAAAGCCTCTGCCAAGCCGTGGTCAACCAGATACAGTTTCCTCGGGTTGGTTTGCCGGCGACGTTCCGAATCGGTGGCAAGCGGCAAAGTGAAGATAAGAAAGGCGTCTTCAAAGTACGCTAAGAATTCGAACAATGTGCCTTTACCAACGGCAATACCTTGCGATCGAAACGAGTTAAAGACCTTGTTCACACTCAGCAAGGAGGCGGGACGACGAAGCAGATGACGCACGAAAGTGCGAAGAGCCGACAGGTTTCCGACGCCGTGCCGCTCACCCACATCGCGCAACAGAACCACGTCTACGTAGCTTTGAAGCAGTTCGATCCGTTCCCTGTTCGAGTTCATTTCGATGGCTTCCGGAAAGCCGCCGATCCGCAGGTAGGCCTCGAATTCGGATTCAAGTTTCGACCGCTCGGATCCGGAAAACAAAATTTTCTCTTTTGAAGGCTCACAGCCCCTCGCCCGGAGAAATTCACGGAAGGAATACGGTGCGACAACCGTCTCCACCGCCCGGCCCCGCATACTTGTCGCCACCTCGCGACTCAGCATTCCCGCCGATGAACCGCTAATGAAAAGTTCCACCTTTTCCGTATCAAGCATACGGCGCACAAAACGCTCCCACCCCTCTACAACCTGAATCTCATCCAAACACCAGACCACCTGCTCGCGACCGCGAAAATCGGGGAACGCCCGGTAGTAGCCCTCCGCAATTAAAGCCAGTTGCTCCACTTGCATACCGGCCAAGCGGTCATCTTCGAAATTAAAATAGAGCAGTTGCTCCTTCCTGTAACCTGCTTGCAGGCGATCTGCCAGACATTGGAAAAGGTAGTAGGTCTTGCCCGCCCTCCGCATTCCGATGACAGCTTTCGCTTTCTTCAATGAAGAAACGGAGGTCGCATCACGACGGATGCAATCCGGAGGTACCCATTGCTGAAAGTCCGCTATTTTCTCACGAACAACCTCATTAATCCGGTTTCCCATAAAGACCGGTTTTAATTTATTTCGGTATTCTGTCAAGACCGGATACTGAAATCCGCTACACCCATCATTTCATCCGCCCTCATTCATCCGCCATCCTCAATCTTTTCATGGATGTCCAGGATTTCTGCTTTTTACAGGTAAAGGTTCACCTCCATTGCAGAACCTTTCGAAAGTGGATCAGTATCCTGATCAAACGGAAATCCTTCTTCACGGGGAGATCATTGATCCCAGTAAATCCAACGATAACCAAACTATCATGAGTCGTGGCCCCACGATGCAAAATATAGCGGATGCCGCCGGGTGTTCACGCATGACGGTTTCCCTTGCCCTCCGGAACAGTACGCATCTGGCAGAAAGCACCCGGTTGCGCATCCAGAAACTTGCCCGTGAGATGGGTTACTCCCCCAACCCTTTGGTCTCCACCCTGATGGCCCAACGGGCCGGTCGAAAGGATGAAAATGGTCGGATCCCCCTTGCTCTGATCAACACTTTTGAAAATTTCAGTGATTTCCAGAATGTCGAATTCTACCGCCTGCTTTTAGATGGTATCAGGTCCCGATCCCGGACTCTTGGTTATTATGCCGAGGTGTTTCACCTGACTCATCGAAATAAAATGACCCCCCGACAGCTCGACCGCATCCTTCTCAACCGGGGCATACGGGGAATCATTATCCTGCCCGTGGCATCTCCGGAGCTGACTTTCGATCTTTCCTGGCCACATTACAGCACTGCGGCAATCGCCAACACCTGGCATGGTGTTCCCGTCAATCGCTCAGCTCCCGATCTCTTTGGAAATGCCAACTTTCTCTTCACACAACTGCTGAACCAGGGCTACCACCGACCGGGCCTGCTGATCGCGCAAGAGGTGCATATCCGTACCCGTGGCATTGAGGCTGCAGCTTATTACTTGTTCCTGAAGGAGAAGGATTTGCCCGAAATTCCGGTTTTGGTTCGCACCCAGGATACCACGGAGCAGTCGGTTCTTGATTGGCTTGAACAATATCAACCCGATGTAGTGGTTGGACATGGGAATGAAACACGTATCCTGAAGCGGACAGGCTGGAAAGTTCCCGATGAGATAGCGTTTGCCAACCTCAACCTGCTGCCGTCTCAGTATGATTCCTTCTGCGGAATGGACCCCCAGCCCGCCCTGATCGGAGAACAGGCGGTCGACCTCGTGGTATCCTGTCTCCACCGCAATGAATTTGGTCTGCCCGAGCACCCCAGAGTTGCGATCGTCAGTGGCCAATGGCATCCCGGTTCCAACATTAACGTCAAGTCTGTGGAAGTGGAAGCAGTCAGGGGATAAGACGGAAACCGGGCACTCTTTACTTGTAAAACCGACTTCGGCGGGATTTGCTCATTTTCAGGCCACCAAGGCCTGCATTCTGATCATGAGCCGGGGCCCCACCATGCAAACAATCGCAGACGCCGTTGGGTGTTCGCGCATGACGGTTTCCCTCGCCCTTCGCAACAGCCCCGATATTGCGACAAAGACGCGGGAGAAAATCCAGAAGGCGGCACGCGAACTGGGCTATGTTCCCAACCCGTTGGTTTCGACCCTGATGTCTCAGCGGGCAGGAAAAAAAGATGAGGGAGGGCGGGTGCCATTGGCCCTAATCAATACGTTTGAAGATTTCAGTGCGTTCAAAAGGATCGAATTTTACAATGAGGCCCTGAAGGGCATGCAGAAAAGAGCTGCAGAGCTCGGTTTTTACGGCGAAGTGTTCCACCTGAACCAAGCCAGCGGATTAAACGCCAGGCAACTGGACCGCATTCTTCTCAATCGTGGTATTCGCGGAGTGATTATCATGCCATTGGGGCAGCCCGACTTCGATTTTACACTCAGTTGGGAACATTATAGCGTCACCGCCATCGCCCATACTTGGCATGGTGCCCCGATTCACCGCTCCGGGCCTGATCTTTTCGGCAATGCCAGCCTGCTCATGGAAACCTTATTCAGGCTCAGCTTCCGTCGCCCGGGACTGTTGCTCCATCACGAAGTCCACACTCGCACGCGTGGCATTGAGGCTGGAGCCTATTATCTTTATCAAAACGAGCATCCCGAACTCGCCAAAATCCCCCTGCTGCTTCGCAATGACACAAGTCCCATTTCAGAAATCGAACAGTGGGTACAAAAATACCAACCGGATATCGTCATCGGTCACGGTGATCAAACGCGATACTTGACTCAGCTTCCCGTTGCTTTGCAGCGCAAGCTGTCCTATGCCGAACTGAATCTTATGCCCTCCCAGATGAAACGTCTGGGTGGGATCTGTCCCCGACCCAATATCGTTGGAGAGCAGGCCGTGGAACTGGTCGTCTCACACCTGCACCGCAATGAGTTCGGGCTGCCAGAGCATCCACGCATGACCATGGTCAGCGGCACCTGGTACGACGGTGAATCCATCAGGCACCAACCGTCTGACAGTTCGACCGCCTGACCGTCCAACTGTTTAACCGTCAGCCTGAAGGAGAGTCCAGAAAATGCGTGGCGCGTTACCTCTGAAGATCGGCTTCATCGACATTCTTTACACGTAAAGAACTAAAGGCATTGTCGTCATTACGTTCTTGGGCGATATTATAAGCTAAGAATGCGACCACGACGTGGACTCCCTACCAACCCAACCCGAATCATGAGTATGATTAAAGGTAAGAACCGATACCCCGTTCAGGCCAAGGGATTCGCTCTTGTTCTGTCTCTGGTTCTGATGGCTTTCCTCCTCATGCTCATGCTCTCGCTGTCTGCATTGACCATGGTTGAGCTGGCCACATCACAGACCCTCAACAATAAGACCAAGGCAGAGAGGAATGCCTTATTCGGACTACAAATCGCTCTGGGACAACTCCAGGAAACCGCGGGTCCGGACCAGAGAACCACCGCGCGAGCTGATATCCTCGCGGATCGCCCGGACGATGCTCCCCATGCCGATCGTCTTTACTGGACCGGCGTCTGGAACACCGACTCCACACATCCTGAATTTGATCGTGGCGAACGCATCGACTGGCTTGTGTCCGGTCACCCCGACCCTGATTCCCATCAGCAGGCAAGCTCAGAGGATGAAGTTATTCTGGTCGGAGAAGGCTCGGTTCCCTCCGGCCAAGAGATCAAGCTGCCCCGGATTACCATCTCCAACGACACCAACGGGATCAGCCACTATGCCTACTGGATCGGAGACGAAGGCATCAAGGCCCGGTACAACTTACCGGAAACACCACCACCACCGGCGGCAGGCTACAACACTTCCGCCGTAGCCCCATCCCGCCTTGGGCTTTCCACCTTAGCCGATTTTGCCAACACCTCCAGCCAGGCCGAGGACAACGTGGTCGCCGAGTTGCCCCGTGTTCTAGGCCACGACAGCCTCCCCCTGCTACACCCCAACCTGACCGTCACCTCATCCTCCGGCCCGGATAAACGCAATTACTTTCACGACCTTACTTTTCACAGTCAGGGGGTGCTCACCGACACCCGTAACGGCGGCCTCAAATACGACCTGACCACCGCCTTCGAAGACGACTCCATCACCCTTCCTGATCTCGGTGCCGATCTTCCCGATCTCGAACTCTTCCGCGACTACTACCGCCTGAAGGATCTGGTTTCCTTTGATGGTGACCGCTTCAGTATTGAGCCCCGTGTACAGACCGGCACCCAACACGAAGTCAAACCCCTCCTCGTTCTCTTTCAAGGTAACTTCGGTGTACTGCCGTCCGATCTCAACGGAGAACCGGTGCATCACCCAAACCCAGTTGCCGAGCCCTCAAATCTCATCTTCACTATGCGCCCGACCATCGTCATGGCCAACCCCTATGACCTGGATCTCGCCCCGGCTGATTATGACATTATTTGGGAGCCTGAGGCGGGGTCAGAAGACTTGGTCTTTTACGTAGGAATACAAAATCAAGCGACCAAAGGTGTTTCCGCCCGTATGCTCAAACCTTTCGATCTGCTCGGTGGGCGCCTGCATCTTAAAATTGAGAATGAGGGTTTCCGGGCCGGAGAGGTAAAGGTTTTCACGCTCGCAGATGACGGATTGGCTTATGCGCCAGAGGCTAAGCTGGAGAATAGCGATGAAATCGGCCGCTATTTCTGGATTCCTACCGCAGAAGTCATTCCGGCATATGTTTTTGAGGAAAATGCCATATCCGGCGCAAAAGAACTAAGATGGAATAACCAGCTCAGAATCCGTTTTCATTATAGCGGGAATAACGCACTCCAGCCTGCTTCAACCCGTTTCTCGCTCCTGCTTAACAATCAGGAAGCAAGCGTCCACGAAAACGTTTTTAGTGGCAACAGGCAATGGATTGGCAAAATCAGCAGCCAGTTTATCGAATTTTGGGAGGCATTTGACTACGGCTACCATGCTCGCTTCAAGCTCAGGCCCTCACAGAGAGGCCGGAATAACTTCCCCGTGGGAGGAGATATTACCGGTTCGGGTTCCGACGCTCGCGGCATGCCATGGTTGGCCAATATCAATATCCGCAGTCCCCGGACAACCGATCTCAAAGATACGTTCACTGACTTCAGCTGGAATTCCCATCCGGCGTTCTATTGGGATGGCCACAACACAGGCTGGCTAAACGAATCCGGAGGAACGGCCACGCCTCAAGGGCTATGGAACATCCAAACCAGTGACGGGGGCCGACGCACCTCATGGGGCACGAATCCTGCCGGATCCGAATCCCCGGAAGCTACCCCCGGGGGCACCGACTTCGTCACCTTGTACCATGTACCGCGTTCACCTCTTCTCTCACTCGGCCAGCTCAAACATGCCAACGCATCCCCTGAATACGCTGGCACCTACTCCGTTGGCCAATCCTGGGCCAGTATGTTTCTTCCCTTCGAACAGAAAGATTTCCACCTGATCCTGAACGAGGCCATCTGGGATCGCTATTATCTGAGCGGCTATCGAGATGGGGCCTTCCTAAACCCGAGGCTTCAGCCCATCGGCCTGGATACTGCGGCTGCCAACATCGATATGGACGACCCGGAACAGGTGGCGGGGGCACTCATGATTCAGGGAGCCTTCAATATAAACTCCACCAGTGTTGAAGCCTGGCGCAGCATACTTGCCAGCCTGAGGGAACAGTCCCTGCTGGTTTTCAACTCCGGGGATAACAGTACTCCGCTACAAGCTGAGTCCCATACCGAAACCCCCTTCCCTTCTTCCACTCTGCCCGCTGGCTTCCCCATGCCTGAACGCCCCGCCAATCCAAATCTTCCCCCAAGCGATGAACAGTTGCATTCACAATGGAACGGTTACCGCACCCTCACGGATGCACAGATCGAAACGCTCGCCGGGCAAATCGTCCATCAGGTCCGCATGCGTGGTCCATTTCTGTCCCTCGCCGATTTTGTCAACCGCGATCACACCAGTACCGAATCGGGTCTCTTCTCCCCCCGCATGATGGGGGCTCTTCAGGCCGCCATAGACAACACAGAGGCCGCGATGGTCAACGGTATCACTTATCAATACCAAACGGATACGGTGATCAATTTCCACGCCCCGGACGCCTTCCTTCGTCTCAATCCCGTCGTCGGGCAGATGGGGGCAGACCATTTTCCGGAAAGCAATCGTGTCAATCCTCTGCCCAACGACGAGGCCATTAATGGTCTCAGCGCCGAGCGTGATGCCCCTGGCTACCTCAGCCAGTCCGACATCCTCAGCATGATCGGCAGCTTCATCTCTGCGCGCTCAGATACCTTTCGCATCCGTTCCTATGGAGACTGGGAAAATCCAGTAACCGGTAGTCGATCCGTTGCGGTTTGCGAAGCCGTCGTCCGGCGTTTGCCCACCCCCGTCTCTCCCGATAATAATTCGCCACTTGAGCCTGATGAGGCGACCAGGCGCACCTTGGGGCGGCAGTTTGAAATCATCTCCTTCCGCTGGCTCAGCCAGAATGAAATATAAGAAATTTATGTCCCTTTACCCAATGATACCAAGAACGGGGGCCCATTCGTGGCTTTGGCTGCTCATGCTGCTGGCAATTTGCAGCCCGCTTTCCGCACAATCTTTTTCTGATGAGGAGGTCCTGATCAGCCGCACCCTGCGGTTTGTTTTCCTGCCGGGGGGGCCGAGTCAGAAGCTCTATTACCCTTCCAATAAAGATTGGGTGTCGCTTGAGATGGAAAGCCTCGGGCTTTCACAAAGTCGCCCATACAAAGGGCTTGCCGTACTTCGACTATACGACCGGATTCCCACTGAGGATAGTCCCGCCACTCCCGTAGCCGAAATCAATCTTCAGCAATCAGCCAATGACTGCCTGCTGCTTTTTGTCCCCAGGGAGGGAGGTAACACTTACTACATCTACCCGATCAAGGACGGTTCTCAAAACTTTCCTGCACAAAGTGTGCTCTTCGTAAATCTGACACACAACGAGCTGGCCGGGGCCTTTGGCAATGCAGTTGGCAATGCCCAACCTGGGCAATATGAGGTTATTCCTTTTGACAACAAGGACAGCACCCGACTCCAGATACGGATGGCTGTTCGTGAACGGACCAATGGCGAGTGGAAACTGGCTTACAGTTCCACGATTCCGTCCAGAGGACAACACAGGCGTTGGCTTGTCGTCTATATCGGCGGTCCCCAAGGCACGTTGATCTATCCCGATTTTGTTCCCCAGTGAAAACCCTTCCCCCCTTTACTTGGAAATCAAACATCAAAAATATACAATGAGACTAAATAAGACTATATCACTCTGCCTGACGGCATTCCTTTCACTTTCGGCTCATGCTTTTGGCTCCGACAACCTCGCCCCGGCTGCAGAAGCCCCGCTCACCAGTCAGGTCGTCGTCCGCGATGGCATTCCGACTTTCCTTATAAACGGCGAGGAGCAGGTCCCCGAGATCATCTACCACACCCTCGGCTCTCCCCAGCGCATGGGTTATGTTTTCCCTTATGTTCTGGAAGAGGGGGTCAACCCTTCCGTTGAATTGGTTAAACTGGGGAGGGAACATGGTTTCGAGTTATACTCGATGCCGATACCCCTCGTCTGGCCCCGGGACGGACAGGATCCGGACTATTCCGAGCTGGATGCGATGTTCGAAGAACATATTCAGCTCCATCCGGGCTCACTGATTATTCCCAGGGTCCGCGCGGACATACCTGCATGGTGGCTCGAAGAGAATCCGGATGCACGACAGGGTTACCTGTCCAATATCGACTTGAATACCCTTTCCAAGAGTGCCCAGAGGGAACTTAATGGCTATGCCTCCGCAGCTTCCCCCAAATGGGTGCATGATTATTCTGAAGCACTTCGGCTCCAGGTGAAACATCTCGAGAAGAAATACGGCAACCACATCATTGCCTACCTCCTCGGAGCACAGTCCGCCTTGGAGAACTTCTTCCCACGCTCATGGGATCGTAATAACACTGTCGTCGCCGGAGCCGATGAAAACTTCCGACAGGGTTTCATTACTTATGCCAAGGAAAAACATCAGACCATTGATGCCGTGAATCGTGCCTGGGGGACTTCCTTTAAGGACTTTGACAGCATCCGCCTCCCCAGCCTCCAGGAGCGGATCGACGGCGACCTCGGCACATTCCGTGATCCGCAGAAGCAGCAATACATTATCGATTTTACCCGTTACTTTCAGACGCCTATTGCCAACTACGTTATCGAGATTGCAAGAACCGTTAAGGAAGCCAGTGACCACAATAAAGCCATTATCGTCTTTTACAGCGGGCCTGACTCAGGGCACTCCCCACTCAACGCTGTCCATCGCGGTAGTCTTAATATTCAGGAAATCCTGGAAAGCCCCTACATCGACATCATCGTCAACCCTTACAGCTACCGCAATCGTCAACACGGGGGGCCTGGCAGCATTGGCAACGTACTCGATTCCATCATAGCCCACGGCAAAATGTACTTCGTGGAAGACGACACGCGCAGTCACAACTTTCCCTACAACCACTTCAGTAAAACCGCCAATCTTCAGGAAAGTCTCGATATTTTTCTCAGACTGCTGCCCCATACCCTGCAGCATAACACGGGGCGCTGGTATATGTGCTTCGGCTCGGGGGCCAACGCCGAAGAGGCACTTTTCGAGCGTTTCGAGGAAAATCGTCTTGTCCGGGAAATCACCCAACCGACTCCTTTCCGACCGGAAATTGCCGTTGTTCTCGATACCGAAAGCTATTATTACCTTCGAGGCTCCAACGAGGTAAGCCTGCCCACCACAGCCATGAATAACGAGGTCCTTCCCCATATCGGTGCACCTTACTCCCGCTTTCTGCTCAGCGATGTCATTGCCGGAAAGATCCCCGACGAAACCAAGATTCTCTTTTTCCTGAACGCCTACGTTATGGATGATCACCAACGAGAAAAGCTTCAGCAGGTTCTGGCTACCAACAATCGTACGGCCGTCTGGTTTTACGCTCCGGGATTCATTGCCAACGAAAAAGCCAATGCTCAAAACATCGGCCAACTGACCGGCATTCAGGTACAGCCCGCCCCCAAAGCAGGAAAACCCTTATTCAAGATGGCAAAGGCCTTTCATGGCGTTCCTCAGGGACATGTTTTCGGAAGCGAGTCCGAACTGCCCACCCTCTTCACCATTATCCCCCATCAAACCGGTGTCGATTACCTGGCCTACTACAGCGATAGCGACAGATACGGAATGGCGATAAGGGGAATGGACGGCTGGACTTCCGTCCTGTTCACCGGCGTATCCATGGGACCGGAACTCTTTCGCGCCCTGAGCAGTAACGCGGGTGCCCATATTTACAATCACAGCGGTGATTCGATCACCGGCTCCTCTAATTTTATCGGCATCACCGCACTCAGTGACGGAGATAAAGAACTCGTGTTCCCGGCCAAGGTCAACCTCTCCGATTTGGTTACCGGAGAACCGATCGCCCAAGACGTCACCAAAGTAACCCTTCCCATGCGTCTTGGCGAAACCCGTATTTTCAGTAAAACACCCAGCCCCTGAGTGACTAATGCCCCTGTCCCCTCCAAAGCCGGGGTATTCAATCCATCTTTACAGGTAAAACTTCAAATCATTTGAAAAAAGGGGCCGCCAAAGCGAGACTGTTCACATCCACCTTACGTGGCCCAAGTCCATTAATAACGAAGCAACCCCAAATCCAACTATGAACTCAACAAATCGACATACCACCTGCAGACGACACAAAGTAATCGCTCTCAGCTGTGCCTTTGCTTTTGCAATGACCACCGCTGTCCAGTCCGAAGTTATTTTTGAGGACAATTTCTCCGACGGCAACCGAGACGGCTGGTACACCTCGACTTATAACACTACACGCAGTCTGTCCGTAGAAAGTGGTCGTCTCACGGTTTCCACTGGTTCCAATGCCTTGAGTTTTTTGACGTACTTTACCCCTACCACGATTAATGTTGGAGAGAGCATTACGTTGAGTTTTAATTTTACGGTATCAAATGCATTCACAACCGAGGGACTTCGCTATGGCTTACTTAACTCGTTCGATTCCCGGCTAAGTGCTGACGTCGGAGACAGTGGTCCTGGCAGCACGTTCAATGGATATCAGGGAGTTGCCGGTTTCCAGTCGATGAGCACCACGGAACAGCGTCTGCGCGCACGTTCGGGAGGCAGTGACGCCCTGTGGACGGTAAACCCGGGTGGTTTCAACACTCAACTCCTGTTTCAAAATGCGAACCTCGGGCTGACAGCAGGACCAACCATATACGATGGTGAGTTCTCGATAGAACGCACCGATGCCACTTCGCTCCTCATTACTTCAACCCTGAACGGTGTTGCCATATCCACGACACAAACAAGTGCCACGAATTTCACCTTCGACACGATTGGCTTTAACGTGGGCAATGGTAACGTCGGCTTTTCTATCGACGATGTTTCTATCGTGCTGGTGCCTGAAGCCTCTCACTATGCGTTGTTAACCGCGCTACCGCTTCTGGGTACTCTCCTGTTCCTGCGTCGTCGTCGCTGAGACAATAGCCTGATCAAATCATTTATCAAAAAGCCAATCGCCCACGCGGTTGGCTTTTTTTTAATCGCAGACAGGAGTGTCCATGCTCTGTTGGGATACCAGTCTGCACCCTGCATTTGCAAGTTGGTTACCCGGAAGGGCCCTATCACTCAGCGAGAACCAGATCCACCGCCGACTTAAGATCGGGGGCAATCGGGATTTGCGGCCAGCGTTCCTGAACTTTGGCGGCGACATTCGCACCATTGCCACTCTGGACCAGGATGGGACGGGCTCCATAAGCCAGGGCCGCTTCCATATCGACGACACTGTCGCCAACCATCCAGGCATCCTTTGAGTTCAGATTCAGTTCAGCCGTGGCTTCTTGTAGCAGGTGGCAGGATGGCTTCGCCTGTCTGTCATCAAGATAGTGTGGAAGATTGGCATAAACACCCGCAGCGGAAGTATAGTAAATCGCATCCAGGCGGGCATCCCCTTCCTCAGCAAGCAAACGATGCATGACATCGTTAACCAAGGCGACAACGGCCTCAGAAACATAGCCCATGCCGATTGCCGATTGATTGGTGATTACGGCAGTGGCGTAACCGGCATCGTTCAGCTTGCGGATGGCCGTGGCGGAACCGGGAATAAGTTTCATCGCTTCGGCACCGACACGATAACTTGGCAGCGTGTTAATGACCCCATCACGATCAAGGAAAACAACCGGACGTTCAGGCTGCTGGCCCAGTTCGTATTCCTCAACCCGAGTCTCTCCTGAACTCAAGTCGAGATCGTAAATACGCCAGGAGAAGGGAGCTTCGCAAAATGCCGGTGTCGTGGCAAAGGTGGTATTACCGTAATTGATCAGTGGAGTCCCCCTGTGGTAGTGCCCGCTCAGGCTGAGTTTGACACAGCCACTGGCATTCGTGCGCCGTGCGAGTTCCTCCCCTTCCTCATAAGTATGCGGGTAGCCTGCGTTCAAGGCAGGAGTGATCACGTAATGTTGTATGTGCACCTGGGGCAAACCCTTCTGCTTGAGAAGGTGCTCCCAGCGGTCACGCTCCGGGTGAAAACGACGGGGGCGATGGCCTTCATGCTCATAATCACAAAACCGGGCAAACAGAGCACCGCCAACTTCCAGAATATTGGCAGCAGGATCGAAAACTTTCCAAAGCGCATCGGGAAGATCGTGGTTACCCGGCAAAACCATGTAGGGAATACCGGTCGCATCGAGCCAGCCTTTTATCATCCGGTAGTCTTCAACTGCGGCATCAAACCATAACTCAGGCTTGTCTCCCCGAAACCCTGGTATGGGGGACATCATCCAGCCGGGCACATCAAGCAAATCGCCGGTAACAGCAAGGAAGTCAGGCTTCTGCTTTGTTATAGCCTCCAAAGCCTTGGGAACAAGTGCCGTCATCGCATGAGAGCGGCGTTTGGCAATAATGGAAGTTCCGGGCTGAGATGCGCGAAGGTGGAAGTCGGTTATATGGGCGATTCTCATGAGATAACGGTTAAATGGGGTGCTGTTGACTCAGGGTGCGATTTCCAAGCGGTAAGCAATCGCGGTTCTTGGAGTTATGGTTTCCGCTCGCAAGGATATTCTGGTCACAGCATCTGCATGTCCGGTGTGATTTGAGAAAGGGAGAGACTCAATACTGGCAATAGTTGTGCCTTCCAGGGGGGTGAGCACCACGGCATGACTTTTGCCCTGCAAAATACATAGGCCTTGCTTCTCCTGAACCTTACATCGCGTTATGATGGCCGATTCCAAATCCATGGTGGAACCCAGTTCAAACTCTTCGGTAACCTCGATTTTTGGTGCGATTTTGTCGAAGCGAAATGTACGAATATACCGGGAACAGCCTGCGGCTTCAGGATAGGCTCCTGTTAGATCCATGGATGTGGACATGTGCTCTGCGTCATTTCGGTAATGGACCACTTTTGTGGAGTATTCGACACCCGCCGATTGCTCACATCCGTTGATGACCGCCAGAGAATGGCCACGTGTTCTGGCTGCCAGGAAATGATAACGGGTCTCGGCCTGAAAGTAGGCCTTCACGTATTCGGGTGCCCCGATTTCCTCAATGATCGATTCCTCCCCGATATTGAGAATATAACTGCCGCAGTCATTGTGATTATGGAACTCACCATTATGACCGGCTTTTGCGGCAAAATGCCAGCGCTCCCCGCCTTGGCCTCCACCATGCGAAACGATAACACCAAGATCTTTCAGGTAGATATCCCCGGGGTTAAAAGGACTTGTTCCGGAATGGACCTGCTCCCCATGAAGCAACATGAACTCCTTGAGGTAGCCAAAATTGGCGTGGCGCGCGTGGGGCTGCAATCCCTTGGACAACAAGTCGCGAAAATGCTGTGCGCCCAACTGCCGACACAGTGGCTCATCCAGCCTGGTTCCAAGATAATTAAGCAACCACGGCCAATGGACAATGCCCGGAGTACAATCCGAGAAATTGACGAGCTTGTTTCCAGGCAGGACCATGCTTGGGCCGTATCGGGCGATTTGCTTATACTTCGCACTTTCTCCAATCAGCGATAATTGCCCTTGGGTACGCTTTTCCAGTTGGGCACTGAGCTGAGCATACTTGCCAAAACCAAAAGCCCAATAACCTGGTCCCTCGGAGCTTCCACCGTCGTCGGCAAAACCTCCAATATAGTTTTCGAGACACCTGCCCGCCACCACGAGGAGCTTCGCCAACAGAGCCGTGTCTTCCAACTGTGTGAGGGCGGCCCCGATAACACCCTGATGGCAGACGGCATTCCAGTTGTTAGGACTACTGGTCCACCAGAACTCAGAATAACGATTGAGATAATTCTCAAAGAATTCACGCTCCAATCTTGAGGAGAGCGTCTCCACCAGTTCGTTGGGCATACAATGGCCGAACAGCTCCATTATTTCAGCCACGGTATTTGCAGTCTCAGCGGAAAAAAGGTCAATCGTCAGCGGGTCTTTACCGCTGTGTGCTTTGACATGGGCCGGAAGGCTCCATGACTCCTCCTGATGGATGGCTTCCAGCTTGTTCTTGAGTGATGCTTCCAACGCTGTACGCTCAGGCCCCCTATTCTGACAACGGAGTAAGGCGATCGCTGCCCGGGCAAGGCGCCTGCGCCTTTCGAAATAGAGATTCTCAAACTCAAGACGTTCCCCCGAACGGTGAAACGCTTCGTACAGAAAATCAGGGATTTCCGGCAATGGCGTGTCTGCCTCCTGTAATGCTAACACGACCAACGGAGCATAGAAATCATCCAGTGCCGGGTCACGCCATTGTGTGGAAGCTTTATCCGGTAGCAACTGCTGGCCTGCGGTACTTTCCAGAATCACCACAACCTTGTCCAGGTCGGGTTTGTCATCAACCAGATTAATGGAAGCATGCTGTGTTGAGTGTACACTCATAGATAGGGCGAAATCACGTTATTGGTTATACTCTTGAAAGACTGCCTATTCAACGCGATTGAAAACAGGCCTACAATCCATCCTGGTTTTTACGTGTAAAGTCTTTTCGCCTTTGTTAGCAAGGCACCTTACCTTGACAGTAAAGACTGTAACAAGGAGTCTGCCACAGATGGCTGTGCAACAGCCAGCAGGTCATAAAACCTGCATAACCCTCGATTGATTTTTCAATGATGAAAATGATGAAAAGCAGGTTCATATTATGGGTAACTCTGGTGTTGTCGTCAGGATTCACCATGCCCCTTGTTGCTGAGACCGCCCGATCGACATTCTCGCGAGTACTCCTGATCGATCAGCGCGGCCATGCCCCTTTCAAATCAATCTCTGAGGCCGTCAAGCAGGCAAAGCCTGGAGACACCATTCGTCTGGTACCCGGCAGTGGTCCCTATCGTGAAGTGCTATTCATTAAACAAAGCGGTGAACCCGGAAAACCGATTACTTTTGACGGTTCCGGTGAAACGGTAACGGGATTTCAACCTCTGCAGTTTAAACAAATTGACGGCATGTGGATATGTGACCTGAAACCGTATTTTGATTCATTTAAATCTGTTCAGGGGTTCAGAAAAGTGGATGGTCGCTGGGTCACACGGGAAAAAAGAGCCCTGCCTGCTGTTATCAGTTTTCAAGGGACACGCCTCCTGCAGGATTACGAAACCGGGCAGTTCACAGATTATGCAACTCTCTCTCCTGACGGTTATCGCATTACATTGAATGAGGGAGTCAGCCCTGAAGGTTGGGAAATCTCATCAAGTTACTTTGTTGTCAGGATTAATAATGTTTCGCATCATGTTTACAAGAACATGACGGCCAGTGGCAGTTCGAACGATGGCTTCAATCTGCATGGGACGGGCTCAAATCTGGTTTTTGAAAATGTAACGGCCTGCTTGAATCTTGATGAAGGATTCTCAGCACATGACGACATTGAGTGCGAGATCTATGACAGTGCCTTTTTCATGAACGATACCGGGATCGGCAACGTCGCCAACAGCGTGATGCATGCAACCAATATCAGAACTTACGACAATCTCGGTTGGGGGGTTTGGATTTCCAACTGTACTGCAACCTTGGAGGGGGTCCGGTCCTGGGGCAATGGCGTGGCAAATTACTACTTCCAAGGAAATGCGGTCGTTGACATTGCGGATGTTGTATCCGTGCGGTCACCCTGGACCCGAAAGCCACGGATCTCCAGCCAGGAATCCTCGTCCTATGAGAATTACACACCCTACAGAAAAAGTCCAAACGCACAGGTAGAGGGTGAGGTAACTCTTGAGGATCCACACTAACGGGTATGGCACTTAGTTAAGGTAGGCTATCGAGATTATGATTAAGAGTAAGATTATAACGCAATCCGGGACACCCATAAATCGATGGCGGATCACGGATGAATGATGGAGGATGGGACCGAATGGCCGGGGCACCCGGTAGTGTCCAAAATTCAATTGTGGGATAGCCACGCACACTGTCCACGCCCTGACGGGCGCGGCTACGGCCTTGAATATTGGAAATCCGAATCCGCTATGCGCGGTGGAGAAAACGGTGGAGGTCGACGGCCATGCGGGGACCGAGGCCGGGGACTTGCCGGATTTCCTCCACATCCGCCTTGCGGAGCTTGTCCAGAGTTTTGAAATGCTCCCAAATGGCTGCACGGCGGACAGGGCCAAGGCCCGGGAAATCGTCGAGGATGGATTCCCGTATTTTACGGCTGCGCCATTCCGCATTAAAGGAATTCGCAAAACGGTGAGCCTCGTCCCGCAGTCGTTGGAGCAGATGCAGGGCCGGACTGTGGTGCGGCAGACAGAGCGGTTCCCGTCCGTCTGAAAAAACGATGGTTTCCTCTTTTTTCGCCAGACCAATCAGCGGAGGGGGCGTGATGCCCAGGAGCAGAAAGGCTTTCAGGGCCGCATGCACCTGCCCCAGCCCCCCGTCGATCACAACCAGATCGGGGAAAGGCAGGCCGCCTTCAGCCAAACGCCGGTAGCGCCGGCTGACCACTTCCTCCATGGCACGATAGTCGTCGTTTCCCTCAAAACTCCTGATCTTGAAACGGCGGTACTGTTTTTTATCCGGTTTGCCTCCGCGAAAATGAACCATGGAGGCGACCACAAAGCTGCCCGAGATGTGGGAGATATCGAAACACTCCATCGTCTCCGGCGCCTTTTTTAAGCCAAGCGCACTGGCCAGTTCCCCTGAGGCATCCACCGGGGTACGCGGCAAGGGCGCACTGCGGGTGAACTTCCGGCCCGGTTCCAGTGTTCCTCGCAGGGCACGGATGCGGTCCCGCAAATCCGCCGCCCGCTCATAATCCCGGTCTTCGGCAGCCTGCCGCATGGCCTCTTCCATTCCGGCCAGCCATTCCCGGGCCTTACCCTCAAGGAAGGCACAAGCCTCGTCCACCCGTTGCCGGTAGGTGTTCTCGTCCACCGGCTCGGTCTGCCCGTATATTTCCGAGCGCGCATCATCGTACAATTGCCAACGTCCATCGGAGAGCTGGACCGGACTGGCGTCCGCCAGCAGGATCCCGAAACGCATCCGCATTTCGGACAGAGTCCGCCGCAGGAGACTGGAATGGACGAAAGGACCGTAATAGCGGCAGCCGTCATCCCGCCGGTTGCGGGTCAGGCGGAAGCGCGGCAAGGGCCGGGTCACATCCACCCGAACCAGAAGGAATTGTTTATTGTCGGTAAAGTCGGTGTTATACTTGGGCTTCCATTCCTTGATCAGCTTGCCTTCGAGCAATAAAGCTTCGGTTTCAGAATGAACCTCCACCACCTCGACATCGTGAATCAGGTCGAGCATGGCCGCCACCTTCGGCTGGGCGACTGCGAATTTACGCGAAGGCTGGAAGTAAGTGCCCACCCGTTTCTTCAAATCCTTGGCTTTTCCGACATAAAGAATGCCTCCCAGACGATCCTTCATCAGATAAACACCGGGAGTATGGGGCAAGGCCCGCACTTTCTCCTTTAAATATTTCGCTCCTTGGGTTGGCATAATTGCACTTTCAATCTATAATCCAATCTGCTGCAAGCAACTCATCGATTTCAACCAGTCAAACCCCTTCCGCTCATCCCTCCATTATTATGTTTTCCACCAAGAAACTAGACCTCATTACACTGGGAGACGAACTGCTCCTCGGGATCAGGCAAAACGGCCACCTCGCCTACATCGGTTCCGAGCTTGGGCGCCACGGGCTGGCCCTGCGCAGAAATCTGACCTGCCGCGACCAGGAGGAGGAAATCGAGGCCTGCTTCAATCAGGCTTGGGAAAGCGCGGACATCGTCATCACCACGGGAGGCCTCGGACCCACGTCGGATGACAATACCCGTGAGGTGATTTCCCGTGTGCTCGGAAGGAAACTTGTTCATGTGCAGGCGGTCGAGGATGCCATCCGGGCACGCTTCGAACGACTGGACCGGAAAATGAGCGACAACAATTTGAAGCAGTGCTACATCCCCGAAGGAGCGGAGGCCTTGCCAAACCCCTATGGAACCGCGCCGGGCATCTTCCTGAAGACCTCCGGCAAATTACTCGTTATGCTCCCCGGCCCCACCCCTGAACTGCGCCCAATGTTTGAGACGGAGGTCATGCCCCGGCTGTGCCGCGAGGGGCTGTGTAGTCACGACGACTCCTACCTGCAACTCCGGACCATGGGAATCGGCGAGAGCCAACTGGATGAGTTGGTGCGCCCGATTGCCGAACGCAACCCCCGCCTGCAGGTCGCCTTTTGTGCCCACCAGGGCATGGTGGATGTTCGTCTGAGCGGCGAAGCGGGCTCAGGGCTCACCCATGCCCGGCTCAAGGAGATCGCGATAGAGCTCAGGGATCAACTGGGGCACGACTACGTCTGCTGTGGCCATGATCCTCTGGCGAAAATCATTTTCGACCATCTCCGGGCTCACGAGAAAACACTGTCGGTGGCGGAATCCTGCACCGGAGGGCTTCTGGCCAATGCCTTCACCGATATTCCGGGTGCCTCCAAGGTCTTTGCCGGCGGAGTAGTCTGCTATAATAATGATGCCAAGATGGAGTTGTTGGATGTCCCGGAATGCCTGTTACAGCAACACGGGGCGGTCAGTGCCGAGTGTGCGATTGCCATGGCGGTGGGAGCAGCCGAACGTTTTTCCAGCGATTATGCCCTCAGTGTGACCGGCTTTGCCGGACCCAGTGGCGGAACCCCGGACAACCCGGTCGGTACGATTTACATCGGCTACTATTCCCCCTGCGGCGCCTGGTCGGTCCGCATGGTTTATCCGGGTGAACGGGTTGCTATCAAAACCCGGGCCGTCAACCGTGCCCTCGATGTCATGCGCCGCAAACTCCACAAGTACAACGTCGAAGACGCCATCGTCCGCATGGCGCTGTGTTGAATCGGAGATCGTAGCCGCTGTTCGTAAACTTACAACGACAGGGCACGTCTTGCACCGCCCGGACTATCCCGCCTATCTCACAAGATCTGCGGACTATGCTTTTGGAATCCTGAAGGCAGAGAATCCGGGACACCCATCATTCTATCCGCTCTCATTCATCCGCCATCCGCCATTTTTTCATGGGTGTCCTGAAATATCCTCCTTTTTATTAACCCAGGATTTTCCTTAGAAAGAGGGGGCGATGCCAGGGGCTGGGGCCCTGCCTGCGCAGGGCCTCCCGGTGTTCTGCGGTTCCGTAGCCCTTGTGGCGGGCAAACCCATAGCCGGGGTAAAGCCGGTCCCCTTCCAGCATCAGGCGGTCACGGTTGACCTTGGCCACGATGGAGGCGGAAGCAATGGCCAGACTTTTCCCGTCTCCCTGAACCACCGCCTGATGCACATAAGGAAAAGGTTTCAGAGGGCGGCCATCCACCAGTATCGGCACGGGAGTATTGGTTTCCGCCTGCTGAAATAAGGGTAGACTGTCCTCCACATTGGGCAAAGTGGTCCCTAGGGCTTCCAGTGCCCTTTGCATGGCCAGACGGGTGGCCCCGAGAATATTCAGGCGATCAATTTCCTCCACTGAGGCGGACGCCCAGCGGAAGCGGATGATTTCCTCCTGCGCCCATGATTCCAGAAGGGCATACTGCGATTCACGGGCTTCCGCCGCCAATTGCTTGGAGTCATTGATGTTTCCTGCGGCTGCACGCAAAGGTTCCTGGTCAAAGAAACCGGGGGATATCCAGACCACCGCAGCCACCACAGGACCGGCGAGACAGCCGCGGCCAGCCTCGTCCACCCCGACAAGCCCGGAGTTCCGGCAGCAACAGGCACTGTCATGTTCCCACAGGGACACTGCGGGTTTCATTCCCATTGCTTTTTCTCCGGTACCGGCAAGCCGAGAACCTGGTAGGCGGTGCGAAAATGGAGTTTCGCAAAATCCCCCAGAGCATCGGGACCGAGTTTCTCCACCAGCCGTTCGCCCTGCTTGCGCACCTGTCCCGAAGCTCCCTTGAGCAAGGGCTCACCCAATGTTTCGGAGAGGGCCTGCATGCGCCGGACATACTCCGCGCGGGCGACAATGGATGCCGCCGCCACGACGGGATCGGCCTCCGCCTTGGTTTGCATCCGCAGATCAAAGGCCGGATCCTGAAAAAACTTTTGCACCATGGGTTGCTTGCTGAACTGGTCAAGCATGCCCCAGGGAACACGCCTTTCTGCCAGGGCGGCTTCCAGCGACTTGGCGTGCATCCAGGCCAGCAGGCGATTCAGGTTTCCAAACTTCTTATATAGCTCGTTGTATTTGGCCATCCGCAGAGCCATGCGCTTGACCACAACCCCCTTGGTTTCGCAGATCACCTTGTCCAGTTTCAGAATCGCCCGGTCACTGGTGATGCGCTTCGAGTCCTGGATACCGGCCTCCCGCCACTGCTCAATCATTTTGCGGTCAGCGATCACGCAGGCTGTGACCAATGGCCCGAAGAAATCGCCCTTACCGCTTTCATCCAGCCCGGCATGGTCCTCAAACCATTCGGGGTGATGAACATCATCGTAGCCCAGCGTGGCCTGTTTGGTGATTTCCGGCTCCAGAACAAAAGACACCCAGTCTTCCGTTCCCTTGCCCTGCACCACCAGTTTCCCGCTATGGTAACCAACCAGGTTGACGTTGTTTCCCTTGAATCCGAAATGCGCGTAATCAACCTCATAGAAACTCCAGAGCTGCCGGTCACACCATGTTTTGACCGCAGCCATCTGCTCGTCGGTCAGCTTGATAGTGTACAGCGTCTGCTTCCGCGGTTCATCGCTGACTTCCTGTTTCGGCTTTTTTGCCTTTCGTGCCATATCCCCCCACTCTGCCGGGAGATCTCCTCAAGGAAAAGCCGGAAAACAGGGTCTGCGCCGGAAAAAGATGGGTGTCCTGAATTTCTGCCACCGCACGGGCCGTCATGTGCTCTACCTTGACGGACGCGTGGAGTGGGAGGACGTGCACTGAGTCGCCGGATACCTCCCTCCGGCCTCCCTTACGCGGCCTTTTATTTTTTACCGGAAAATAGATTGACAGGGTCCCTGGCTCAGTTACTTTCTCCGCTTTTCTTTGCACATGAAAACGACACTCGCAAAAACAGGTGAAGCCAAACAGCAGTGGTATGTGGTGGACGCCAGTAACCAGATCCTTGGCCGCCTCGCCGTCAAAATTTCCAACGTACTCCGTGGCCGTCACAAACCTCTGTACACGCCTCACGTGGACACGGGTGACTTTGTCATCGTCATCAATGCGGACAAGGTCAAACTGACCGGTAAGAAGGAAGAACAGAAGGAATACATGTTCTATAATGGCTATGTGGGTGCCGAAAAATACCGCTCCGTGCCTGACTTCCGCGAAAACCGTCCGGAGTTTATTATAGAACACGCCGTCAAAGGCATGCTTCCCAAAAACAAACTGGCCCGTCAGATGCTCAAGAAGCTGAAAGTCTATGGCGGTTCCGAACATCCTCACGCCGCCCAGGAGCCCGTTCCTTTCCAAGGCTAATTTCCAAAGCAAGAGCAGAATATCATGAGCGCTACCGCAGCAACTGAAGTCTTTACCGCCGTTGGCCGCCGCAAGGCTGCTTCCGCACGCGTCCGCATTACCCGGGGTACGGGTAAAATCTCGATCAATGGCCGCGAGGTGGACGATTATCTTTACTCTGAACAGCTCAACCGCACGGCCTTGCTGCCGCTGGACGTAGCCGATTTGAAGGGGCAACTCGACATCACGGTTCTCGTTCAGGGAGGCGGACCTGTTGGCCAGTCCGGCGCTATCGCCCATGGTTTGGCCCGGGCCATTGAGAAATTGAATCCGGAACTCCGGATTCCGCTGAAACAGGCTGGATTGATGAAACGCGACCCCCGCATGAAAGAACGGAAGAAGTCCGGTCAGCCGGGTGCCCGTAAGCGTTTCCAGTTCTCCAAGCGTTAATTCTGATCAGAATCAGGCTTTCAGCCAGAGGCTCTCCGTGGGTACGCGAAACCTCGGAGAGCCTTTTTTATTTCAGGCCTTATGGAAAGAAAGCTCAAAGTCGGTATTGTGGGAGCCTCCGGTTATTCGGGGGAGGAATTGGTGCGGCTCCTTGCCAGGCACCCCCGGGTGGAACTGACCTGTCTGGCTTCCCGCTCCCTGGCCGGGAAACCCGCAGTTCAGGTCATGCCGCAATTCCGTGGCCTGCTCTCGCCTGATCTCATATTTTCCGCTTCGGATCCCGGGGCACTGGCCATGGATCCCGATCTGGAACTGGTCTTTCTTGCCCTGCCCCACGGGGTGGCGGCGGAATTCGCCATTCCTCTGGCCGAAGCCGGCAAACGGGTCATCGACCTCAGTGCCGATTTCAGGCTCTTTTCCGCCGAACTCTACGAGAGCTACTATGGGCATCCTCACCCGGCCCCCGACTGGCTCGCCAAAACACCTTATGTGATTCCGGAAATCGCCGGGGATGGCTGGCAAAAAGCCTCGCTGATCTCCTCCCCCGGCTGCTACCCAACCAGTATCATCACCCCCCTCTATCCCCTCCTGCAGGCAGGGCTGATCGCCACCGGGGGCATCATCGCCAACTCCAGCTCCGGTGTGTCCGGAGCTGGAAAAAAGGTCAGCGAAACCTATCTTTACTGTGAACGGACTGAATCGGCGACCGCTTACGGGATGCCCCGGCACCGGCACCTTTCGGAGATTGAGGAGCAATTGAGCCTGGCTGCAGGATCTCCGCTCGTCCTCCAGTTCAACCCGCATCTGGCCCCCATGCGGCGCGGTATTTTGTCCACCATTTCCGCGCCCGCCGCCCCCAATGCCACACTGGATAAGCTTTATGCGGTCTGGGAGAAGACCTTCCAGGACCGGCCCTTCGTCAGCATTCTGCCTTCCGGAACGTTCCCGGATACCGCATTGACCGTTGGAACCAACCGGCTGGACATCGCGGCAGTGTACGATGCACGGATGCAACGCTTTGTTATCTGCTCGGCTGAAGACAACCTGCTGAAGGGCGCCAGCGGGCAGGCTGTACAGATCATGAACCTCTGGCTCGGCTTCAATGAGACCGACGGCCTCCTCTAACCCGCACTTCTTACCGGCAATGGATACCACGACGATTCAGTTCATTGACGATTCTCCCGGAATCACCGATGTGCCGGGATTCAGTGCCGCCGGTATTGCTGCGGATATCCGGGAAACCGG